>JBATUQ010000013.1:0-26999 GCA_049671285.1 Leeuwenhoekiella sp. | reverse complement strand
GTTTGATCTTGCTTTTCAGTATTTCACAAAGGGCGATACGAATTTCTACGGGTGAAAATGTTAAAAACGTCCTTCCCGAAGAAATGTGCCGCAACATCATAAACCGTATCATCCTGCCCAAGTTCCAAGAGCAAGACTATTTTGGTGGAATTAAACAGGGTTTAGAAGTTTTGATTGCGAAGTGGGAGTAGATTCCCCAATCCCCACCCAGCCTCCCCCAAGGGGAGGAGTTACTTAACCCCTACGTGTGAAGGTGATGGGGGAGGCCTTTTCTACATATTAGGATACCAATCCAGCATTACCACTTCAATGTCGTCATTTTCGGCTGTGACCAGTTCCTTAAATTTATCAGTGTCGCTCAGTCCGCCCTGACCTCTAAAATGGTAAGGATAGACTTGATCTGGGGCAAATGCCAAAACACCATCAGCAGCACTTTCTACGGTCATAGTGTATGGCAGGTTCATACAAATGAAGGCTTTGTCTATATTCTTGAGGTTTCGCATTTCTGGGATGTCTTCGGTGTCGCCAGAAAAATAAACCCGCATTCCATCATTTTCGAGCACATAGCCATTACCGCGGCCTTTAGTGTGAAACTGTTTGGCTTCCTCGCGGAGGTTGTACATCGGGATGGCCTTGATTGTAAAATTCATTATATCTGCGGTTTCGCCATTGTTTAAAATAGTAAGTGTTGGCGAAAAACCATCGCCCAGTTGATCTGCCACCGCTTGAGGAACGATGATCTGAGATTCTGAGGTGGCGACTGCTTCAAGCGTTTCCTTATTCAAATGATCGCCATGTATGTCAGTGATCAGAATAATATCCGGTTCGGGTTGACCTTCAAAAGCTTCCGCGCCTCCTACAGGGTCGATGTAAAAGACTTTTTTGTCCCAGGTAAAGACAGCGGTTGCATGTGAAATTGGCGTAATTTCAAAGTCGGATGCTTCTAGAGCTTTTTCGTCCTTAGTTGTGGTATCCATCGCGGTGTTTTCAGCAGATGTTTCATTTTCAGATTTTTCGACATTCTTACAAGCCACAAAGGACACTGCAAGTAAAAGGTATAGAAGTTTCGTTTTCATAGTACTGTTTCAGTTGTTGGTTTTTTATGTGTAAAAGTTACGTTTTTCTGCGGAAAGATTTGGGCTCAAAAAAAGGATACTGCTAAGGTCAACCGTTATTGGTTTTGTAATTTAGGCAACCAAAATAATATCAATGGCCAATCAAAAGAATAATCTAAATACCGTTTGCGTACACACCGGCGAGGTGAAGGATACGCAATTTAAAGGCGCGATTTCGCCCATTTTTATGTCTACGTCCTACGCCTTTGAAGATGTCGAGATGAAACGGTATCCACGTTCGTTCAATTCGCCCAATCAAGAAAAGCTGGAAAATAAGATCGCGGCGCTCGAGGGCACCGAAAGCGGGATGATCTTTGGCAGCGGGATGGCGGCGGTCACGACTACAATGCTGGCATTTCTTAAAGCCGGGGATCACGTGGTGCTTCAAAAGACGCTTTATGGAGGTACCCAAAATATGATTCGCGAAGAACTGAGTCGTTGCGGCATTACCTACACGCTCACCGAGGATCTTAGCAGAGAAGCTTTCGCGAAAGCAATACAGGAAAACACAAAAGTCCTTTATACCGAAACTCCGTCAAACCCACTGATGACCGTCACCGACCTGCAAATGGTAGGCGATCTGGCTAATAAACACGGCTTGGTGAGTATGGTGGACAATACGTTTGCATCGCCGGTAAATCAGAATCCGAGGGATTTTGGTATTGATATCATCATTCACAGCGCGACCAAATATATGGGCGGCCACAGTGACATCACTGCCGGTGCCGTTGCCTGCTCTGCCGAACATCGGGAAATGATCTGGCAGCGGGCCGTAAACTTTGGCGGAAGCCTGAGCGATTTTACCGTTTGGATGCTCGAGCGAAGTCTGAAAACTTTGGTGCTGCGGGTGCGACAGCAGAGCGAAAATGCGTTGCAACTCGCCCAATGGCTCGAAAAACAAGAACAGGTCGCAAAGGTGTATTACCCCGGACTGGAATCGCATCCTAATCACGCTATTGCAAAAAAACAAATGAGCGGCTTTGGCGGGATGCTTTCCTTTGAACTCGCCAAGCATTTGGACGCAGATACATTTCAGAAGGAATTGAAAATGATCAAAAGCTCGATGAGCCTTGCCGGAGTGGAATCAACAATTCTTTCACCAGCTAAAACTTCACACTTTCTGCTCACTCAGGAGGAACGCGATCATCAAGGGATTTCTGATGGTTTGCTTCGGTTCTCAACGGGAATTGAAGAAGTGGAAGAAATTATTGCAGATATTGAGCAGGCGTTTAGAAAGTTATAAGTTCCGGGTTCGGGTTTCGGACTAAGAAAATTAAGGTCTTCGAGTAATTCCGAGTTAACGAGGAATGTACCGAGAAGACCAGATTTCCAATTTGTATTCTCTTAAAAACAGAAAACAGAAAACAGAAAACAGAAAACAGAAAACAGAAAACGGAAGAACTACAGCGGACTATCCGGCTGGTTTTCCGCTTTATAGTTCATCACCTTTTTAATGAATTTGTGGGTGGCGGTGTCTTTGGCCTTTGCGCGAATTTTAATAAAATAATTGTCGCGGTAAATGCTGTATTCTTCGGCTTGGCCCTTGTAGAGACTGAGTTTATAATAAGGAATGACAAGTGCGTACGACTCTAATAGCGACCGGAAACCTACCAAAATTCCATTGGGTCGCATCTCGATGTTGCAGGTGTCAACATAGCTGTCCAGGATAAGCAGGTTATTGATCTGCACGCTGGCCTGGGTAATAAACAGTTTTGAAGAACCGATACCGCCCAATTTTATGCGTTCGCGTAGCGTAAAGGGTGGGCCGACCTCGTTATTGATTTTTCGTTTGACTTCGGGATTGTTGTACGAAACGTTTAGGAGCATCTTTTTTTTCTAAAGTTAAGAATTTTCAGAATGCCGTGGTCAGCGTTTGGTAGCTAGCACTATTGGGTGAATCATTTTTACCACAAACTCCAAACCTTATACTCCCAACACTTCAGCCTAAATCTTATCTTTGTCCCTTCTAAAAAACGTTGATCATGACCATCTATCCCAAGTTGGATACCGAAATAAAAAAAGCAATAACCGCTTTATTTGATAAAGAAGTAGAAATCGTCGAACTGCAGCCTACCCGCAAGGATTTTGCTGGGGATGTGACGTTAGTGGTTTTTCCGTTATTGCGGGTGGTTAAGGGCAATCCCGCGGTGATTGGGGAGCAGATTGGCGATTATCTCGTTCAGGAAATGGATGAGGTGGTCGAGTTTAACGTGGTAAAAGGTTTTCTCAACCTGGTGATCGCAGACTCCTATTATGTTGGTTTTCTTCGGAATGTTTTAAACGAAAAAACCTTTGGTCACCAAAAACCGGATGGCAAGGCCGTGATGGTAGAATACTCCTCACCCAACACCAACAAACCCTTGCATTTGGGACACATCCGAAACAACTTGCTTGGATATTCCGTTGCTGAAATCATAAAAGCTTCCGGCAAAAAAGTCTATAAAACCCAGATTATCAATGACCGCGGCATCCATATCTGTAAGAGTATGGTGGCCTATGAGAAATTTGGTCAAGGCGAAACCCCAAAAAGTGAGGGACATAAAGGCGATAAGCTCGTCGGGAATTATTATGTAAAGTTTGACACGGCATACAAAGAAGAGCAGTCCTACCTGATCGCTCAGGGAAAAAGTAAGGAAGAGGCAGAACGCCAAGCTCCGTTGTTTTTGGAAGCTCAGGAAACCCTCAGAAAATGGGAAGCCGGCGATACTGAAACGGTAGCACTCTGGAAAAAAATGAACGGTTGGGTTTATGATGGTTTTAAAACCACATATCAAAACCTGGGCGTTGATTTTGACAGTTATTATTACGAAAGCAACACCTATCTACTCGGTAAGGACAACATCGAAGAGGGCCTTAAAAAAGGGGTTTTTTATGAAAAGGAAGATGGTTCCGTTTGGTGTGACCTGACGGAAAACGGCCTGGATGAAAAGCTTGTTTTGCGCAGCGATGGCACGGCAGTTTATATGACGCAGGATATTGGTACGGCCATTCAGCGGGTGAAAGATCATCCCGATGTTGGCGGAATGATTTACACCGTAGGAAACGAGCAGGATTATCACTTTAAAGTGCTGTTTTTGATCCTAAAAAAACTCGGTTACGATTGGGCCGAAAACCTCTATCACCTCAGTTATGGAATGGTAGATCTTCCCAGCGGAAAAATGAAAAGCCGTGAGGGCACCGTGGTAGATGCTGATGACTTGATGCTCGAAATGACGCAAACCGCTCAGAAGATTTCGGAAGAGCTAGGCAAGTTGGACGGTTTCGGCGAAAGCGAAAAGAATGCCCTTTATCAAATGATCGGTCTTGGCGCGCTAAAATATTACATCCTTAAAGTCGATCCCAAAAAACGCATCTTGTTTGATCCCGAAGAGTCTGTCGATTTTCAGGGAAATACAGGGCCGTTCATTCAATATACCTACGCAAGGATTCAGTCGATTTTACGCAAAGCGGAAGAAACCAATGTCGTGCTCGAAGTACCGCAGAAAATATTGCATCCTAAAGAAAAAGAACTTTTGAAGGTTTTGGGTCAATACCCTGAAACCATTCAGTTGGCCGCAGAAAATCAAAGTCCGGCGCTGATTGCTAATTATACTTACGATTTGGTCAAGGAGTTCAACAGCTTTTACCAGCAGGTTTCGATTTTGGGAGCTGAGGAAGCCAGTGAGATTTCTTTCCGCGTAGCGCTGTCTCAAAAAGTGGGAGAAGTCATCGCCAGCGGTTTTAAATTGTTAGGGATTGAGGTGCCGGTGCAGATGTAGTTTTCTAGATGTTGGATGTTAGATATGAGATTTTAGACGAAAGAGAAAAGAGAAAAGAGAAAAGAGAAAAGATTAAAGAGGATTATGAAAACCTTTTAAAGGAAATTTAAGGTGTCCGAGTATCCTTTCGCCTTCGGTTGAAAGTATTCGAAAACCTTTTAATCGGAATCAAAGGTGTCCGAGTATCGTTTGGTGTTAGCGAAAGGAGTACCGAGGCCACCTGCACGGTTTTTTCGGTACATTTCACCTTCGGTTGAAAGTATTCGAAAACCGTTTTAAACGGTATCAAAGGTGTCCGAGTATCGTTTCGTATTAGCGAAACGAGTACCGAGCCACCGATAATGAATAAAAAATAACAATAAGATTTCCGCCAGGGTCCATAATTAGCGTTTGTCGAAAGCCGGAAATGAATAAATAATTAGAATAAAAAATAACAATAATAATAAACCAATGAGCGTAGCGATAATAATGGGAAGTACGAGCGATTTGCCTGTAATGCAGGATGCCATAGACGTGCTAAAAGAATTTGGAATAGCAACCGAAGTCGATATCGTTTCGGCTCACCGCACGCCCGAAAAATTGTTTGATTATGGCAAGAATGCGCACGAGCGCGGAATCCAGGTGATCATTGCCGGTGCCGGTGGTGCTGCGCATTTGCCGGGAATGATTGCTTCGCTTTCGCCATTGCCAGTAATTGGTGTTCCGGTCAAATCGCGGAATTCAATAGACGGTTGGGATTCGGTTTTGTCTATTTTGCAAATGCCCGGCGGAGTTCCGGTCGCCACTGTTGCGCTCGACGGAGCAAAAAATGCCGGAATTCTTGCCGCACAGATTTTAGGCGCTTCTGATGCCGCTATCCGCCAAAAAATCCTCGCTTATAAAGACGGACTAAAACAGAAGGTGGTTGACGGCGCGAAGGAGGTGAGATCGTGAAGTACGAAATACGATTTACGATTTGAGAAGTGCAGAAGAACAGGGAGATTAGAAAATAGAATAAAGAGAATAGACAAAAGACTTTGAGGTCAGTATGATGCAAAGGTGTCCGAGTATTGTTCCGCGTCAGCGGAACGAGTACCGAGGACACCCACAACAAATAACAAATTGCAATAAGAATAATAATAACAATGAACAATCCACTATTAACGGCCTTTGACGAGGTGCCGTTTTCAAAAATAAAGACAGAACATTTTAAACCCGCCATAGAAGAAGCCATTCTGCGCGCCAGAAAAGAGATCGATTTTATCGCCACTCAACCTGCGGAACCAACCTTTGAGAACACCGTCGCAGCTTTAGATTATTCCGGGCTTACCTTGAGGCGGGCGACCAGTACTTTTTTTAATATCAATAGTGCGGAGACTACCACCGAAATTCAAAAACTGGCGCAAGAGATTTCACCGAAACTCTCCGAGTTTTCAAACGATATTATGCTCAATGAAACTCTTTTTAAGCGAATCAAGTCGGTTTACGACAAACGGCAGACGTTGGAGTTGACGCCAGAGCAACGAACGCTTTTAGATAAGAAATACAAGGGTTTTGCCCGCAACGGTGCCAATCTTCCAGAGGAAAAAAAAGCACGCTTACGCGAAATAGATTCCGAACTTTCAAAACTCAGCCTGACATTTGGCGAGAATGTTTTGGCCGAAACCAACAAGTTTGAGCTGCATCTTACCGATGAAAAGGATTTGGACGGTCTGCCACAATCTGAAAAGGAAGCCGCCGCCGAAGCTGCTCAGGAACGCGGCAAAGAGGGATATGTCATCACGCTACAGTATCCCAGTTACATTCCGTTTATGAAGTATGCCAAGAACCGGGAGCTTCGTATAAAATTGTCGTTGGCATTCGGAGCCAAAGGGTTTCACGGTGATGAACTCGACAACCGCCAAAACGTATTAAAAATCGTAAATCTACGGCAAGAGCGCGCAGAATTGCTCGGTTATAAAAACCACGCCCATTTTGTGCTCGAAGAGCGTATGGCAAAATCCCCGGAAAACGTTAATCGCTTTTTGATGGATTTGCTCGAAAAGGCCAAACCCGCGGCAGAAAGAGAATTCGCTGAATTGGAAGCGTTCGCGAAAGAACGCGATCGCATCGACCGTTTGGAAAAATGGGACGGTAGCTACTATTCCGAGAAATTGAAGCAGAAGCTTTTTGATCTCGATGACGAAAAGCTAAAGCCATATTTTAAACTGGAAAATGTCATTGACGGTGTTTTTACCATTGCTGAAAAATTATTTGGCTTACGGTTTAAGCAGGTGAATGATGTGGATGTGTACCATCCCGATGTGCGCACCTATCGCGTGGTGGATACGGAAGATCAACAAGTCGCCCTTTTCTACGCAGATTTTCATCCCCGGGAAGGCAAGCGCGGCGGCGCTTGGATGACCTCGTTTAAGGATCAATTTCAAAAGGGTGGCTTGGACGAACGGCCCCACATTTCGAATGTGTGCAATTTTACCAAACCGACTTCAAAAACACCATCCTTGTTGACGTTTAATGAGGTGACCACGCTTTTTCACGAGTTTGGTCACGGCCTGCACGGGATGTTGGCAAACACAACCTATCCCGGTCTGAGCGGGACTTCGGTGTATTGGGATTTTGTGGAACTTCCCAGTCAGATTATGGAAAACTGGTGCTACGAGCCGGAAGCTTTACAGCTTTTTGCCAAGCATTATGAAACCGGTGAGGTGATTCCGCAGGAGTTGATCAACAAAATCAAAAAGGCCGCCAATTTCCAAGAGGGAATGCAGACGGTGCGCCAGCTTAGCTTTGGCTTGCTCGATATGTCCTGGCACGGCGCCGATCCTAAAGGAATCGAAGATGTAAAAGCACACGAAAGTTCTGTTTTTGCAAACACCCGACTTTATCCTGATGTAGCCGAAATCTGTATGACCACTTCATTCTCCCATATTTTTCAGGGCGGTTATTCATCAGGCTATTACTCATACAAATGGGCTGAGGTATTGGATGCGGATGCCTTTGCCTATTTTCAGGAAGAAGGGATTTTCAATACCGCAGTCGCGAAAAAGTTTCAGGAACACATCCTTTCCAAAGGAGGCACCGAAGATCCTATGGTTTTATATAAACGCTTCCGCGGAAAAGAACCTAATCCCGAAGCGTTACTGAAACGAGCTGGATTGTTGAAATAGGTTTTGTGTTTTTGAGTCGTTTGAAAAGATAGAAACAAAAGCTCCCCTCCTTATAAAAGGAGGGGACATTTCAACGCCAGTTGAAATCGGGGAGGTTCTAGGTGTTACTGATAACTTGGAATTAAAAGAAATCACTCCTTCTCCAAAGCCACAACTTCCGCTTCGGTCACCATTTTGTTATCATTCCCCCAGTTGCTATTGATGTAATTCATCACATCTGCGACTTCCTCGTCAAGAAGGCCTGGATTGGGCATGATACTATTGTACACTTCTCCGTTTACGGTGATCTCTCCTTTCATTCCAAATTTTACTGCCATCATTGATTTTTTTGGAAATTTCTTAAGAAAATCGGCTTTCGCCAATGGCGGATAAACACCCGAAACTCCCGCGCCTGTCGGTAGATGGCATTGCATACAGAAGTCTTGGTAAACCAATGCGCCGCGTCCCTTGCTTTCCGCAAAATTTTTGACTTTGGTTTCTTGAGAAAAAGCAATTCCTACTACTAAAAGGAATAGTGTTGAGATTATATTTTTTACGGTCATGAAGTTAGGTATCAAAATGAATTATAATTTTATCGCTTTCGCGAAAGCGTCTTTGCCACCTACCACAGGTAGCGACAACGAAGTCTTGGAAAGATCAATGGTCAGCTCCGTTCCTGCTTCAGGCCAAAGGGTAAATTCCCGGTCGCTTGAAAAAATCATCAAACCAATTTGTTGTCCTCTTTTAATGATCTGATCATCTGGCATCATATCAAAACTAACTTTGTAAAACTTGCCTGGCTCGAGAGGTTCACTTTCGGTGATGGATTTATAGTTCTGGGGATCTGCCCAACCGCGGGTGATGATATTGTCTGTGATTTTGACGTCATCGCCTTCCTCCCATGGCAGCGCCACCAACCAGACTGAAAGGTTTGCTGCAGGTTTGCTGCTCGCCAGAGTCACGGTCACTTCCGGCACTCCGGAAATGTGCAAGTCTTCTGTCAACATTTCCGTGGTGTACAAAAGTCTGTTTTGAGAATTTTCGGCCTTAGCCAAATCTGCTCCCGAAAGACTAACGTCATCGATCAAGGTTTCTTTCCCTTTCTGAGATTTTTTCGCCGCTAGGCTACCAAAATCATTGCCACCAAATTGTGGGTATAAAACAACCTCCTCCGTATCTGGATTTGGGAAGTCGAGATAGGCCGTTGGTTGGCTTCGTGGGTCATCCTCCCGCACGATGTATGCTTTGTATTCTTCATCCTCAACTCCATTTTCCACATCATAAAGATAGTGTGTAAACCAACGGTTCATCATTTCCATAGGAGGTGGGCCACCGTGACCGTTCTGATGATAAAAAATCTGGGTTTCCAGTCCCATTTCTTTTGCTTTCTCGTAAATGCGGTAGCTATGTTCGGGCATTACGTTCCAGTCATTAAAACCGTGGGACATCAGCATCGCGGCTTTCATCCCCTGCATATCATTCAGGTAGTCACGGCCTGCCCAGAACTCGTTATAATCTCCGGTTACCCGGTCCATCCCGATTCTCATAATACTATCGCGAACGGTGCGGTTATTAAAAGCGCGTTTGGCCTCATCGCCGCTATGGATAAAATCATAAAGGACAGTAATATCCTCGCCCAAATATCCATCAGGTGAACGCACTAGGCCGTTGCTGCGGTAATAGTGATAATAACTGGTATTTGGAGCTATGGGAATAATCACCTCAAGGCCTTCCACACCTGTAGTTGCAGCTGCAAGTGGTAGCGTGCCGTTGTACGAAGTGCCTGTCATTCCCACCTTTCCGGTGGTCCAGTAGGCATCGACCTCATTCCCACCAATTGGGGCATCATAACCCTTGGCACGGCCATTAAGCCAGTCGATCACCGCTTTAGGAGCCAAGGACTCATTCTCGCCACCCACCGTGGGCGTACCTTGTGAAAGCCCCGTTCCCGGCGAACTGCTGTGAACTACGATAAATCCTCTCGGCACCCAGTTACGAATAAGGGAATTTGAAATGACAGGCCGCTTCCCCCGGCGGGTCACAGACGGGTGAACGTGATCTTTTGGTGGTTTGCCAAGTTCGTGTTCCACATCCCAAAATGCCCCCTCAACTTCGGCGGCGACACCTGCATAGTAGGGGCTGGTCTCATAAATTACGGGAAGTTTGAGTCCGTTTTCTGTTTGCGCAGGCCGGGTCACATCTACGTGAACACGGTCTGGCCGGTCGTCGCCATCAGTATTAAAAGAAGTCTCCACCCACAGGTCCTCGCGGATCCATTCTTCAGGATCGGCAAAGGCAGGAACGACTTGTGCTTGACCGTCCTTAAACTTAGGTTGGGCAGGTTCTTGGGGATAGGCGCTGACAATACAGAAAAAGAGTATAAACGGGAGTGTAAATTTCACAGAATGTTTCAAAACTATTTTTTTTGATGACCGAAGATAAGGCTTTTGGCCTTTAGTTTATTAGTGTTAGGAAATGGGTAATTATCTTTTACATTCCAGCTAACTGAATTGAGGCTGTCAAATTTAAAAATTATAAATTCCTTGTAATTTTTAGAACTAAAATCGGTAACTGTGTTAATCTTTTAACAAACTTGAACACAAGTGTTTAAGCTTTGTATAAATTCGTTCCACAATAAAATCAACCACTATGAAAACGCTTCTATCCCTATTTGTTGCCTTTGTATTTATCGCTTTGTTACCTGCGGAAACCCAAATTCAGGAATTTCAGGGTGAGGCGTATTATTTTTCAAAATCAAAAATGGAATTGGGTTCGTGGGGCGCAAGAATGACTGAGGCACAGAAAAAGCAGATACAGGCTAGGCTCAAGAACCGTCTTGAAAAAACGTATGTGCTGAGTTTTAATAAGGAAGAATCTGTCTTTATAGAAGAAGAAAAAATAGATGCCATGTCAGGTGCCACAGATTCTTGGGGAAAGAATTTTGCAAGGGGCGAGCAATATAAAAATGTTAAGGAAAACGCCTTGGTACAAAGCCAGGAGTTTTATGGGAAACGATTTCTCGTCAAGGACAAACTTCAGAAAATATCTTGGCAAATGGGCTCAGATTCAAAACAGATAGGTCAGTATATGTGTTTTAAAGCCATTACATTGATCCCGACCAAAGAGTTGTTATGGTATGACTTTTCGTGGAGTGATCTCGAAGAAACAACTTCTGATGCCTCAGAAAGTGCCACCACAACAGACTCTACCATTGAGGAAATCCCTATGACTACGGTTGAGGCCTGGTATACATTACAAATTCCAGTAAGCCACGGGCCAGCAGAATATTATGGTTTACCGGGTCTCATTCTAGAAGTGAGTGCAGGAAACACCACCATGCTTTGTTCGAAAGTGGTGATGAACCCCGAAGAAAAGATAGAAATTTCCGCCCCTGAAAAAGGACAGGAAATTACTAAAATGGAATACCGGGAGACCATTCAAAGCAAAATGCTTGAAATGAGGAACAACCGTGGCAGGCGCCGGGGTTAAGTCTTGCATTCCTAAGTCTTCCACTTAACTTCTTGGTTACCATATTTTATGAAAGACATACTGTTTGTTGCAATCCTTCTAATGACATCTTTAGGCCACGCTCAGGTGAAAATCGAGGGAACTGTTCGCGATAGCTTGAACACCCCGCTTGAACTGGCCAATGTGGTTGCCTTAAATCCTGAAAGTGGTGGTCTTGAATCCTACGGCATTACCAATGAACAAGGTCAGTATAACCTGAATCTGAAAAAAAACCAGAAGTATAGGTTGCAGATCAGTTATCTGGGGATGAAAACCCTTATAGATAGTCTGACGACAGGCGAGACCGATATTCAAAAAGATTATATTCTTGAGTATGAAAATTCTTTGGATGAGGTCGAACTCGTCTACGAAATGCCCATTGTCGTCAAAGGAGATACCTTAATTTACAATGCAGATTCTTTCAGCACGGGTACCGAACGTAAACTTGAAGATATTCTGAAAAACCTCCCCGGTGTGGTTATCAATGAAGATGGCCAAGTGGAAGTGGAGGGCAAGGTGGTCAACAAACTCATGGTCAACGGGAAGGATTTCTTTGACGGCGACACCAAACTGGGCACAAAGAACATTCCGTCTAAAGCTGTTGATAAGATTCAGGTTTTACGGAATTATTCCGAAGTTAATCAATTGAGCGGGGTTACGAATAATCAGGACAATGTTGCTTTAAATATTAAGCTTAAGGAAGGCAAGGAGAGTTTTTGGTTTGGCAATGTTACCGCTGGTGGTGGGGTGGCTCCAGAAAAAGAACTCTATTTAATTCAGCCAAAACTGTTTTATTACAGCCCCGAATTTAGCCTGAATTTTATAGGTGATTTAAACAACATTGGTGAATTAGCCCTGACGCGCCGGGATATAAGAGGATTTGGTGGGGGCTTTAGAGCGCCCAGTACAAACAGCGGAACCAGTATTGATTTGGGAGATAACGGCCTGGGTTTTCTCACCAATCAAAACAATGCTCTTGAAATAGAGAACAAACTGGGCGCAGGTAATTTCAGTTATTCGCCCAATGCTGCCTTGGACTTGAGTGGTTTTCTGATCTACAACAGTAGCCGTATTCTTTCAAGGGAAACCAGCTTTATACAATACACCAATACAGATCTCGGGATTCCAGATGAGGCGACCGAGCAATCCAGCCGGGAGCGTTCAGACCAAGGGTTGCTAAAGCTCAGCGCCGCCTATCAGCCCGATCTGAACAATCAGCTGAACTACGATGTTTTGGGTCGGCTTTCTGACGATTCACAAGATCAGAATCTCTTTTCTTCAGTGGTAGGGAATACTGCACAGGTAGAACAGGTGAGTCCCTTTAGTATCAATCAAAATCTAAATTACTATTATACCCTCGATGAGAATAATATTTTTGCTTTTGAGGCCCAACACCTCATCAAAGACGAGGATCCCTTTTACAATGCCGTTTTGGTCAATGACCCAGATGGCGAGGATGCATTTGACAGGACAGCAGAAGCATTGGGCTTGAATACGACGCTCAACAACTACGATATAGGCCAAAACAGAAGGATAAAATCCAATCAGCTGGATGCCAAGCTTGATTATTACCATATTCTAAATACGGTAAGCAACATCAATCTTACCTTGGGTACGATTTTCAGCAGTCAGCAATTCAACTCTAATATTTTTCAATTTCTTGATGCTGGGGAGCGGTTTGTACCTACTCCATCTTTTAATGAAGGGAAAGCGACCAATGATACCGATTAC
Source organism: Leeuwenhoekiella sp. (assembly GCA_049671285.1). Lineage (GTDB taxonomy): Bacteria > Bacteroidota > Bacteroidia > Flavobacteriales > Flavobacteriaceae > Leeuwenhoekiella. Next base: position 13,763 of record JBATUQ010000013.1, on the reverse strand, counting down.
AGATTTAGCGATGTTTATTTAGGGGTTCACTACCGCCTAAAGAAAGGGATTTTCACCTTTTCGCCCGGATTCTCCATTCACGCCTATGGCAATAAAAACAGCCAGTTTGGAGAAACCTATAAAGATAATTTCTTTAGGATATTACCAGATCTTGAAACGCGTATTCAGTTTAAAAAGAGCGAATCGCTGACCTTGAGCTACGATATGCGCAATCAGTTTACAGACGTTACCCGTCTTGCAGAAGGACTGGTTTTTAATAATTACAACAGCATTCAGTTTGGTGAGCCGGATTTACAGAATGCCCTTTCGCACAATGTTAGCCTCTTTTACAGCAGTTTTAACCTGTTTAACTATACCAATGTTTTTGCCCGAGCGGCCTACTCGAGTAATATTGATCAGATCAGGAGCTTGACCAACTTTGAGAATGTGATAAGGACGAGTACTTTTTTTAATTCTAATTTTGCTGATGAAAATGTTAACGTTTTTGGCCGGATTCAGAAAACTTTCGGAAAGGTGCGTACAAGCCTCAATACCAGCTTCAATTACAGCAAGATCAATCAGTTTATTCAAGGGACGCAATCGCTCAATGAAGGATTTACCCAAACCTACACACCAGGTTTCCGTACCAATTTTAAGGTTGCACCCAATGTAAGTGTGGACTACAGATATAGTGTTACCAACAACAATCAGGGCAGCCGTGAAACCAAATTTGTCACTAACGCGCCCTCCATCGAGGTCGATGCATATATTTGGAAGCAAGTGACATTCGTGTCAAGCTACAGCTACACCAATCAGGATTTGGGGAACGGTACTTCTCAGTCATTTCAAAATTGGGATGCCCGGCTTTCTTATCGAAAAGATCGCGATGCCAAGTGGGAGTATGAGCTAAAAGCAACCAACTTATTAAACATTGAATCGCAGGTGAGAAACGGCGCCAACAATATTTCGGTGTTTTCCTCGGAAACTTTTATTCAACCTCGGTTTATTACATTCCGGTTTGTGTACACGCTGTGAAAAGGTGCGGTTTGCTTGATAAAATGCTTGGTATGAAGTAGCGAGTGTGATTATAGTTGAAGACCTTATCGCATTTGATTCGGTCAATTTAAAGAAATTGAAACGGTTTGCCGTAAATTCAAAATTTTATTTCTAACCCAATCAATATTTTCAGATCATGCTTAGAAAATATGCATTCTTCCTGCTTGCCTTGACCGTTCAGGTTTATTTCGCACAATCCACAGAACAAGAAAAGGACGATCCCACCCGCTGGACGCCTGAAGATATCATTCATACCGAAAGCCTTTCATCGGCCGCATTTTCGCCTGACGGAAGCATGGTCATTTGGTCTAAACGGAAGCCCATCAAAAAGGAAGATAAATTTGTTTCAGATTTGTATTTGACGCGTTTAAATGTTACCAAAGATGGAAAATTGCATACCACCCAACTGACTTCTGGTAAGGAAAATAATTACAATGCGGTTTTTTCGGAAGATGGCGAGACTATCTATTTTCGGTCTTCCCGCGATAAGGGCAAGAAACTTTGGAAACTCAGTATTTATGGTGGTGAGGCTCAAGAAGTGCACGAATTTGAGAATGGCATTTCTTCGATCACCTTACGGAAGGGAAAAATATATTTCGAGTCCAAAGACGGCAAAACCCTTTACGATGCCCAGGCCGAAGAAAAAAAGGACGATGTGATTGTGGTCGAAGATTCGCTGCACTGGCAGCCCAGCCACGTCTATACTTTCGGCATTTCTGATAAAAAGATCATACGTATCACCGGCAATGAAAAACCTATTGGTTCTTATTCGATTTCGCACAATGACAAATGGATGGTATATAGCGTACAGCAAAGCTTAAGTCATCCTGCCGATGCACAGCGCGATCCGCTGATGTACCTCAAAAATCTTGAGACTAGTGAAGTCACTCAGATTTTGAAGGAATTGGAATTTCCTATTGGCGGCATTCAGTTTACCGGCGATGATTCTGGATTTTATTTTGTGTCGGAATATTCTTCTGATCCTGAATGGAACGGAGCTGGGATATCAGAGCTTTACTTCTTCGACCTTCAAACGATGCAACCTGCCAAAATAGATCTCGACTGGGATTTAGGATTGGGCGGCGGATTCACGGTTGTGGGCGAGGATGTGCTTGTAAACCTGGCCAACAAGGCTACTAACAGATTGGCTTATTATCGAAAAAATGGCGCTAGCTGGAAAAAGTCGATTGTGGATTTGGATGAAAAAAACGATCACGTTGACGTGGAAGCGGTATCCAAGAGCGGTGACCACGTGCTGTATTCATATTCAACCGCTTCAACACTTCCTCAGTATTTTATTGCCGATCTCAAAAACGGAAAGATTAAATACGAGCAGGAGTTCATTTCGCTCAATGAAAAATTAGAGAAAAAATCCATCACTAAAAGTGAAGTTGTCACCTGGAATGGCTACAATGACGATGAGGTTACCGGTATTCTTTACTATCCTGAAAATTATCAAGAAGGCAAAAAATACCCGTTGATGCTTTCCATTCACGGAGGACCATCGAGCCGCGACCTCGACAGCTGGTCAGAACGCTGGAGTACTTACCCCAATTTACTGGCTCAAAAAGGAATGTTCGTTTTAAAACCCAATTATCACGGTTCCTCCAACCACGGCTTGGAATACGTCGAGGCGATCAAAGGCAATTATTATGAACCTGAAATGGAAGACATCACCAAGGGCATCGATAAACTTGTCGCCGAGGGCAAGGTTGATCCTGATGAACTGGGTACGATGGGATGGTCTAACGGGGCAATCCTAACGACTATGTTGACACTCAAATATCCCGATAAATTTAAGGTGGCGGCTCCGGGGGCCGGCGATGTCAATTGGACGTCAGATTATGGGACGTGCCAGTTTGGGGTGAGTTTTGACCAAAGTTATTTTGGCGGAGCGCCTTGGGACGACAGCAACGGGAAACCGTATAACGAGAACTATCTGATCAAATCGCCCATTTTTGAGATCGAAAAAATCAAGACACCCACGATTATTTTCCACGGAAGTGAGGATCGTGCCGTTCCGCGTGATCAAGGCTGGGAATATTACCGCGGTTTACAGCAGGTAGGGCAGGCGCCGGTCAAGTTTTTATGGTTTCCGGGCCAGCCGCACGGACTTCAGAAGATCACACACCAATTGCGAAAAATGAACGAGGAAATCGACTGGATCGAAAAGTATCTGCTCGAAAAACCTTCGGAAGAAAATGAGGCGTTTAAGGAAGACAGTCCGCTGGCGAAAATTTTAAAACTTCAAAAAGCTGCTCAGCATAATGGATTATATGGCATTAAAAAAGAAGACCTGCTGATCCCGGAAACGGTGTTGCTGAAAAAGGATTCCATCAGTTTGGGACGGTTTGAGGTGACCAATGCGCAGTTCCAAGCATTCCAGCCTGAATTTACTTTTAATGTTGGGAAGGAGAATTATCCTGTGGTGACAGATTCCGCTTCCGCGAAAAAATATACGGTTTGGCTTTCGGAAAAAACCGGGGAAACCTACCGCCTGCCTAATGCCAAAGAGGCTAAATCCCTGCACGAAAAAGCTCGGAAAAATATCAAAAAAGCGTACGTGCTCAACACTTGGGCGGGTTACGAACTCACTCTTGACGATGTTCAATTACTCCAAGAAAAGCTAAAAGACTTAGAACTCTCCCTTATCAAACCGGCAGGAAGCACTGAAGGTATTAAGATTGAAGATGCGATGATCTACAATTTGGCAGGCAATGTCGCTGAGTATGCTGAAGATACTGTTTATGGCTACAGCGCGTACGACTTCGCTGATCCTTTTGATGATAAAAGGGTAAAAAGTGAGTATGTTGGTTTTCGGGTGGTGAAGGAGTAGGTTTATATTTTAGATGTGAGATTTTAGATATGAGAAAATAGACTTTTTGGAAGTGACTTAAGATTTAGGACTTTGGAAAAATGAGTAAAGAAAATAGAAAATAGAAAATAGAAAATAGAAAATAGATTTTTGCTAAACGCTAAACGCTAAACGCTAAACGCTAAACGCTAAACGCTAAACCGAGAACCGTACCCTTGGTACAATTCCCTGCGCTGAGGCAATCACTTGGGAGCCGATTGCTGAATACTGAGATCTGCAACTGAAAGCTACGTTACGCACTTTTCATCGCAGCCAATTCAGCAAAGTCTTTTTCGATTAGGGCCTTGGTAATGAGAACTGTTTCTTTTGCGGCTTGTTGAGGATTTAAAGCGGTATCTGAAATCCCGGAAATTACCCGGGTGATATCGTGATCTACCCAGCGTTTTTGCGCCCAACCTTTTACCGGTGCCGCAGTCATATAAGCCGAAAAATTGTGGTGACCTGATCCAGGACGCTCTCCGATAATATGTACAATTGCCTTATTTTTGTTACTATCATTATTGTTGTCCTTGCCAAAAAGCTGTTCGCCGCAGGCATATCCGGCTCGAACGCGGCCGTGGGTAATCACCAAATTTTTAGGGCTCACCGTAAATCCAGCTTCGGCAAATCCGGATTTGATGGCGTTTAAATAGGGTTCTAAATGGTCATCATCCATAATCGCTTTAGGATTCAGTCCATCAGAAATGATGATTTGAACGTCAGGAACTTCGCTCCAGGAGCTGCGGAGGTCGTTGAGGGCACGAACGGTCTTAACCGTAAGTTCCTCGCCGCTTGCGGGATGATAGACATAATCTTTTCGGTCTTTGGAACGGGTGGTGATGAGCAGGGAATCTCTGATACTTCCAGCGAAGGATTTGTCCATTGGCGTCCACAGGCTTTCCTTGGCATCTTCATAAAGTGCTTTGACTTCTTTTTCCAATTTTGGATCGAGATCCCAAACGTTTTCGCCAAATCCTTCAGCGATGGCCACTCCGCGATCATCAATTTCGCGTAAGCGTAAATCTCCTTCCGTAAAAATTTCTTCTTGGGAACGGGTGTCGCCTTTGGCCTTCAAATATTGATAATACACCCATTTTGGGTTTCCGAAGTTTTCTGTTGGTTTTCCGTTACTGTCGATGACCTCTAGCTTTTGGAAAAACTCCCACATCGCATCGTTGATCTTATAGCCAAATTTTTCGCGGATGCGTACGTGATCTGCAAATGAGGTCGTCAGGTAGCTCAACATCGGATCATTTTTGGTAGGCAGCGCCATCAGGTAGGCGGGATTGGCGGGCATTACCTGCTCGATACACCAGTCGAGATCTTCCAAGGAGACGTCCATATGCAGGGTGGAGCAAATGTCAAGACCAATGGTCTGACCGTGTAGTTTGCCCATAAGTGTATCCTCCAGGCAGCAGCGAACCAGCTGTTCTTTTGTTTTGAAAACTTCGGGGCCAATAAAACCGGCCACATCGTTGACGTGTACCCAAGGTGTGGGCTGGTCGCCAGATTGATTCATTAATTGATGTTGCAGAGCCCGAACAAAACCGTATTTACGACTTTCGTGAAGCACCATATCAAAACCGGCTCCGTGACCATTAGTGAAATCGGCGCCTTGGCCTGTTTCGGCATAAAGGCCGTATTGAGCGTTTCTGGAGTTGAGGTGGTCCTGCATTTTTTCTACAGAAACGTCAAAGGTTTTGTTGGCCGCTACTGTTCCTGCCAGACTCTGAAACCAGATTCCCGTAGTTCCGGGATGTATTTCTTCGGCTTGTGCTTGTACATCGATGTGAGAAAGCACACAGTTGGGCATCGTTTCCTCAAGATCGAAGGTTTTCAGAATATTAAAAAGCGCTGTCTCAATCGCTGCGACCGATTTGGGATCGCTGGAGACCGGATTGGTGCCCAAAACCAGATCGCCAACTGCGTAGGACCAGGCATCAAAAACCTGCCAAATAATATCGTCAATATTGTCAGTGGGGGAGTTGGGCTGCACACGGGCGCTGAGATAACCTTTGCTGCCAATTTTACTTCCAGGCAATGGATTGAATATTTTCTGACTCGCGGCGATGAGTTCCTCATTGCTCATCAACTTGACTACACAACCAATAGCATCGCTGCTGAGGCCTGGCAAAAAGGATTTGATTTCAGATTCAGTGGCGGTGAGTAGTTTTTCCTTGAGTTGGCCGAGCGTCCAATTAGAAAGCGCAAAATCGGTTTTTGAGGTGGTTTGCTGAATGAGTTCGTAAAGTTCATCGACAAAAATGGGATGTTTGTCAATATCGCCAATTTTAGTATTGGCCAAAAGCTTTCTCGCTTTTTCCCGGGAAGCATCATCTGTGGCAGCAAGTCCTTGAGATAGGTCTCCTTCCTTAAAATTATTGGCCGCACCGATGAGTTTTCGGTACAGTTCAAAATCCATTTTGCCGTGGGTACGGTTGATGTAGGTGAAAATATCCTCGCCGGTTTTCACCTCTTGGATGGTAACGGTTTTGACTTTTTCACCATTTTCCATCACCACATTACATCCATCAAAAAGTGCTGCTGCTGTTCCTATCATTCCCATCTGTACCAAAAATTTTTTACGCGTTATGGCTTTCATAACAATTCCCTGTTTCCATAAAGTTAGGGAATAGTCTTTCGCAAAGCGTTTGGGCAATGTTAAAGGCGGGTAGTTTTGGAGATTTTTAGATTTTTGGGGGAAATGTTGAATTTTTCGTAGAAATGATGTGTGAGAAGATTAAAAGTGAAATATAAGTCGATGGAGGTCAACTCCATCCTTTGACCTTTTCTTTTAAATCTATCGCACTTATAACCCTACCTTTCAATGAATCTTCTAGGGAATGATCTATGTTAGAATTTAATTGTTCTATCGACATCGGTTTAAGGTTGTCCTCATAAAACTTTGCCTTTTGCCTTTTGAGCAAATCTTCCAAACCAGTGACGATGTCTTCATCTTGAACGTCAATAAATTTTTGTATAAATGATAACTTTCTACTTTCTAAATCCATTGTTGAATGAGTTTACTCAAAGTTACAAATTATGTTGGCAGAAAGATCACAGTCTAAGTTGTTATGAACCCTTAGTTGTGCCTCCTACGGGAGTTAAAGAATTTTATAATAAGCTTTTAGTTAGAAATTGCCCAATGAATTCAGATAGCAGACCTGTTTAAAAAGAGTATTTTAAATCCTAGGTAAAAAAAAACCGCCCCAGTTTCCCGGAGCGGTTTTGACATTTTCGGCTTTAACCTTAACTTATTTGATCATTTCGTAAGAGCGTTTTACAAAATTGGTCAATGCTTCTCCTTTCAATAAACCTTGAGAAAGCTTGGCCAGATCCATACTTTGGGTGATCAGGCGTTCCTGCTTCTTCTTGGTTTTGGTATTTAGGATTTCGTTGACTAAAGCGTGGTTGGTGTTGACCACCACATTGTACATGTCTGGCATATTGCCCATTCCGTACATCCCGCCGCCACCGGTTTGCTGCATCTCTTTCATGCGACGCATAAACTCGGGTTGGGTGATGATAAACGGTGCGCTGTTGCTGTCCATCGCTTCCAGTTTTACAGTGTAGCTTTGGTTGGCAATGGCTTCTTCGAGCACCTTTTTAAGCGATTCTTTTTCCTCATCAGAAAGTTTGGAAATCTGCTCCTCATCTTTCTTGATCAGGTTGTCGATATGATCACCGTCCACACGTACAAAACTGATTTTTTCCTTACTGGTTTCCAGTTTTTGGATGAGATGTGGTGCAATAGGTGAATCTAAAAGAAGAACCTCATAACCCTTGTCTTTCGCGGCAGCGATATACTGGTGCTGCGCATCTTGATCCTGAGCGTAAAGAATGATCAATTTGTCATCCTTGTCGGTCTGGTTTTCCTTGATCTTTTCGGTGAGTTCCTCAAAGGTGTAGTGGTTGCCATCTACAGTAGGATATAACGCGAACTTGTCTGCTTTTTCAAAGAACTTGTCTTCGGTAAGCATACCATATTCGATTACCACTTTAATGTCTTTCCATTTCTTTTCGAAATCTTCTCTGTTTTCGTTGAAAAGGCTTTTCAGCTTATCGGCGACTTTACGGGTGATGTAAGACGAAATCTTTTTAACCGCGCCATCGGCCTGCAAATAAGAACGGGAAACATTCAATGGAATATCTGGTGAATCGATCACTCCGCGTAACATTGTCAGGAACTCCGGTACGATACCTTCTACATTGTCGGTGACGAAAACCTGGTTTTGATACAGCTGAATACGGTCTTTCTGCACGCTCATATCGTTGCTCATCTTTGGGAAATAAAGAATCCCGGTAAGATTAAACGGATAATCAACATTCAGATGAATGTGGAAGAGCGGCTCCTCAAACTGCATCGGGTACAGCTCGCGGTAAAATTTGTTATAATCTTCATCCTCCAGCTCGGTAGGCTGTTTGGTCCAGGCCGGGTTGGGATTGTTGATGATATTATCAACGGTTTTTGTCTCTGGCTCAGCGCCTGCCTCGCCGGCAGGCAGGTCCTCGGCAGCATCTTGAGGTAGTGGAAGTTCTTCTTCAGTGGTACCAAATTTAATTGGCACCGGCATAAACTTGTTGTATTTGGTCAACAGTTCGGTGATGCGGTGCTCTTCGAGAAATTCGGTCTCATCGTCTGCGATGTGCAGGATGATGTCAGTACCTCGGGTTGCTTTTTCAGCTTCTACCAAGGTGAATTCCGGCGTTCCGTCACAAAACCAGTGTGCTGCGGGTTCTCCTTCTTTAAAGGATTGTGTAAGGATTTCTACCTTTTTCGCCACCATAAAAGCGGAGTAAAAACCGAGTCCAAAATGACCAATGATCCCGCTGTCTTTAGCGGATTCTTTATACTTGTCCAAAAATTCCTCGGCACCAGAAAAGGCGATGTCGTTGATGTACTTCTGTACTTCATCAACCGTCATCCCAAGTCCTTGGTCAGAAACGGTAAGGGTTTTGGCGTCCTTGTCCACTTTGACCTCGATGATGGGATTGCCGATCTCAATGCCGGCTTCGCCAATGTTGGCCAAGTGTTTAAGTTTTAGGGTCGCATCGGTCGCGTTTGAAATAAGTTCACGGAGGAATATTTCGTGATCGCTGTAAAGGAATTTTTTAATCAGTGGAAAGATATTCTCTACAGCCACATTGATTTTACCAGTACTCATAGTTTGTTGTCTTTATTTTTTTGGCAGCAGCCAAATGATTTGCGTTTGTGTACAACAAGAAGTCAAAAAAAATACCACGGAATCACTTCTGCCAAAGTGGCACGCAGTTATGTTCTTATAATATAATTGGTGTAAGCGATGGTAGTATTTTACGACGCTATTGATCAAATCGTTAAGACAGCTCCTTTCAATAATTCTGAAAGATTTTTAACTCAAAATTCTGTTGAATGATTTTGACTAATGGTTAAACATATCTAAATTTACACAAATAATCGAATATGACAGCCAAAGCCAAGTCCCCTAAAAAGTCCGCTAGCAAAGCAAAAGCGCCCAGCAAAGACGCAATTATTGACGCATATATGGATTATGTACTGGAGCACGGAAAGCGACCTGCCAGTGTTTACAAATTCTGTAAGGACAACAGATTTGAAGAGGGTGAATTTTACAAGCACTTTGGCTCTTTTCAAGGAATTAGGGAGCAGATCTGGGTGGCTTTTTATGACAACACCCATAAGGTTTTAACTAAAGATAAGAATTACACCAGTTACCCCAATCGGGAGAAGATGCTCTCTTTCTTTTATACTTTTTTTGAATTGCTTACCGCCAATAGAAGTTACGTGCTTTTTACCCTGGGTGAGCATCGCAATGCACTCAAATCAATGGGACAATTGCGGGAATTACGGTTAAAGGTGAGGGCATTTGCTTCTGAACTTATTGAAGAAGGTAACGAGCAAAAAGGTAATCGTCTGGCAAAAAATCCTGTTTCTATTTTTAGTGAAGGTGCGTGGTTACAGACTGTATTTCTCTTAAAATATTGGATGGATGATAATTCAGCCGGATTTGAGAAGACTGATGTCGCCATCGAAAAATCCGTGAATGCCATTTTTGACGTATTTAATACAACACCCTTGGACAGTCTGCTGGATTTTGGGAAGTTTCTGTTCAAAGAAAATTTCGCAAAAGCGAAATAATTATGAAAACAATAGACCACATACCAACCAGTAAACTACAGCGAGCCTCCAAGCTCGTGGGTACCGGTGTTAAAATAGGAGGGAATTACGCCAAATATTATGGCGGAAAATTGCTTAAAGGCGACCAGGGGCGTGATCAGTTAAATGCTGATAATGCAGAGGATATATATGATGGACTGAAAAGCCTAAAAGGTAGCGCGCTTAAAGTTGCGCAAATGCTTTCTATGGAAAAAAACATAATGCCGAAGGAGTATGTGGAGAAATTCAGTCTTTCACAATTTTCTGTACCACCGCTTTCTGCCCCATTGGTCAGAAAGACATTTAAAAAATATTTAGATCAATATCCAGAGGAGCTATACGATACGTTTGCCACCCAAAGTGTGAATGCGGCCAGCATTGGTCAAGTTCATCAAGCCACTAAGGACGGGAAAAAACTTGCTGTGAAAATCCAATATCCAGGGGTTGCAGACAGTATCGGTAGTGATCTGGCGTTGGTCAAACCCTTAGCGACGCGTATGTTTAATCTGCGCGGAAAGGATAAGGAAAAATACTTTCAAGAGGTTGAAGATAAGCTACGTGAAGAAACAGATTATCTTCATGAAGTGCGGCAGAGCGTTGAGATCACCGAAGCCTGTAGTAAGATTGACCATTTGAAGTTCCCGAAATACTATCCAGAACTCAGCAGTGAGCGTATCATTACGATGGATTGGATGACCGGCGAGCACCTGAGCGAGTTTACCAAGCATAACACCAACAAGGAAACCGCAAATAAAATAGGGCAGACGCTGTGGGATTTTTATATGTATCAGATGCACGTGCTTAAACGCGTACACGCAGATCCACATCCCGGTAATTTTTTAGTTGATAAAGATGATAATCTTATCGCCATTGATTTTGGATGTGTTAAGCGTGTTCCTCAGGAATTTTACGAGCCCTACTTTGAGATGGCCCGGCCTGAGAGCATTAACAATCGCGACATTTATATGGAAAAAATGTTTGCGCTTGAGATACTGCGAAAAGACGACAGTCCCGATGAGATAAAATTTTTCTCTGAACTTTTCCACGAAATGTTGAGTCTGTTTACGCAGCCCTTTCACGGGGAGGATTTTGATTTTGAAAATGAGGATTTCTTCGGAAAGATTGCCGTGATGAGCGAAAAATACTCGAAAGATACCGCACTCCGAAAAATGAACGGTAACCGCGGAAGCCGTCACTTCCTCTACATAAATCGAACATTTTTTGGGCTTTACAACTTGATGCACGATCTGGGCGCAAAGATTAAGGTAAACAATTATTTAAATTATACAAACGACAATGTGGAAGCTTTGGTTTCCTAGATGATTATTGGTTAGGTTGTTTTGAGGGGCGTACTTTTTGGTTGGAGTGCGCCCCTTGTCGTTTCCGGGTGTGAAATTCTGAAGTTGACAAGATACTGTCCCGTAACGTAACCGTACCTTTTTACCAACAGATCAGCTTTACCGAGATAGCGGTTGGACTATTTCATAAGTGATTCCAGCATAAGTGCCACGGCATTTTCCTTGTTGGTAAATTGACTTACGGTGTGAGCAACGTCTTTCACGTTTGGTGTAGCGTTGGCAACAGCAACACCCATCCCGGCATTCTTGAGCATAGTCTCGTCGTTGTGATTGTCACCAAAGGCAATCACATCATTCATCTCAAAACCATAGTGGTTGTCCAACAAATAGGTAATGGCCTTGCTTTTATCTATAGCTTTGGGCGTGATTTCCAGATACGTTTCCTTAGACCGGTAGAAGTTGGCTGAGTCGTCAAATTCCTTTTTTAGGGTAAGGATGAGATCATCTAACTCGGCCGGGCTGCCCATCACCATACATTTATGCGGGGCTTGGTTTTTTCGGTCGAGGGTTTGCAGCAAATTTTTGCTGGGAAGTAGCGTGGGTTCGACGCGCGTATTATTGATTTCGCGTAGCGTCCATTGATCCTTTTCGGCGGTGTACCAGTCGTCATCGCAGTAGGCGCTTAGGTTATAATTGCACGGCTGCTGATGTTTTACGATAGCTTCAATTATAGCTAACGGAAGCGTAATGCTGTGCAGGATCTTTTGGTTTTCACCCAAAATAAGTCCGCCGTTGTACGCAATCAACGGTTGACCCAAAATTTCAAGTTTTTCCTGAAGGTAATACATGGCAGAAGGCATTCGGCTGGAGGCCAAAAGTACTTTGGTTTCTGGATACAGCTGGTTTATAATTTTCGCGGTAGCGGGAGCAATATCCCGGTTACTATCTAGTAAGGTGCCGTCAATATCTGAAACGATAATGCTGTAAGGTAAAGGTTTTTTCAAGTCTAAATTTAATCTAATGGAAAATATAATCCCAGAATTATTTGCGCCTGACAAAAAGCGCCACGACCGCCGAAGTCAGCAAACCGATCACAAATGCAAATATAACCGATTGCAGGATGTAACTGCCTAAATTGAAATAGGCTTCGGCTTCTTCCTGAGTTTGTTCGCCGGTATTAACAGCATAGGCTATTACATTTTTAAAATAGTTTGGTGTAATCCACTCGTGGGTAATATACTGCGCCAATGGCGAAATTATAGCCACGAACGCACTAAGGATGAATCCTGAAAAAAATCCTTGTTTCCAGGTCATAACGCCACCGTAGTAATTATCGCGTTTATCCCGTATGGCCATCACGTAAACAAGGACGGCCACCAGCCCAAAGAAGTTGGTATAAATGGCGTGGTCTGCTATATTTTCATCGTGCCAGCCCATACTTTTTTCAAAGACCATCCAGATCAAGGATAATACAGTGAAAATGATTGCCCATTTTATTTCGATAGCAACTTTTCCCATGGTTGTAAGTTTTTGGTTGTTAGGAAAATTAATAAAAAAATGTTAACGGAAGACTATGAAAATGGGCAATTAAACCATCGAAGTTCTTTTCGCCTTGCGGACATCATATCCCATATTACGCAGGCTGTTTTCCCAGTCATTCCTATTTTGATTTTTAAGGTGGGTAGCACGCTTTAGGTAGAGTAGCCTTTGCAAAAATTGTTTTATAAACCCAAAATCAGCACTGTTGATTTCCGACTCGGACTTCGAGATTATTTTAAGCAGTTTTCTCGAGGTTTCAATAGGAATACAATTGGAGTAATTTGCCACGGTGATTGGGGCAAGATCTGTACGCAACCACGCGCGCAGTTCGGCGGGGCTCATATTGATCTGGGCCAAAAGGTCTTTATAAATTCTGTCTTTAGAATGCACTGGTAAAAATGGGTAAAGCTAAATCCTTCGGTTGGGCCCTGGTTGAACGGTATATTAAATGATTGTAAATCTTTCGGAAGGAGTTTAGGAGGAAGATATTTTAAAAATTCTGGAAATGATTGTGTACCTGTACACACTTTCTCGATAGCTGACTAATCCATCATCAACCAATACAGATAATCAGTCAACATATGCAAAAGCAAACCTATGCCCAAACCGAAACGTATGACGGAAAAGAAGTAAAATCACATAGGCTTGCTTCCAGTTTTTCCTGTAAAGGACAAGCGCAATGCCCAAGGGTAAAACTAAGTGTCAAAAGTAATGAATGACAAATTGCAAGTTCGAGGAAGTGGCTTTTTATGATAATTTAAATAGAGGTGTCTAGTTAAGCACTTATTTTAATATCCTTATAACCAATAGGTTTGGTTTTCATCATCCTGTTAATGAGGTTGTCAAAAATGGTTTGCTTATGGATGGACCTGTTCAGGCGGTA
>JBATUQ010000012.1:0-104511 GCA_049671285.1 Leeuwenhoekiella sp. | reverse complement strand
ACCGCACAAACGCATAAAAGAAGTGGAAAGATTAATAAATTACAGACCTATTAGAAAGTTCAATTATAACAACTCAATTGAGACCATGATAGAAAAGGCTGTTGCACTTATTGGTTGAACTCAGCTTTTAATTACAAATTAAGAAATTTTCTTGTCATCTATATCAAGCTGCTCCCCAGGCAAGGAAAAACAAAGACACCAGAAAAGCCGTCTTACAGAGACTTTTCTGCCCTATACCTTTTCAACGATTGCTGCACATTAACAACAAACGTCAGGAGACACGCAACTTGGATTAAATAGTAAAGGGAACCCGTTTCAAACAATAAATTTACATTTAAGGCCAAACACCAAAGCAAAATATGCAAGAGGCTCAAGGTAAAATAGGTCCTTAATTTCAATATCAAGAATGCCAGATAGGTCAGAAAGTATAGTACAGCGCCCCCGATGACAAAAAAATCGCTTTCAAAAATAACACTCCCAACCGCTAAGGAATCTTTTTGATTTTGTGCAGTTGTAAACCAAAATTCTACGTGAACAAAGACATAAAGGGCAATTGAAGTAATTACCAAACTCAAACCTAACATTACAAAAAACGTATACTTTTCAAAAAGCGTTTTCATCGTACTTTAGATAATTTCGCCGCTAGGCAACCTACCTATAAAAATTCATCTCGTCCATATACTTCCAGACTTCGGGAGGAAGCATTGGCCGGACCTCCTTGCCTGCCTTTACCGCATTCCTAATGTGTGTGGAAGAAATCTCGACGATGGGCGCATCGACCACGTGTATTTTTGGGTGATCCTTAAACTGATGTTCGACCGTTCCTTCTGAAACTCGGGGATAGACGTAAATCTCGTGGTGCTCAAGTATCACCTCGTAGTTTTTCCATTTGTGCAAGCTCTTAAGATTGTCCTCGCCCATAATTAGGCAAAACTCATAATCGGGAAATTTTTCCTGCAGATGGATGAGGGTATTCACCGTATAATTAGGTTGCGGCAATTTAAACTCAATGGTGCTGGCCTCAAGTTTGGGATAGTCTTCTACTGCCAGTTGCACCAGCTGATGCCGGTGGTGGTTGTCGAGTAAGGTTTTCTTCTTTTTAAAGGGATTGTGTGGCGTAATCACCATCCAGATTTTATCGAGATCGCTGTATTCCGCGAAATGATTGGCGATGATCAAATGACCGGCGTGAATGGGATTAAACGTCCCGAAGTACAGGCCTATTTTCATAAAAAGGCTTTTAGGATTTCACAAAGTCCCTGACCAGCTCATACGCTTCTGCCAGGGCCTCATCAAGGTTGATATTAAGAATGATGTGGTCAAATTGCGGTGCGGTGGCCAGCTCGATACTTGCTTTGGCAACCCGCATATTAATGCGGTCCTCGCTTTCGGTCTTGCGTTTTTTAAGTCGGATTTTAAGTTCCTCGATGCTGGGTGGCTTGACAAAAACGGCCAAGGTTTTTTCTGGGTATAATTTCTTGATGTCCAGACCGCCCACCACGTCGATATCAAAAATGACATGCTTGCCGCTGGCCCAAATGCGCTCGACTTCGCTTTTTAAAGTTCCGTAGAAATTATCGCGGTAAACTTCTTCCCATTCCAAAAACTCATCAGCTTTGATGCGTCTTTTAAATTCCTTCAAATCTAAAAAATGGTAATCCACACCATCTTTTTCGCCCGGACGCGGTTCCCGTGATGCTGCAGAAATACTAAAATCCAATTTCAAATCTTCCTGCGCAAGCAGATGCCGTACGATGGTTGTTTTGCCACTTCCCGATGGCGCCGAAAAAACAATGAGTTTGCCGTTGTTCTCCATGTTTAAAGTGCGTTGAGCAGTTGTTCCTTAATTTTTTCAAGCTCGTCTTTCATCTGCACCACCACTTGCTGCATGGGCGCGTAATTGGATTTTGACCCGATGGTGTTGATCTCACGACCCATCTCCTGCGAAATGAAGCCCAGTTTTTTCCCGTTTGAATCTTCCGAATTTAAACTTTGACTAAAATATTCCAAATGGTTCTTTAACCGAACCTTTTCTTCGGTGATGTCGTATTTCTCAAGGTAGTAGGTTAGCTCCTGCTCAAACCGGTTTTCGTCCACTTCGGCCTTAAGGTCCTCGACGTTCTTAATCAGCCGTTGCCGCACGCCTTCCATACGCTCGGGATCAATTTTTTCCACTTCGGCAAGCAAATCTGAAATATTGGTGACGCGGAGCTCAAAATCCTCCTTTAAGACTTTCCCTTCATCCAGACGGTAGGCGTTAATCTTCTCGAGCGCTTGATCCATACCTTTTAGGATCGCCTCATATTCTTTGGGGTCGATCTCGTCCTTTTCGTTGGTCAGGGTATCGGGCAGGCGCATGGCGATGGCCAGCAATTGAGCTTCGGTGGCATCTGCAACCCCACGCAGTTGTTTGAGGTATTGCTTTACTACGGGACCGTTGATAGATGTGTTGGTTTCCTCGCCGTTCAGTTCCACATACAGGCCTACATCCACTTTTCCGCGTTCCAGGGATTTGGCGACAATGTTGCGCAGATCGAGCTCTTTTTCGCGGTAAAAAGAAGGAATACGGGTATTGAGGTCCAAATTTTTACTATTGAGCGATTTGATCTCAATGGTTATTTTTTTGGAAGGCAATTGGGAAACCGACTTCCCAAAACCGGTCATGGATTTGATCATTCTTTAAAAATTAGCAACAAAGATAGAATTTCTATTGCTACGCTGTCAAACAGTCCTCACCTAGAAGCCATTGTAAAAGACAATCCGTTTAGAAGCTTTCAAGCTCTTTTAGCTTGACCCACCCAGCATTGGCCTCGTTTGAAGCAACTGCGGCATAAATGAATTGCATCCCGCGCAGACCATCCGAAACAGTGGGAAAATCATAGGATTTACTTTTGGCTTCTCCATTGGCTATTTTGATCAGTTCCTTCGCAAAGCTTCGGTAGATGGTCGCAAAAGCTTCAAGATATCCTTCCGGATGACCAGCAGGGATTCGCACATAATTCGAAGCTTGTGGGTAGGTGCCCGCTCCTTTTGGCGTGTAGATCTGTTTGGGTTTGTCCAGCCAGTGCACGTTGAGTTCATTGGGATTTTCCTGAAACCATTGCAAACTGCCTTTGGTTCCATACACCTTTATGCCAAGGTTGTTTTCTTCACCAAGGGCGATTTGCGAAATACTCATTGTTCCCTTGGCACCTCCTTGCAGCCGCAGCAGCAAATTACCATCATCATCAAGCACACGACCCTCGCCAAAAACACCCAGATCTGCGGCAAGTTCTTCAATTTCCAGTCCGGTAATGTATCGCATTAGATTTTCGGCGTGGGTGCCAATGTCTCCCAGTGCACCGCCAATGCCCGATTTGCTGGGATCAACCCTCCAGGACGCCTGTTTGTTGTTTGTCTTTTCGACAGAAGTCGCCAACCATCCCTGTAAATACTGCACGTTAACCTTTCTGATTTTACCCAGATCGCCCCGTTTTATCATCTCCCTCGCCTGTTTTACCATTGGATAACCCGTATAGTTGTGGGTAAGGGCGAAAACTTTTCCGGACTTTTCGACAATTTTTTGAAGTTCGTAGGCTTCTTCCAGATTGAGTGAAAGTGGTTTGTCGCAAATAACGTGAAAACCATTTTCGAGCGCCATCTTGGCCGGTGGAAAGTGCATATGGTTGGGCGTGACGATGGCTACGAAATCCATTCGCTCCTCTTTGGGCAAACTGGCCTCGGTGGTGATCATTTCCTCAAAATTGCCATAGGCCCGATTCTTTGAAATTCCTAGCGTTTCGGCCGACGCAAGGGACCGTACGGGATCGCTGCTAAAGGCCCCACAGACCAACTCGATCATCCCGTCTATCGCAGCCGCCTTCCGGTGAACGTCACCTATGAAAGAACCTTGACCACCACCTACCATCCCCATTTTGAGCTTCTTTACCATATATGGGTAATTTTAGAAGTTAGCTTTAAAACGGTCTTGAGCATCAGTTTGTTTTTAAATCGAGGTAAACCCCATTGGTCCAGCCAAAACCATCTTGTGTAGGATACTCGCCACCACCAGCTTTGAGCGTGGTATCAATGACATTGTATTTTTCGAGCATTTTGCCGGTGCGGCGGTAAACACTTTCGTTGAGGGTCAACCAGCGGTGTTTAATTTCATTTGCCAGATCATTCAATCCATAGCTTTGTAGTCCTCTTATTGCCATCCATTGGTGCGGCGGCCAGCCGTTGGGACTGTCCCACTGTTGACCGTTTTCTATATTTGTCGTGACCAGACCGCCGGGCTTTAAAAATTGCGATTCCAGAACCTTATTGGTTTTTTCGGCTTGCTCTTGAGTGGCGAGGTCAAAAAACAGCGGAAAGACCATCGCCAGCGAAAGTGTTTCCGAAGGTTTTCCGGTGACAAAATTATAGTCGTGGTAATGGCCTTCGGTTTCATTCCACAGGTAAGTGTTCATCGCTGCTTTTCTTTTTTCGGCGCAAGCCAAATACTTTCTTTCAGCTTCACTATTTCCTGATAATTTTTCGGCGGAAGCCAAGGTTTTTTCCAGATTGTAGAGCAGGACATTCAAGTCTATCGGAATAATATGCGTCGTCTGAATACTGCTCAAATCCTCAGGATCGTCAAACCAGCGGCTGCTAAAATCCCAACCGCTTTCACAAGCTGCGCAAATGTTTCGGTATATTTCATTCTCGTCGCGCAGATTTGCCGCTTGCGCGGTAAGTACATCTTCGCGGTAGCTCTCTGCACGTGGCGTGGCGGTATCGCTCCAGTAGCGGTTAAGCACCGAACTGGTATCTAATTTAACCACACGTTCCTGTGCCTCACCAGCAGTCACGCTTTCTGCGCTTTCCATCCAAAAGTTATATTCTTTGTGCAAAGCCGGCAAATATTTCTGAAGAACTGCTTCATCTTCTTTTGTTTCAGCCAAGAGGTTTACCATTTCGGCGAAAAAAGGCGGTTGGCTCCTGCCCATATAATAGGTACGGTTGCCGTTGGGAATGTAGCCAAAGGTGTTGATCTGATAGGCAAAATTATCAATAATGTTCTCCATCAACTGGATTTCGCCCGAAGCTTTTAAACCAAGTAAAATAAAATAGGAATCCCAATAGTACACCTCGCGGAACCTCCCGCCGGGAATGATGTACGGGTTGGGCAGCGCAATGCGCGAACCCGGTGCTTTCTCGTCTGCCTCGCGTTTTAGGAAGGGCCAGAGTGCGTTGATGTGTTCGGTGACGGTTCGAGTGGTGTCGGCCTGAAACCTTTCGGTGTTTTTTTCAGGAGTGTTGAAATGTTGCAGCACAAAAGCTTTTAGGTCAAATCCAGGTTTTTCCCGCTGTTCTGCGTAAAGCTTCAGAATAGAATCTGCAGCTATTTTCGGGATACAGTCCACAAAGGTCTTTCCATCGGGAAAAACGTGCTGCATCTGCACCTCGACCAACAGCGGGCCATATCGTGCCAACGGATTGAGATGCTCTTTGGGAAATTGTTCTTTAAGACTGGAGGGTTGGCGATCAGAAACATCTTCCTTGCACGCGCCGGCAAATATCAAAATAAAATGGAATAAGATTAATTTTTTGAAATTCATCAATAAAATATTGATTTTAAGAGCGGTCTATTCTACCGTAAAGGTACCCTGCATCATCGCATAATGGCCGGGAAAGCTGCAAATGTAGGTGTAAGTGCCGGGAGCAGGTGGCTCAAAAGTAACCGTATCGCTCTGGCCGCCTCCCAGCATTTTAGTGTGCACAATGACAGTTTCCGTACCTTCTGGAATATAATCATTATCGCGTGCCGCCGAAGCTTTTGCAGCAAATTTAGATACTTCGGTGTCTTGCTTAAGCAGTACAAAATTATGACCCATTGCATTTTTGGGCATTTGGCCAACGTGTTTTAGGGTCAGTTTTACGGTCTTGCCTGCAGGTACCGTGAGTTGGGTCTTGTCGTACTTCATAGTATCGTAAGAAAGCAGGGTGATTGTTGTGGTGTTAGGATCTTCGACATCCTGCTTTGTTTCAGCAGTTTTCATTTTTACGGTTTCCTGTTCCGTTTCTTTTTTGCTTTCGCCGCAGGCCAACATCAGTAATAGAGCCAAGAGCATTAGCGAATTTGGATTTATAATTCTCATTTCAATAGTATAATTTGGTGCAATTCACTGCTTAGATTCAAGAAATTCCCTGTAAACTTAAGTAATCTATACTCATCGAGTGGCCTTTGTCCCTCAACCTATTTAGATAATCCCCTGAAGAAATCTACCGTACGCTGCTCGTGGTAATAGGTTTTTCCCATCTTATAAAAACCCATATGACCGCCGTATTCGGGTACTTCTAAAAATAGACAGGTGTTTTTTTCCGCTTCCGCGAAAGGATAACAGGCCGCATTGAGAAAAGAATCATTTGCTGCATTAAGAAGTAGCGCAGGCACGGTGATTTGGTCTAAAAAAGGTTTGCTGCTGCTTTTGCGGTAATAATCCATTGCATCTGCAAAGCCGTGTGCAGGAGCGGTATAAAGGTCATCAAAATTGCGTAGGCTGTTGATCTTCTTTAGAGTTTTGGCAGAGGCCAATTGGGGATGGTTTTTCATTTTCCGTTTGTACTTGGCGCGCAAGCCCGTAAGAAATGACCAGCGGTACACCCAGTTCTGCTTTCGATTGAGGCAAGTGAGCGACTGGTACAGATCGATAGGGACAGAACAGGCCACTGCCGCCTTGATCAATGGATTTGGCTTTCTTTCGCCCAAATATTTTAAAATTACGTTTCCGCCGAGGCTCACGCCATACAAATAGATTTCATCGTATTCGGCACTATCAACTAGCACAGCGATTACCTGAGCCATATCGCCAGTTTCGCCAGAATGGTAGGATCTAAATTTCACGTTTTCTTCACCACTGCATCCTCTTAAATTGACCGCAGCACAGTCGAAACCATTATTATTAAGTGCTTTGGCGGTTCCCAAAATGTATGGCCGCTGGGCATCGCCTTCCAGCCCGTGCATTAGGATCACGACTTTTTTTGTCGCGCCTGTTCTGTTGAAACTCCAATCGATATCCACAAAATCGCCGTCATCAAGTTCAAAGCGCTTTCGCTCTTGCTTTATGCCAAAAACACGACGCAATTTTGCCGCATAGATCGTGCTAAAATGCATTTCTTTAAAAAGTCCTTTGGCTCGGTAAGCAGATTCAATAATGGGCATTTGCAACAATTCGTTGGTCAAAGATAATTTTTAATGCCAAAGCCGCTCAAAACCTACCGCTTTTCGACCAATGAAATAGCACGATATGCGTAAAGCAATTTTGTATTTTTGCCGAAAAATCGAAAAAATGTTTATCAAGGAATTTGAAATCCGCTGGAGTGATATTGACGCAAACCGCCATTTGGCCAATACGGCCTATATTAATTTTATGAGCCACACCCGGCTTTCTTTTTTACAGGAAAACGGTTTTGGCCAGAAAGAAATAGCCGCACTTAATATTGGCCCGGTGGTGTTTTATGAGCATATGTACTACTTTAAGGAAGTGTTTTCAGGCCAACCGGTACGGGTTTCATTACAACTTAAGGGCCTCTCTGAAGACGGAAAATATTTTGAATTCCTGCACAATTTTTACGACGGGGAAGGACGCAATTTTGCCAGCTGCGAAATGATGGGTAGCTGGATTGACCTCAGCCAGCGCAAACTCATCCCGTTGCCCAAGGTAATGTATGACAAGCTCTCTAAATTAGAACGCACCAGCGACTTCCGGACACTCACCAAAGCAGACACCCGCGCCCACGGTAAAATGCCGGTAGACTTGTAATTCCCTTTCAGCCCTTCCCAAAAAGCGCAATTTTTTTAGGTGAATTGCTTTCGCCGAAGGAGCTGAGCTGTAAAATTTATCCTGCTGGTTGATCGTAAAAGAATTCCTCGCGGGTGATCTTGCCGTTTTCGGTGCGGTACACTGCGATTTCGCTTTCAGTGGAGCGTTGACCGCTGGGCTTGTGGGTGGTATCCATTTTAAATTTCACAGTAAACCAATTATCTGCAACCACCGGGTCGCCTACTTCCATACTATGGACCTCGAAGGTGTCGCGCCACCACTCCCCTTTCTTTTGGAGTTCTTCAAAACCAGTGGCTTCCGACCCATCGCCGCTTTCAACGCTAAGGATAGCTGGGCTGTAAAGTTCTTGGTAGCACTTTTCCATTTGGCCGTTGCGGCACCAGTTTACGAGTTTGTCTGCAATTTCTTGGGTTTTCATAATTTTTATGTATTGATTAGGAACTTCTAAAATAATACTATTTTCAGGAAACACCTAACAGTCAATATATTGTCAAAACATCAAGAGTTAATTTTTTGGTTTTTTAGTGATGGCTCTTTTGATTTTCTTGACGAAAGATAAACCCCAAAAAAGATCAGCAATCCTGCAATGGCGCGTACCGGTGTCAATCGATCAGCACCCATCACCGTTGCAAACAGCACCGCAATAAGTGGCTGAAGGTAGATAAATGCCCCAATTGTGGAAGCTTTTAGGGTTTTGAGGGCGTATATGTTGAGCAGGTAGGTGAGGAAAGTGGTGCCCAGAACCACGTAGATAAAAATCAGGATAACTTCGGTGGGCAATGCGGACCAACTCACCTGAGAAAATGCCGAAAATGTAAACGGAAGATTAAAAAGGGTGCCAAAGAGAAACAACCATTTCATCAAAGTGATCACGTGATAGCGCACGGTGAGCGGCTTTACCAAGATCAAATAGCCTGCATATGCGGAAGCGTTGAGCACAAACATCAAATTTCCCAACGGGATATTGGGCGCATTCTGCTGCTGCTGGCTACCAAACAAGATCAAGACCAAAGCCCCACCGAGCCCGATACCAATACCCAGGTACTTCTTCCAGCCCACTTTTTCCTTGAGGAACACAATGCTCAATACGAGCAGCATCACCGGCGATAAAGTGATCACTACTGAACTGTTGATGGGCGTTGAGAGACTTAATCCCTCAAAAAAGGCAAGCATGTTGACAAACATTCCCAAAAAGGCACAGGCCAACAATCGAGGATAATCTCTCTTTAAGATACGCTCCCGCTTTACAAATAAGCTGAGCAACCAAAAAAGAATTCCGGCGCCGGTCACCCGGAGCAGGATAAACCCAAACGGCTGAATATATACTGGCATGACACTTTTGGCCAACGTGTGGTTGATCCCATAGATCGCACTGGCAGCCGTGGCGGCCAGTAGTGCCCATATCCTATTGTCGATACGCAATACCTAGCTCGTTATGGCCTGTTGTGCGGCACTTACCGTCTTTTTTGAATTCCCGGTAAAAATCTGGTCATCTACGACAAGTACGGGACGCTTCAAAAAAGTGTAGTGATCCATCAAAAGTTCCCTATACCGGGGTTCGGTTATATCTTCTTTGCTCAGACCCCTTTCCCGATAAAGCCGGGCGCGTTTGTTAAAAAGGGCTTCGTAGCTTCCGGCGAGGGTATAGAGGTGTTCCAGCTCGTCTTCGCTGAGGGGATTGCTCTTTATTTCGCGCTGCTCAAAGGATTCCGGCAGGTTGAGTTGTTTTAGGATTCTTGTACAGGTTTCACAGGTGGCCAGATAGTACACTTTTTTCAAAATCACGAAATTTTTGTAGTTCCCGTAAAAGTAATTGCTTTTTTAACGAAAAAGGTATCTTTAATCAAAATATGCATTATGGAATATACCTTTGAGACTACACATCGCAACAGGAAACTGCTTCACGATCTGTTTGAAAAACTGAGCATTGACCAGCTCAATCAAATTCCGGAAGGTTTTAAGAATAACATTATCTGGAACATCGCCCATGTAATCGTTACCCAACAGCTTTTAGCTTACGGACTTTCAAACCTTCCAAGAAACGTTTCCGAAGAAATGATTGCCGCCTACCGCAACGGGACCAAACCAGAAAAAGACCTGTCTGAAAATGAAATGAATTCAATTAAAGGAATGCTTTTCAATACCAACGAACAAATTAAGATCGATTACGACGCCGGCCGCTTTGAGGAGTACAAAACCTACACCACCTCCACAGGCCACACCCTGAGCAATGTGGAAGAAGCCCTGGAATACAACAACTACCACGAAGGACTTCATATGGGTACGATTAGGGCGTATTTGAATCTGGTATGACTCTGACCAAGGTATATTTGTTGTAACTTTATAACAAATATGTTGCTATGTCAGTGAAAAAAAAGCCTAGTAAAATATTGAAGCGGTACAATCCCCACAAAGGTTTGGAAAAAGCCGAAATGGCAAATTCATTAGGACCGCAGTGGCAGATGAACGTTTCAAACAGTAGCTATGTTTGGTCTTCTAGGACGGAGCGCTTAAATGTTTTAAGGAGCGGATTACCCTATGATGCCTTTGAGGTCATCAGCAATCGGGCAGGCCTTTCTATAAAAAAAATACTCGCACTTTTTGAAATTCCGCAAACGACCTATAACAAAAAGAAAAGGGAGAAAGGTTTGCTGAATAATCGGGATAGCGAAATGGTTTTGGTGCTGACCGAGTTAATGGACTTTGGGACGGAGGTTTTTGATAATGATCTCGAGAAATTTCAACGTTGGCTTAAAAAGCCTAACATCTCATTGGGAAACGTTTCACCTGAATCCCTATTTGATTCATTGACCGGGGTGCAGGAAGTAAAAAATGCACTTAACAGACTGGAGTATGGAAATCTCGCCTAATGAAAGTATATAGGATTGAAAGGAAAAAATATCTCAATTCAACACTTACCGGAACGGGAGCCGCACGCACGGAAGGATTTCGTTGGAACAGTTTGCACACTTATCTTGTATATACCTCAGCATCTAGGGCATTAGCGATGTTAGAAGTTTCGGTGCATTTGGATTTAAGTGAAGACCTGCCTACTGATAGATACTGTTTGGAAATTGAGATTCCTGATGAACTGGAAATTTTAGAACTGCACCCTGATGATTTGCCAGATGATTGGGATGCAAAACCCCCAATATTAGCAACGCAGTTTATTGGTGACGGTTTTGCAAAGGGCAACTCCGCGCCACTACTCAAAGTTCCAAGCGCCATTGTGCCGCTCGAATACAATTACCTTATTAATCCCAATCATCCCGAAGCTCTAAAAATTAAAGTGGTTTCTAAAGTTTGCTTAACGTTCGATAAGAGATGGAACCAAGCGTGACATCAGCAGGGAATTTCCTATGATCTTCCGTTAATAAAAGACTAAAGCTTATACCCTTTATGGTCAGTGGTATTGACGACCGTACCTTTGTCCCAAACAAAATACCCCATGAAATTCAACACCAAAACCATACACGGCGGCAATCATAAGACCGATCCGGCTTACGGCAGTGTGATGCCTCCTATTTACCAAACCTCAACCTATTCCCAGACCACACCCGGTGGTCACAAGGGCTATGAATATTCACGCAGCGGAAACCCCACCCGCCACGCTTTTGAAGATACCTTGGCCAGTATAGAAAACGGCAAGTATGGGATGGCCTTTGGTTCTGGGCTTGCTGCCATTGATGCGGTACTTAAACTTTTTAAACCGGGTGACGAGATTATTTCCACAAACGATTTGTATGGTGGGAGTTACCGGCTGTTCACCAAAATTTTTGAAGGTTTTGGACTGAAATTCCATTTTATCGGGATGCAGGATGCCGATAATATTGAAAGATATATTTCCGAAAAAACCAAATTGATTTGGGTGGAAACCCCTACTAACCCGATGATGAATGTCATCGATATCAAAGCGGTTTCGGCGGTAGCTAAAAAACACAACATCCTTCTGGCGGTTGATAACACCTTTGCCACACCCTACCTGCAACAACCCCTCGATCTGGGAGCAGACCTCGTGATGCACAGCGTAACCAAATATATTGGCGGGCACAGCGACCTGGTTATGGGTGGGCTTGTCGTCAAGGACAAAGACTTGGCAGACAAACTGTACTTCATACAAAATGCCAGTGGTGCGGTCTGCGGTCCTCAAGATAGTTTTCTCGCTTTGCGCGGAATAAAAACCCTGCACGTCAGGATGCAGCGCCATTGTGAAAACGGCAAAGCGGTAGCGTACTTTCTGCGAAATCACCCCAAAGTAGATCACGTGTACTGGCCCGGTTTTGAGGATCACCCCAATCACGAAGTAGCCAGTGCCCAGATGAAAGATTTTGGCGGAATGGTATCGTTCACGACCAAGGAAGATACGTTGCAAGGAGCCGTTTCAGTGGTCGAGAAACTCAAAGTATTTACCCTTGCTGAAAGCTTGGGCGGTGTAGAAAGCCTTGCAGGTCACCCGGCGAGCATGACCCACGCCAGCATCCCTGAAGAAGAGCGCCAAAAAACCGGGATTAAAGATTCCTTGATCAGGTTGAGCGTGGGCATTGAGGACGAAAATGATTTGATCGATGATCTCAAACAAGCTTTATCCTAGTAACACTGGCAATCACTATATTGAAAAATCTTAAAAATCTCCTATAATTTTTACGAATAACAAAATTTTTAAATGCCTTGATTGATTAATCAATATATTTGCACCCATTAAACAGCCTAATTTTATCAAATAGATACAACGTTATATGTCAGACCAAATAGAAGAATTTGTTGATTCCGTTGCTAAAAACAACCCAAACGAACCCGAATTTATACAAGCCGTCCAGGAAGTTGCAGAAACGGTGATTCCATTTATAAACAAGAACCCTCAATACCAGGACAAAATGCTGTTGGAGCGTATGGTGGAGCCCGAGCGTGTCATACTGTTCCGTGTACCGTGGGTGGATGACTCTGGCCAAACGCAAGTGAACAAAGGGTACCGCATCGAGTTTAACTCGGCTATCGGTCCGTATAAAGGTGGACTGCGTTTTCATCCTTCGGTAAACTTGAGCATCCTCAAATTCTTGGGTTTTGAGCAAGTCTTTAAAAACAGTCTTACCTCACTGCCATTGGGCGGTGGTAAGGGCGGTTCTAACTTTAATCCGCGCGGTAAAAGTGATGCTGAGGTGATGCGTTTTTGTCAAAGCTTTATGACCGAACTCTTCCGCCATATTGGCCCAAATACTGATGTGCCAGCAGGTGATATTGGCGTGGGCGGCCGTGAAATTGGCTTTATGTTTGGCCAATACAAGCGCATACGCAACGAGTTCACTGGTGTTCTTACCGGAAAGGGACTATCGTATGGCGGTTCTAAAATTAGACCGGAAGCAACTGGTTATGGAAACGTATATTTCACTAAATATATGCTGAAAACCAAGGGCGAAAAGCTCGTTGGTAAAACCGTGGTCATTTCCGGGTCGGGGAACGTTGCCCAATATGCAGCCGAAAAAGCGCATCAATTGAGCGCTAAAGTGGTGGCGATGTCAGATTCCGGCGGATACATTTATGACAAGGATGGCATTGGCAAGATCAAGCTGAAACACATCATGTACATCAAAAATGAGAAGCGAGGCCGAATCAAGGAATACCTCGATAAATATCCAAAGGCAGAATACCACGAGGGCAAGGCTCCCTGGGACATTAAATGCGATATTGCGCTCCCTTGTGCCACTCAAAACGAACTGGACAAAGAAGACGCTGAGATATTGGTAAAAAATGGCGTGATGGTCGTGGGTGAAGGCGCTAATATGCCCTGCACTCCAGCAGCAATTGAAGTCTTTCAAAAAGCAAAAATTTTGTTTTCGCCCGGTAAGGCCTCAAATGCAGGTGGTGTAGCGACTTCAGGTCTTGAGATGTCCCAGAACAGTCTTCGTTACAACTGGTCTGGTGAGGATGTTGATAAAAAACTCCACGAGATCATGTATGACATCCACGATGCCTGTGTACAGTATGGTAAGCAAGAAGATGGCTATGTGGATTATGTGCGAGGTGCAAACATTGCCGGTTTTGTAAAAGTGGCAGATGCGATGCTAGCGCAAGGAGTTGTCTAGTGCTTTATAAAATACAATCAAAAATGGGAAATACATTCGGCTGTATTTCCCATTTTGGGTTTTACAATAATCGTACTTTTGAACGTTATAGGCTAAAGCCTTTGCTATGAAGGAAAAACTGCTGCTATGCATCCTTTTCTTATTTTGCTTGCTGGGAGTGCGCGGTCAGGATTATACGGATTCCTGGACGGGTTATTTCTCCTATAATTCGGTAAGAGCTTTGACCTATGGTGGCGACAGGATCTATGCCGCCTCAGAAAACGCGATCTTCACTTACAATCTTGCTTCAGACGAGTTACAGACCATTACCACAGTTAACGGCCTTTCCGCAGAAACCATAAGTGCAATTTACTACAGTGAAGTGTCCAGAACACTATTTGTAGGTTATGCATCCGGTCTTATTGACGTCGCTCGCGAAGGAGAAGATGTCTTTACGATCGTTGATATTGTTAACAAAACCACCCTTCCACCCAATGCACGGCAAATCAACCATTTTAATGAATTTAACGGTCGGGTTTATATTTCTACAGGTTTTGGTATTTCTCTTTATGATGCCGAAAAACTGGAATTTGACGACAGCTATTTTATAGGTGAAAACGGCAGCCGGTTGAACGTATTCCAAACAGCAATCAGTGACGGCTTTATCTATGCGGCCACCCAGAACAACGGCATACGCCGCGCCATTGCAGATGCCGATGACCTTATCGATTTTAAGAACTGGTCTGAGTACCGGCCAGGAGCGTGGATAGGCGTCGCCAGCGTGAACAATGATCTTTACGCGTTGGGCAGAAACGGGCTTTTCCTGAGTACTTCCGGCAATCCGCTTAGCCTTTTGGAAAGTTACACCACAGTCCCACTTGAACTCACTGCAAGCGCCGAAAACATTACGGTGACCTTGCCAAACCGGGTGGCAATTTATGACAGTACCGGAAATAATATCGCCCGGATTGGTCAACTGGACGAATTCCCGGATACCTACAACAGCGCTCTTACACGCGATGGCGAAATCTATTTGGGCACGCAAGAAAATGGGCTGTTGATCAGTCAGGTTAACAGACCAGAAATCGCTTTTCAAATTCTGCCGGAAGGGCCTCTGCGCAACGATCCTTTTAATATTGAAGCAGCTCCCAATGAACTTTGGGTAGTTTACGGAGACTACAGCAGCAGCTTTAATCCTTTTCCGCTAAAACGCCGTGGGGTGAGCCACCTGAAGGAAGACGGCTGGCAGAACATCCCGTTTGAAGAACTGCTTGATGCCAACAACCTGGTCAACATAGCTATAAATCCACAGGACAGCAAACAGGTTTTTTTGAGCGGTTACAATTCGGGGCTTTTGGAAATAAATGATGGGGTTGCCGTTGCACATTACGACGAAAGCAACAGTAGTTTACAGGATCTGCAATCCAATCCCACCGACGTACGCCTTAATGGTCTTGCCTTTGACAGGAACGGAAACCTTTGGATCAACAATTCACGCGTCAACGAAGCCATAGTTAAAAAAACCGGTCTGCAGTTTACAGGTTATCCCATTGCCGATTTTTTCCCAAATTTTACAAGTATCAGTACCCTTACTGAGCTGGTCATAGATAATCAAAACAACGTTTTCTTCGGAAGTAACAATGAAGGTCTGCTCGCATTTAATACAACAACAAACACCTACGCTTCCTTTAGCGGGGAGGAAGGCGGCGCAAATCTTCCCAGCGACGATGTTCGCGCCCTCGCTATAGATAATAGGGGTAGCCTGTGGATAGGCACCCGTGCAGGACTACGTATTCTATTTGGCCCAAGCCGGATATTTAGCGAAGAAAATGTTCAGGCATCGTCGATAGTTGTTCTGGAAGGCGACATCCCCGTAGAAGTCCTGAACGATCAAGCCATTACTGCCATTGCCGTTGACGGAAGCAACAACAAATGGATTGGCACCTTGGCCAGTGGGGTATTCTATTTTTCACCGAATGGCCAGGAAACCCTGCTCCAATTTGACGTGACCAATTCACCCTTGCCCACTAACCTTATTACCGATATCAGTATTGATGCCGAAAGCGGCGAGGTCTTCTTTGCAACGCCACAGGGATTGGTTTCCTATTCTGGAAGTGCTGTAGCTCCTTCTGAAAATCTCGAACTATTGCGCGCATACCCCAATCCCGTACGGCCAGAATATTCTGGAGTGGTGACCATTGATGGATTGACAAGCCGCGCCAATGTAAAAATCACAGACGTGGCTGGCAATCTGGTTTACGAGGAAGTTTCAGAAGGGGGAAGCATTCAGTGGGATACAACGGCTTTTGGGCGGCACAAGGTCGCTTCCGGGGTGTATTTCATTTTGGTCACCGGCGACGATGCTTTGGAAACCAAAATCGCCAAACTCATGATCATTCGCTGATGTTGGTCAATACGCCTGCCATAGTACTTTCGGCATTAAAATACAGTGAAGCAGACCTCATCGTAAAGTGTTTTACTGAGAGTGACGGGATAAAATCCTATTTGCTTCGTGGAGTCAGAAAATCCAGAAAGGGAAAACTTCGAGTTGCAATGTTCATCCCGGCAACTCAACTGGAGATTACCGCAAACCACAAGAATAAAGGCACGCTCGAAAGTATCAGGGAGGCAAAACTGCTTTTGGTCTATCAAAACCTGCACACAGATATCACCAAAATGAGTATCACCCTTTTCCTTTCTGAGTTGTTGCGCAACGTCATTCAGGAAGAGGAAGCCAACCGGCCACTGTTTGATTATGTCTCCCGATCTTTTGTCTTTCTCGATAAAGCGAAAGCCGTGGCCAATTTTCACCTGCTTTTTCTGATCGAACTTACCCGTCACCTGGGATTTTACCCAGATAACGCAAACATTGACGGAGAACACTTTAACCTGGAAACCGGATACTTCGAAAACCGGGAATCTGTAGAAACACTCTCGATTGAGCAAACTAAAATCTTTAAAGCACTACTGGGCATAAATTTTGAGGCATTACCTGAGATTAAGATGAGCGGAAAGGCACGAGGTGCACTGCTCGAAGCCCTAATTCGCTACTATGCATTACATTTGCACGGTTTCAAAAAACCCAAATCACTTGCCGTACTTCAAAGCCTTTTTGGTTAGAAACATCCTTTTTTTCATAATGGTAATTTCAGTGGGGAGCGTGATGGGTCAAGAAATTTCGGTGATTGATGCCCAGCGACAGCAGCCTATTCTTGGCGTTAATATTTACAATGAGGACCGAAGCAAGAGCGAAGTGACCAACCTCGACGGCCAAGCAAATATCTCCAAATTCACAAAATCTGAAACCCTTATTTTTTCCTATGTTGGTTTTGAGACCAAAAGAACGACCAAGGCAGCAATTGTTTCAGACAACTTTGTGGTAAGGTTACGCGAAAACCAGAGCAATCTGAATGAAGTGGTCGTTTCGGTGGCAAAATTTGAACAGCAAAGTGACGCGATCGCACAAAATGTGGTGAGCCTAACGGCGAAAGATATTGCGTTTAACAATCCACAGACGGCTGCAGATCTGCTGGAAAATTCCGGTCAGGTGTACGTCCAGAAAAGCCAGCTTGGCGGCGGAAGCCCGATGATACGGGGATTCTCGACAAACCGATTGCTCATCACTGTTGATGGTGTGCGGATGAACACGGCTATCTTCCGCGCAGGAAATGTACAGAATGTAATTAATATTGACCCTTTTACCGTTACTTCAACAGAAGTCATTCTCGGTCCGGGATCTGTGGTTTACGGCAGTGATGCCGTGGGCGGCGTGATGAACTTTTATACCAAAAAACCGGTCTTTTCCTTCCGGGAAGGTTTGGATGTAAGCGGTGCGGCAACGGCCAGGTTTGCCAGTGCCAATAACGAACAAACAGGACATTTTGATATCAATGTGGGTACAGAGCGATGGGCCTTTCTAAGCAGTTTAAGTTATTCGGATTATGGTGACCTGCGTATGGGCAGCCACGGCCCGGACGATTATTTGAGGCCGGAATATGTGATTCGAAATAATGATCAGGACGTTGTGATCCCCAATGAGGATCCCCGAGTGCAGCGGCCCACCGG
Organism: Leeuwenhoekiella sp.; assembly: GCA_049671285.1. Taxonomy (GTDB): domain Bacteria; phylum Bacteroidota; class Bacteroidia; order Flavobacteriales; family Flavobacteriaceae; genus Leeuwenhoekiella. The sequence goes on along the minus strand of JBATUQ010000012.1, from coordinate 86,582 downwards.
GTTTGACAGTTACAGTCTGATGCAAAGAGTGCGGTTTATGCCCAATGCCCTCTGGGATTTCAATTTGGGACTGACCTACAGCACGACTTCAGATTATCCCAGATACGACCGCTTGGTACGGGAAAGAAACGGGCAGTTGCGCAGCGCCGAATGGTTTTATGGGCCTCAAAGTTGGTTGCTGGCCAATTTTCAAATAGATAAAAAGGGAAGCGGATTCTGGTACGACAAGTTCAAGGTGAACGTAGCGTATCAGAATTTTCAGGAAAGTAGGAACGACCGGGATTTTGGGGAAGCTTTACTTTATGTAACCCAAGAAAATGTGAATGCTTACTCGCTTAATGTAGATCTGACCAAAAAATGGGGCAAGCACCACTTTTACTATGGCGCGGAATATTTACTGAATACCATTGGCTCGTCAGGACAGATAAAAAATATAAATACGGGGTCAACCCAACCCGATGCTTCCCGTTATCCGGACGGATCTTCCTGGCAATCCATTGCGGGGTATTTTAATGGTCAAATCCAGCTGAATGAAACACTCAATCTGATGTCTGGGCTGCGGTACAACCACGTTTTGATCAATGCTTCTTTTGACAGCCGGTTTTATGATTTTCCATTTGAAGAAGCAGATCTCAGTACCGGAAACCTAACCGGTGCCGCCGGACTTAATTGGCAACCGAACGAGATAGTTGGCTATAAATTGAATTTGTCGACCGCTTTTCGTGCTCCCAATATTGATGATATAGGAAAGGTGTTTGACAGTTCGCCGGGAAATGTGGTCGTGCCCAATCCCAACTTAAAAGCAGAGTATGCGTACAATGCAGATTTAGGTACTACATTAGGTCTTAGGGATTGGCTTACCCTGGATGTAGCTGTTTATTACACCCATTTGGAAAATGCTTTGGTGCGCCGTAATTATTCCCTAAACGGTCAAACCATTATCAATTACCAAGGCGAACCCAGCCGCGTGCAGGCCATACAAAATGCAGCAAGCGCGGAAGTTTACGGATTGGAAGCTGGAGTACAAATGCGGATCAATCCCAACCTACTGCTAAAAAGCCAAATAAATATTATGGAGGGCACGCAGGAAGAAGATGATGGAAGCACCGCACCTTTACGACACGCAGCGCCGTTATTCGGCAACACCCACCTCATTTGGGAAAAACGCCGTCTAAAAATCGATGCTTTCGCAGAATACAACGGTAAATTTGATTTTGAAGATTTGGCACCCTCGCAACAGGAAAATGCTTTTCTCTACGCCCTTGATGAAAATGGCAATCCCTATTCACCAGCTTGGTACACGCTTAATCTTACAGCTGCGTATGACATTACCACCGATGTCAAGACCACGCTTTCTGTTGAGAACATAACAGATCAACGTTACCGGCAGTATTCTTCAGGTATTTCTGCACCTGGGAGGAATTTGATATTGAGTTTGCGGTATTTGTTTTGAAAAGAATATAAGGTTCATTCAGCCAGTCCCCAGTACAGCATTTCGTAGCTCGTATGTTTTTCTTCGGCTAAAAGCTTGAAGAAACCCGTGTTCCAATCTTTAAAAAAGCGATGAACGGCTGCTCCGGTCAATGGATAATCCGGGACGTAGGAGGTCCAGTGCATCATCAATAATTTTCCGCCGGCATTTAAATGTTCTTTTATTTTTTCAAAAACAGCCAACAGTGTTTCTTTATCAAAGTAGTAACCCACTTCACAAAGGGTAATCAAATCGTAAGCTCCTGCAGGAAATTCCGTAGTGATATCTAGTTTTTTGAAAAAAATATTATTCCTGGATTTGCAAATTTCCTTGGCAGATTCCAAAGCTTTTTCACTTATATCAACAGCTGTCAGCCGATTGCAAAATGGAGCTAGTTCTAGCGTATGCATACCGATGGAGCAGCCAATTTCCAGTCCATCGGTAAAGTGTTCACCCTTTAACAACCCAGCTGAACGCTTATACTTCTGATGCTCGTATTCGCTGGTTTTAAAATTCCACGGATCGCTATTTTTTTTATAAAGTTCATCGAAATAGTCTTCACCTAATGTATCCAAGCCTTTTTTGGCCGAAAACATTAAATATTCAAATGGCTCTTGGAACATGTCCAAAACCTGCGGCTGAAGCACAAAACCTTCCGGATCGTCGTGAATAACCTTGCCCAATTGGGATTGATGCTCTTGGATGGCCGCTTTCTTTACAGCTAGAACTTCGGAAACATCGAGTTTAAAAAGTTCAACTTCATCAACCTCTGGCCAATCTTCTTTCTTGCCGTTTTCCCAAAGCCAAATGGGATATTCGATAATTTCAATTTTGAAATTTAAATCTTTCGTAGCCTCGATTGCCAATGTATAGGTTTCCCGATGATCTCGATGTGGGTCACGGCGCCACGGAATGACTAGCGATTGAATGTTACCGGTTTCCAAGAGATCTGTCAAAGCCATTATCAAATGCGATTTATGGCTATCGTCTATTTCAAAAAGCTTAGAATCAGGAGCTCTTAAAAAGGATATATGATCTTCACGTACTCCCAGTTTAAGACAAGCTTGTAATGCTTCAGATTCCCGAAGTAGGGCAAGCTTGGCAGCAGGAAAGGCTTTTGAATTGGGATGTGAAGCTCCTCCACTGGTTATAAAAACCACGAATACCTCAACACCCTGTTTTCTTAATAAAGAGATCATTCCGCCGCAGCCCAAGGATTCGTCATCGGGATGGGGAGACACTACCAACGTTCTACCAACATCCCTATTAAGACCCTCTTTGTTCAGAAGAGGCGCGTTATCGAAGTTTGCAAGTGTGTACCTCATTTGCTACAGCTCATCAAAACTGGTCTTGCTGGCCATATATTTTCCTATGTTGGCGAGCGTGAGATCCGGCCCGGGTTGTTTCAAATAAACTGTAAGGTCCCGGAGTTCTTTTTCTAACGGATGATCCTCCATCATTCCCTGAACACCAATGGCTTTCTGTGCTATTTTGATCACCTCTTCACAAATTTCCTGAATGGCCGTGCGCACCATATGTGCATGGTTGACAATCACCTCGGCATCCAGCAGGTCGCTTTGATCTGCCACTTCTGCCGCTTTTTCCAGCCAGTTCCTGCCCGAGGTGATCAATATGGAAATTCGACCCAAACGGTGCTGTTGATAAGGATTGTCCGTTCGCTTGGTTTTCCGTAGGTGTTCTAAGGTAATGTCGGCAATCCTTTCTGCACCTCCCATTTGAACTGCGGCAAATCGTATGGCTCCGCCGGAAAATTCAGGCTCTTTCAAATATTCGTCCGGTTCTCCCAAGAATTGAGAACGGCTGACTTTACGGCCGGTAAAATCAAATCGGCAGCTGGCGGATTCCTTCATTCCCATAGGTTTCCACAGGGAAAAATCCTCTTCTAAGTCCTGATATTGATCCAATTCCAGAATGAACATCTGGGAGCAACCTTCTAAACCGGCTGTAACAAGTGGACGTTGAATGTATCTGCCACCAGAACAAAAAGTTTTTGCCCCGATTAAACTGTAATCATCGCCGTTCCTTTTTAGTGTAAGTTTTTCAAAATTTCGTTCGGTATTCCATACGCCAAAAAGCATACCCTCGGTGGCTTCTCTATAATACTTAACTTTTTGTGCGTCGGTACCGTATTTGGCAATAAGCAGTAGCGCATTAAGATGACCTTCATAAATCCTTCCGGTCGACAGATCCCTTTTGCCCACGCTCTTGAGGGCGGTTAAGAGTTCGTTGTGACCGCCATTGACACCCATACCCTCACCTCCCTGCGATATGGGTAATGTGATGTTGAGCAACTCTTCGTCAAACAACTGTTTAAATTGGTCAATGGGAAACAAAGCATCGGTATCGAAAGTATTTCGACTTAAATTGTTTTGGGTAGTTAAGTTTGACATTGATATTCTATATTGAATCTACTATTTAACTGGAATGGCCTGATACTTACACATATGTCTATGCCTTGGCAATCAATGAATTTTCATCGGCGCGGGAAATTTCATTTTCCGCGGAGACCACTTTGTTGACATCTGAAAAGAATTCCTGAAATTCCAAATTGACTGAAAAAATATCCTTCTTGGGAAACTTAATATTCCATACCTCATTCTTTTCCAGCAGGTATTCTACGGCCCTTTCGCAGGATTGATGGTTGCTATGGGTTTGAAGCAGATTCTGGACCTCATCGATCTGCAGGCATAACTGAGCCGCGATTTTAGGCAGGAACTTGAAGTTGCCTGAAGCGTAATAAGATTTGATCATCTCGCATCCCTTAAAGCGGGCAGTCAATTTTAAAAGGTCTTCAACCTTATAACTATAGGTGTTCATATTTACACTTGACCACAGCCGAAGTTCATTTGCAAAACCATGAGCAACCCTAGCCTTTAGCCTTGAAGAGGTAACCACGATACTATCCATACAATGTTTTACCCTAAAACCGGCGGATTTAACCAAATCGTAAAGCGCAATATCTTCTAGGGATGACTGTGGAGGCATACCTCCCACACTTTTGTAAGCTTCTTTTTTGATTGCCATATTGGGCCCTGAGTTGTACCCGTGACGTGGCCATGGATCATCAAATTCGGGATACAGGAGCGATTTTAATTGGGATGCATAGTAGCTATAACTTTTTTTGGCTTCGAGCAAAGCCACGGTCTGGTCGGGAAGGTTGTCGTAATCCACCTCGATTCTTCCGCAGAGCAAATCAATATCTGAAACTACAAAATTGAGTAAACTTTTCAGCCAGCCTTTTTCTGGAAGTGTGTCAGCATCGGTCATAGCAATAACCCCATTGGCATGAGCCAAACGCTCGTAGGCAACATTCATGACCACTCTTCTGGCAGCTCCCACATTTTGAATCTGATTTGCATCCAAATCAAACCAGTACAACGGAAATAGAGGGTGCTTGCTTTTAAATTTTTCACAGACTGCAGTTGTATTGTCAATACACCCATTGGCCAGGACCAGAACTTCTATTTTGTGAAGGACAAGAAACGCTTCGGCCTGGCTTAGCAGTACATCGAACAGTTGAGAAAGCCTTTCCCCCTCGTTACGCGCGGGAATGGTGATAACAACAGAAACACTATCACTTCTTAATGGTAAGGTACCCTGAAGTTTTGAGGAAAGTTGATCCAGACTTCGTAAACATATAGTGTCATTATTTAAACCTTCTTCTGCAACATTCATAGACCAAGTTGGAATTGTGGAAAATAAAAAAAGGACCTCAAGATGCAATTTGCTGCTCTTGAGATCCTTTATTCACTGCTTAGGATAGATCTTCCAATCTCTTGTTTTTTGAGAGGTCCATTTGGATGGACTCGCGCTGTTTAATCAGAATATCACGCAAGCTAACTGGCAATGTTGTCACATTGATGACATCATTGTACTCTTTAATTGCAGCTTTATCTCCACGAATGGATTCTTCAAGCATAGACTCGTCATCATCTGCAGAGAAGAGCGCCTTTACATCCATCCACGCGCGATGCACGGTCCCGCTGAAAGAAGCGTTCTCCTTCAGTTCTGGGAAGTGTGTGGCTGCTGCCTGTTGAATTTCCCTATTATATCTTGTCCTATTGGCAGACTTATCTTTGAAATAAGCCTTTAGTTCGAGGGATTTTGCATTTTCTGAGGCCTTTTTATAACCTCTGGAGGCATCCTCGTTTTTCTCTAAAATGTCCTTGATCTCACTAGAAATTTCTTTACTGGTAGTTTCCATAATTGTCTGTATTTAAGTTGAACTTATACCACTAAGTTAAACAGGAAACTTCCATGCAAAATTATAATTGGCTCAATTTTATGTTCAAGACTAATAAATATTTAGTTCATACAGACCGAATATTGACAATACTAAATAAAGGCGCCCAGCGATTGTCATCACTAGGCGCTCTTCTTAAATTTATTCGGTTTGCTACTATCCTTTCAAGGTAGCACCCATATACTCCCGGTTCATACGGGCGATGTTTTCCAAGGAAATTCCTTTAGGACATTCAATCTCGCAAGCACCGGTATTGGTGCAGTTTCCGAAGCCTTCCAAGTCCATTTGACGTACCATATTCTGAACGCGCTCGGTGGCTTCTACTTTTCCTTGGGGCAACAGGGCAAACTGTGATACTTTCGCAGAAGTAAAGAGCATAGCGCTGGCATTTTTACAGGCCGCCACGCAAGCTCCACAGCCAATACAGGTAGCTGCGTAGAACGACTCGTCAGCTTTGTCTTTTTCGATAGGGATAGCATTGGCATCCACAGTGTTTCCAGAGGTGTTTACCGAAATATAACCACCCGCTTGCTGAATCCTGTCAAATGAAGAACGGTCAACAATCAAATCCTTTATTACCGGAAAAGCTTTAGCCCGGAACGGCTCAATCACGATCGTATCGCCGTCGTTGAACTTACGCATATGCAACTGACAGGTGGTAACCAATCGGTCTGGCCCGTGTGGCTCCCCATTGATCTGCAGGTTACAGCTGCCACAAATCCCCTCGCGGCAGTCATGGTCAAATTCTACAGGGATTTCCCCTTTATTGATTAAATCTTCGTTTAGTATATCCAGCATTTCCAAGAAAGACATATCCCCATCGATACCATCGATCTGATAGGTCTTCATTCCCCCCTTTACTTTTGGAGATTCTTGGCGCCATATTTTTAGTGTGAGTTTCATTCTTTGTAGGTATTATATTGTTTCAGAGTATATTCTCTGTCTGATCAAAATTTGGTTATTGAAAGCCCTTGCCAACTCTCTATATTCCTTAGAACGCCTAACGAGGTCTGGTTTCGAAACTTTAGATACAATTAACCTTGCTTTAGGTCGTAGTTGTTTAAAACATTTCTTTGTTTCACTGTATGTAGCTAAAATTTGTTTAATTCCTTTCAAGGTTTCAGAGCCTTTTAATTCTATAAAATATATTCCGTCTAAGGTTGTCAAACCAAAATCGCACTTTGTATCATTGTTTTCAAAAACACAATTCTCAAAATCATACGTGCTGAACTCTTTTCTATTTTGGTTTAAAATTTCGAATTTACTGTTGCATCCTTTATTATCAGTAAAAGTATGTCTAGTCTTTGTGTATGTAACCTTGCAGCTTTCTATTTTTTCACAAACCATTTTATCAATTCTGCAAGGCAACATCTAAAGCCAAAAGTTTATCATATTCTTCATTAATAGAAGAGCTTACACTATCTATGTAATCTTTATTAATTAGCGATTCTTCCCGTTGCATAATATCAATCGCAGTATTATCTCCTAGAAAATAAGCATTAACGTCTTTTTGGTCAATCCAATATTTACCGGAAATTATTTGCTCGACCTTATCTTTAATATCTTCGTTGATATTTCCAAGTTTGGAAGCATACATTAGATTTTCTAACGCTGTTAAAATATAGGGGCTATGTGTGGTTAATATCATTGAATGATTAAAATCATTTATCTCCCTGACCAAAAATTCCACCAAAGACTTTTGCGATTTGGGGAATAAACTAATTTCAGGTTCTTCTATTACAAAAGTTCGCTTGCGCTTATCTATTTCGTCATAGTATTTGATGCCCAAGATAATTGGTAAAGCCGCCTTGAAACCACTAGCGCCTTGATTTAAATTATGATAATCGGATCCTTTCATCTCTTTAATATAGCCAATTCCATCCTTATTCTTATAATAAAGATTTAACGGATGAATTTGAACCTCTCTATCGAAAGATGAAGCAATACCGTTGAGTTGGGCTAGTTGCTCGTATAGCTTGTCATTCAAATTTTCCGCACCACGTTTACCAATGGAGAATAACGATTGTAAACCTCTTTCGGTCGGAAAGAAAAAGGGGTTTTGCATGATGGCTTTTACATCAGTGGATAAAAAGGAATGAGGAATATTCCAACTTTTTAATGGAAATATCAAATCTTGTGTCGGCTTTAAGCTCTCAAACTGTTTTAATAGATTTTTAAATCGATCTGATTTAGGAGTCAGATCTGGTTTAAAAGACCAAGGTTTGTACTCTCCGTCTGCTATAATAGGAGAATACGAAATGACCAATCTATAATCACAATTTTCATAGATGATTTTACTATCAGGTGACTGAAAACCTTTTAGCCCCCAATCACCGAGCGCGTGAACAACAAAATCACTTTCACCGTTTAAATCATTGACTACCGATTGTTTCGTAATGTATGAGAAATATCTACAGATTGCTAATACTTTGGCAATTGTACTTTTACCACTAGCTTGTTCCCCGATTAATATAGTAATCTTGCCTAATTTTATATCTATTGATTTGATAGGGCCAAAATTTTTTATAATTAATCTTTCTTCCATCTACATCTGCTTTTCAAACAACTTAGTTATCAATAAATTTACTTATAACTCCTCGTCTTAACTTCTATATTTTCAAATTTCAAATCTTCCTTGTGCAGCACAGCATTTCGAGGGTCTTCGGCGTATTCCCAAGCGGAAACAAAGCTGAAGTTCTCATCGTCCCTTAGGGCTTCACCTTCCGATGTTTGATATTCTTCCCTAAAGTGACCACCGCAACTTTCGTTCCGTGTTAGGGCATCTTTGGCAAACAGTTCACCGAGTTCCAAGAAATCAGCAACACGACCCGCTTTTTCGAGTTCGGCATTTTTCGTTTCCGCCGAACCGGGTACGCGTACATTTTCCCAGAAATCCTTCCGCAGGGCGGAAATCTCATCCATCGCCTCTTCAAGTTCTTTTGCATTACGGGACATTCCGCACTTATTCCACATGATCTTGCCCAATTTCTTGTGGTAATAATCCACCGAGTTCTTTCCGCTTCCGTTCATCAGGATGGCAATTCGGTCTTTTACGGCTTTTTCGGTAGCCTCAAACTCCGGACTGTCAGTAGGGATCGCGCCGGTACGAATGTCTTCGGATAAATAATTACCAATCGTATATGGAAGTACAAAATACCCATCTGCCAATCCCTGCATCAAAGCTGAAGCACCCAATCGGTTAGCCCCATGATCAGAGAAATTAGCTTCACCCGCAGCATAACATCCCGGGATGGTTGTTTGCAAGTCGTAATCTACCCAAAGACCACCCATAGTGTAATGCACGGCGGGATAGATCATCATTGGTGTTTTGTATGGGTTTTGATCAACGATTTTCTCATACATCTGGAAAAGGTTACCGTATTTGGCCTCGACCACGGCTTCTCCCAGTGTTTTTATTTCGGCATCAGAAGCATCCTTCAGACCAGAAGTATAAGCTTTCTCCTTACCATAGCGCATAATTGCGGCAGAGAAGTCCAGATAAACGGCTTCGCCTGTTTTGTTGACACCAAAGCCAGCATCGCAACGTTCTTTTGCAGCACGTGACGCTACATCTCGGGGAACCAAGTTTCCGAAAGCCGGATAACGACGTTCCAAATAATAGTCCCGATCTTCTTCTTTAAGTTCAGTAGGTTTTAATTTACCGGCGCGGATGGCTTCAGCATCTTCTTTTTTAGCAGGAACCCAGATCCGTCCATCATTGCGCAAGGATTCTGACATCAAGGTCAATTTGGACTGATGATCTCCCGAAACCGGAATACAGGTTGGGTGAATCTGCGTGTAACACGGATTGGCGAAATATGCTCCGCGACGGTGTGCTCTCCAGGCCGCCATCACATTGCTTCCCATTGCATTTGTGGAAAGGAAGAACACATTACCATACCCACCGGAGGCCAACACCACAGCGTGTGCCGAATGTCTCTGTATCTCGCCGGTGACCATATCGCGGGCGATGATGCCACGTGCCTTACCGTCAACGAGGACAAGGTCCATCATTTCATGACGGTTAAAAGACTTTATCTTTCCGCGGTTAATCTGGCGGTTCATCGCAGAATAGGCTCCCAAGAGCAACTGCTGACCGGTCTGCCCTTTCGCATAAAACGTTCGGGAAACCAAAACCCCACCAAACGAACGGTTGTCCAGCAAGCCGCCATACTCACGGGCAAAAGGAACTCCTTGTGCAACGCACTGGTCTATGATATTTGCAGAAACTTCAGCAAGACGATATACATTTTCCTCGCGGCTTCGGTAATCGCCGCCTTTTACAGTATCATAAAAAAGCCGGTATGTGGAGTCGCCATCGCCCTGATAGTTTTTCGCAGCATTAATTCCGCCTTGAGCGGCAATAGAGTGCGCGCGGCGTGGGGAATCCTGATAACAGAAAGTCTTAACGTTGTAACCCAATTCTGCTAAGGTAGCGGCGGCGCTACCACCGGCGAGCCCCGTTCCGACGACGATAACATCAATGTTGCGTTTGTTTGCCGGGTTAACGAGATTAATATCGTTTTTATGTTTTGTCCATTTGTCGGCCAATGGGCCTTCTGGAGCGTGAGATTTTAAATCAGACATAATCTAATGATTTAGAAAGTGATGGTAAAGTGCGATGAACACAAAACCTGCGGGAATGAAAATGGCCCAGACCTTAGCGAATTTTTTAATCGCCGTTGCATATTTATTGTTCCAGCCAACCGACTGAAAGGAAGATGCAAAGCCATGATACAGGTGCATTGCCAAAAAGACAAATGCCAACACATAGATACCGGTGCGTACCGGGCTTTCAAATTTGTGCACGAGCTCTGGCCAGTACCGGTCCTCAACAGCCTCGCTTACATCGATGTATTTGTAGATGATCTCGGGTACCCAAAAATCGTAAAAGTGCAATCCCAGGAAAAGTAATATAACAATTCCGGAAATCAACATATTCCTGGACACCCAGGTTGAGTTGTTGTTTCCTTTAAAGCTTACATATTTTACTCCCCGCGCATTTCGGTTTTGGTATTCCAAAATAAAACCCATTATGAAATGAAAGATCACCCCAAAGATCAAAATGGGCTGAAAGATGAATTGAACCACAAAATTGGTGCCCATAAAATGAGACCACTGGTTGAAGGTCTCCTTATGAAGTACAGAAGTGATGTTTATCGTAAAATGCTGCGTAAGAAAGATGACGAGAAACAAACCCGACAGCGCCATAGCGACTTTCCGAGCAATAGAGGAGGAAATAATTCCCATTAAATTTTCATTTTTGATTTTGGAGTACAAAGTTACGCTCCAACGTTGGCTTTGGCAAACTTTAAGAACTGTTTAGAATGGTTTTAGCCTAAAGTAATTCCTGTTTAAGATTGGTCTAAAATAATACGCTGTTAACGCAAAATCGTTGAACAACCTTTCTCTATTATTCTGAATGAAATGCCCATTCTTTTCCGAGAAGTCAAAAATTACATTTCTAAAGGAGAGATAGATTTCAATGTATTTTGCATAAATCCCGCTTACCTCGCAACAGCCTCGACATAACTTAAATATTATGCCGAAAATTGGAATGAGTACACTGCAGAAGAAAATCCCTCAACCTTTTCAAGGGCTGTCCTGAAACATGCATAAATCGCTGTAATCCTAAGTATGAAGTTGCTGGAAGTACATTGAGTTATATACCTTTTACGATCGCATTTATTGCAAGACTGGAATCAAACTAAATCTTAATAGTTCTTTGTACAATTTGAAGCGCTTTAGGGCGTTGGGTACACTTCGTTTGTACGTTGTAGATCATTTGCAAGTTTACTGGTCATTATCAAATACAAAGTCCCGTTTGCTTAAAATAGCCATTAGAGAGTAATTTACCCCCACAAAGTAAAAAAAGGCTTTAAATGGGATGTTTTAATTCTTAATAAATTTAATGCGCTCCGTAGCTTGTTTCGTCGCTATGGTGAGAAAATAAACACCCTGCGCTAAATGAGAAACATCTATAGGCGCTTGATGTGCACCCTTCATACTAAACTGTTTGACTTGCTTACCACTGATGTCATAAAGGGTAAAAGCTACAGTTTTATTCTCTAAACCTTTAACTGTAAACACGTCTGAAACAGGATTGGGATAAATCATCAGTTTTCGATCGTCCTGGGTGATTGTGCCAAGAGTTTCGTCCACGACCAGGACAATGTCTGCCCTGCGATAGATCAAACCGGGCAACCTGGAATTAGTAATTTCGGCATAATATGTGCCCGAATCTTCCCCTGACAGGTTATTGATGGTGTACGTGCTTTGCTCTGCCCCAGTTATGGCCACATTATCTTTAAACCACTTGTAAGTACTGTTGTCCGAATTTCGGCCTGCATTGCTTGTAAGATCGCTCTCGTTTATTGCGAAAGTTGCTTCGCCTCCAGGAGCGACCTTAATCGTTTCTGGCTCATCCAGAGTACGCTGCGGGCTATACGCAAATGTCTGAATACTGTGCAAATTTAAAAACTCTTCAAGATCTGGAATACGGTAAATATTATTGCTTACACTTAATCTTTTTAAAATTGTCTGGCTGAAATCAGGCAAGGGTCCCTCTAAATTATTATTGAAGACATATAAGGTCTCCAGAGAACCGATAGATCCAAATTCTTTGTTCAACTCCCCAGACAGTGCATTATCAAACAAAAATACATTCTTGATTTTTGGTAAATTCCAGATGGGTGGCATCTCTGTAAGATCACAATGATTGAGACGCAAAAATTCTAGATTGGGCAGGGTGAACATCTCTTCGGGCAAATTTTCCGTAAATCTATACCCGCTTAAATTTAACCAGTTTAATTTGGTCATATCTTTAATTTTTTCAGGGATACTGGCCATCATCTTTGGGGCTTCCTTTTCATCTATCCCTTCTTGAGCACCCATTATTGCCCTTTCCAATTCTAGCAAATTCCAAAACTCCTGTGGTAGGTCTCCAGATAGGCTATTTAGAAAAAGATCAATTGATGTTAGCTCTGTCAAGTCACCTATCTGTGTGGGTAGGCTGCCTGTAAGATTATTACCTGACAAATCTAAGTTGGTCACCCGGTTATTTCCGTCTAAAGAAATACCATACCATTCACTCAAAGGCGCATCGTTGTTCAACCAATTGGTATTCACAGTCCAATTGTCACCATTGGTTGCGTTATATAGTGCGACCAGGGCATTATAATCCTGTTGATTCTGAGGTGGTGCGCCAACCGTTATACCCGCGCTGTATAGCGTTAAATCGTTCACGATAGGACTTGTGGCAAAGGTCCGATAACGGCCATAATCTTCTGTATCTTCAATGTTTAATATGAGGGTGCGTCCTTCGCCTACATAGGTTTCCCCGTTACCGTTATCGCTTGACCTCCACCAGGAATAGGTGACATCAGTACCCCTTACCTCTGGCTGGGTCAGCTCGACGCTACCTCCAACAGGTACGGCTCTAACCATTGGAGTGCCATATTGCTTTTGATTCTGAAAAATAAAGTTTAGGCCTGTTTTTGATTTATATGCAGTAAACTCTTCTTCAAAATCACCAAACTGAAAAAGATTATTGTCAATCCACAAAAAGGCAAGTTCTGTTGCTTGTGTAAAATCGGGTAGTTTTTCTTCAAAGAGATTGTCTGAAATTACAAACACAACCAGTCTGGGCATCATAGCTATACCTTCTGGGATTGCACCTGTAAAGGAATTTTGCCTTAGGTCTATCCAATATAGCTCGGGAAGGTCTGCCAATTCATCGGGAAGCGACCCGGCAAGCCCCCAACTTCTAATATCTATATATTCTAACTTCTTACAATTTTCAATCTCGGCAGGAATACCAGAATCATTGGATCCAAAGTTCCTGTAATCGTTCCAGATTTCTAGTAAACGTAATTCTGTAAGATTGCCTATTTCTGGAGGCAATACAGGTCTTAGATTGTTGTTGTTCAGGTCTATTTCGGTAACGTGACCGTTCTCTACAGCAATGCCATACCATTCCCTAACGGGGGCGTCAGTATTCCAATTTGTCCTATTGGTCCAGCTTTCACCACCTGTGGCATTGTAGAGAGCGATAAGGGCATCGCGTTCTGCCTTGGGCACTTTGGGCTCCTCTAGATTGGTTACCTCAATGGTTGTAGTGATAATTAAATTTGGCACTTTATCATTGGTCGCATCACAAGAATATTGCCCGCTATATGTGGCACTCTTCGGGCCTATCGTAAGGCTCTTGCCCGTAGCCCCGTCTATAATTTTATTATCATAGTACCATTTATACCTATTGTTCTGCCCGCTTACCTCAACGGTAAGTGTAACTTCTTCTGCCCCTCCCGCATCGATGTTTTGATTTTGAAGATTCTCTTGAGGATTGTAAATAAATGTTGGTATCTGCGAAAAACCTTCAAAAGAGCTTTCAAGATCACCAAATTGAAAACGGTTGTTGTCAATCCTAAGAAACTGAAGGTTTAGGTTATCTAAAAATGAAAGATTTCCGCTAAGGCCATTGCTGCTTATATCTATAAATGTGAGTTGATCAAGCGTTGCAATCGTCTCCGGAATTACCCCGGATGCAGCAGAACCTGAAATCCGCAACAGGTTAAGGTTCTTCATTTTTTCTAAGCCTACATTTAAATTACCCCCTATATTCCAATTTCTTATGTTTAAGACCTCTAAGTTGGAAAGTTGAGTGCCCAGATTCGCCGGAAGCCCCTCACCTGGAGCAAATGAGTTAGAAGCACCATTTAAAATTTGAAGTTTACGTAGTTCGGTGAGCCCTTGAAAGGTCGTATTCGAAACCTTCGGAGTAAGATTATTATCTATCAGCGTAATATTCGAAATATGTTCCTGCCCATTAAAAACCTGAGTTTCGATCCCAAACCATTCCCTGACCGGCCGTGAAGATCGCCAGTTTGTATTATTTATCCAGTTGGCTCCCTTTGTGTCCCCGTAAAAACGGGACAGGGCTGAGCGTTCCTGCTGAGAAACAGGGAGTGCCTCATCCAGATCATAGACAAAACTCTCGAAGGTATCATTTCTCCTGGCGAATGTAACAATGCGATCCTGATAGGAAGCTATTCCGTCATTTCCAAATATATCATAACTCAGCCCATCGTTGGGTGGTCTGATAATTTGATTCAAAACAAATCCATCTGCGGTCGGGCCCAGATTTACATCGTGATTATACAGGTATATCTCTGTTGTAAATGCACTGATTGCCAAATGCCCGGCAAAGGAAGTCATACCCCGGCCAAAATTGATCGTGTTTGCAATAGGTATCAATTTTACTTGTTCATTTTCAGTAAAATTGGGGATGCCAGGTGCTACATTTACTCCATTGTCGTCATAAATATACACGGCTCCCTGACCCCCGTTTGCTTGTGAAGAGATTGCCACAGAATGTTGCAAGGGTACAATGTTGATCCCAAAAAAATCGCCAGAAACCCCATCTGAAGGACGTATAATCTGAGAAAAATCAGTGTAGAACACCCGTGCAGGATTGATGCGTTCTGTAGCTCGGAACACGTTTACCCGGCCCGTATTGTTCTGATGTCCCGTAGCAGACATCAAAAGGTCACGTCCAAACCATGCTGTCTTTTCACCCAATCTATCGTTTGGTGTACCTCCTGCAAATTCCTGTTCCAGCACCCATTCATTATTATCCTTACTGTAGGCGTATACTTCTACTTTGCCCCTTTGACCATTAAAACTTCCATTTCCAAGGGCTATACGATAACCATTTAGCACTTCGGAATTAAAAGTCAACAAAGGAGAGATTGCGGTGCTCTGTGCCTCTACAGGGATAAACTGATCCTCGGTCTGATTCCAGCCTCCGCCGCTGTTTTTAGTATAGATAAAAAGTCCGCCTGAACCAGTTACCGTAATAATACCCGCATTATCGCTCAGGTCTATGTTATAACCTATAAATTCTGAGCAATTATTGCCACAGGATACACTGGGCCTAAGTTGTTGTAAAAGTTCCCAGTTCCCGTTATTGTTTCTATATACATATACGGTCCCAGAATATTCGGGGTCGCTTTCATCCTGAACGGCACTTATGACCATAGTGTTTCCCTGTATTTTGATTTGCCCTCCAAAACGGGTAAACGTGCCAACGAAATTAGGATCTGTAATAATCTGTTCGGGATAAAAAAGATTCTGTCCTTGACTGGATGTGATAAAAAAGACAGCTAACAGGATGGTATATAAAAATCTTTTCATGACTTTTTAGTTTGTAAATTATTGACATCTAGACAAATGTAACTTGCACACGTGCTTAATGAAATACCTAATACAGGGTATATTTGCCACGTAAAGAAGAAGTAATAGTGCAAGTCAGATGGGAGTCGCTAAAAAAATTGAAAGGTCACCTCAGCAAAATTCCTGTGAAAAATGTTCCCATAAGGTGATGTATGAATAAACCCAGAAAGGGCAATATGTGCTTTAATTATTAATGTTAAGCCCTAAACTTAAGCCGATGAAAAGCAATGAATGGACAATAAGATATTTGAATCTGGTAATCATTTTGAATGGAAACGCTAATATCTAAGTTGTACACACTCCTATAAACAAGGCTATTTTTATATTTTTTCTCACAAACAAACCAAAGTCAAACAGTTAGTTTGAAATTAAGAATCTTAAAAGCAATTCACTTCTGCCAAAAAT
Organism: Leeuwenhoekiella sp.; assembly: GCA_049671285.1. Classification (GTDB taxonomy): domain Bacteria; phylum Bacteroidota; class Bacteroidia; order Flavobacteriales; family Flavobacteriaceae; genus Leeuwenhoekiella. The sequence continues at coordinate 70,209 of JBATUQ010000012.1, read as the reverse complement.
TCTTCGGAATATGCCTTACCTAGCTACTCTCAAACTTCATTTAGACCGCACCAATCCTTTTCCCTACAATGTGCCAGCGGTGCAACATGCCAAGCAGATTGACCTGAGTGAGGCCATCACTTTTTTTATCGGTGATAACGGTACCGGGAAATCCACGTTGATCGAGACCATTGCCTTCCGGCTGCAATTGCCGCATTTAGACGGCGCGGGCAATGGTAAGAAGAGTTTTCAAGCGGCTCGTGATTTGCAGAAATACTTAGAATTGGCCTTCAACATCGAGTGTACGCGTGGTTTCTTTTTTAGAGCGGAAGATTTTGGCGATCTCGTAAATAGCGTCGATCGGCAGGATGCACGGCTGCACAGCCAACTGCGAACTTTAGAAGGGAAAGTTGCGCCTGAAATCATTCAGCAGATGAAGGACAGCGCAAATCATCAAATTCACCACGTACGCAAACATTACGGTCAGGAGCTGGACAGTTTTTCGCACGGGGAAGCCTACCTTAAAATTTTACAGGAAAAGATCAACAGCCCCGGCATTTATATCCTTGATGAGCCGGAGGCTGCCCTGTCGCCTTCCAAACAACTCGCGCTCATTTACTTTATTCTGGAACATTTACAAACCCATATGTCCCAATTTATCATTGCCAGCCACTCGCCCATCCTGATGTCGATGCCCGGGGCGGTAATCTATGAGATCGATCAAAATGAAATGCAACAGAAAGCCCTCGAAGAAACCGAACATTATAGCATTACCCGCTCCTTCCTGACGAATCCTGAGGTTTATTTGAGGCATTTGGGTCCCCACCCAGCCTCCGATCCTCCCCCAGCCCCTCCCAAGGAGGGGAGCTAAATGAGTGGCTCCTCCCCTTGGGGGAGGTTGGGTGGGGACTTCTCCATATCCTTCAATTGTATCTCCAAAGCTTTAGTAGAAAGCTGCACTTCGATAAAGGAAAGCGTCAGCGAAATCATCAACGCAATTAGGCTTGCGCCGAAAAAGATGTTGGCCCAGATTTTTAATTCTATGTAAATAAGAAACATGGTGATCACAGCAATCAAAAAACTGATGATCGCCATCGCCTGCATCGCTTTGATAATGCCCAATCGCTTCCGAAGCTGCTCGATTTGCCGTTTTACAGGTGCCGAGGTTTTAGTCTGATACTTTTTGTGCAATTCCCGGATAAGCGCTGCAATCGCCAAGTAACGGGCATTATATGCCAGCATCGTCAGCGATATCGCCGGAAAAAGCAGTGCAGGAATGCCCAGTGTCAGTTCCACAATTTAGGATCTTTCGCTGCTTTCTATCTCCAGTTTTTGGGTAGCTTCCAAGCCGGCGCCAGAAATTTTTACCGTGTAGGTTCCGGGGATGAGATAGGGTTTTTTTGACGCATCGTCACTTTCGCCCTTATCTTTTTTAGTTTCTTTATCCAGGATTTTTTTGCCCTTTTCGCTTACCGTAAGATCATAGCTGTAATAATTCAGACCGTGATCAGCTACGGTTTGCATTTGTTGCAGTTCCTTGCCTTTTTCGTTCATAATGGTAATGGTCACGGTTTCCTTTGTGGGCGAAAAATAAACGAGTTCCACTTCCGGGTCGTAGGCTTCAGACCAAGTGCTCCATTTCTCGCCCCATCGTTCTGAATACCTGACGGGCTCCAACTTAGACAACTGCATTTTCGCGGAAGCGAGATCCATTTCCTGCAGTTGGGAAACATCAGCAATGTAGATGGACCTTCCGTGGGTGCCTACCACCAAATCATTGGCCTCGGGCTGCACTACAAGATCATGTACGGCAACGGCTGGCATGTCACCATCCATCAGCTGCCAAGTCGTGCCTTGATCCATTGAAACGTACAGCGCATCGTCTGTCCCGAGGTACAGCATATTTTCCTTTTTGGGATCCTCGGCGATTACATTTACCGCTCCCACTGGCAAGTTGCCGCTGATGTCCTTCCAGCTTTCGCCAAAATTTTCACTCATAAAAACATAAGGCGTAAAATCATCCCAACGGTAACCGTTGAGCGTCACATAAACCCGCTCTTTCTTATGCTTGGAAGCAACCACGCGAGAAACCCAAAGGTTTTGGGGCAGGCCTGAAGTAATATTCAACCAATCAGCACCACCATTTTTGGTGTATTGTACAAGACCATCGTCACTGCCCGTATAAATCAACCCAAAATGAAACGGCGATTCTGAAATTGTAGCCAGCGTCCCATATGGCACATTGCCCTTTTCACCACCAGCGGTAAGATCTCCGGATATAGGCTCCCAATCATCACCTTGGTTCATGCTGCGCATCAGTTTGTTTCCACCAAAATACAGGATATCCTGATTGTGGGGCGAAAGCAAAATAGGCGTTTGCCAGTTGAAACGGTACGGACTTTCGCCCAGCTCGTGCTTGGGCTGAATGCTTGTTTGCTTCTCATTTTTTAGGTCTAAGCGCGAATAACTCCCAAACTGATAGCCCGTGTAAACAGTGTTGGGATTGCGGCTGTCCACTTGTATCTGCATTCCATCACCGCCCATTATTCCTTTCCACGGGTACTCGCCCCGTTGCTGCCAGGCACGGTTTTCTCGGGCGGTATGTGGTGCCATCCAGACACCGTTGTCCTGCAGGCCGCCGTACACGTGATAGGGTTTCTGGTTATCTACCGCGATGGCATAAAACTGCCCCACGGCCGGGCTGTTATTCTTGATCCACGTCGCACCATCGTCATAAGAAATATTGACGCCACCGTCGTTACCGTTGATCAGATGACCGGGATCGTTGGGATTGATCCACAGGGCGTGATGATCCGCATGTACGTTTTCGGCACTGATATTTTCCCAAGTCTTACCACCATCAGCCGACTTCACAATGGGTACCCCGCCAATGTAAATCTTTTCCTTATCACTAGGGTCTACCCGAATCCAGGCGAAATAATATCCGTAACTGTAAAATACATCCTCAATAAAATCGGTGTTCATTTTTGTCCAGGTCTGGCCACCGTCCTCACTGCGGTACACTTCCGCACCGGTGACCGGAGTGTCAAACAACTCGCTGTTTGCATCTTCCAGATAAGTGGCTACATCTATGGGTTTTAACTTATCTTCACGAACCATCTGCTTGACGGATTGGGCGGTATATTTTCGCTGAAAGCGCTTTTCCCTTAGAAAACCTTCCAGTTTTTTATCGTCTAATTTCAGAAAGGCCGCTGTGGTCATATCCTTAAAATCATCCTTGGCATACGTGTCAATTTCGGTTTGTGCTTTCTCCTCTTCTTCTCTTCGGAATTGATTATCGTGTACGGCATAGACCACTTGATCGTCAAAAGCCGCCAGCCCGATGCGACCGACGCCCTCTCCTGTGGGAAAACCACTTTCCGCAGTAGTTATCAAATTCCAGCTTGAACCGCCATCAATACTCTTGTAAATAACAGAACCGCTACCGCTGCCCTTAAAATCCCAGGCCTTTCGGTCTTTTTCCCAAGCGGAAGCGTAAAGGGTTTTAAAATTATCTGGTGCGGCCACCACATTGATGATGCCGGTAGAATCATTGATAAAAAGCGTCTGTTCCCAAGTCTGGCCACCATCGGAAGATTTGTAAATGCCTCGGTTTTTATTTGGAGAATAGAGATGCCCGGCAACCCCAACAACAACCTCCTCAGCATTTTCGGGATTCACCACCACCGAACCGATATGATGACTGTCTTCCAGACCCACATTATCCCAAGTCTCGCCATTGTCCGTCGTTTTTAGGATTCCTATTCCGGCGTACGAGGAGCGGGAAGCATTGTTTTCGCCCGTTCCCAAATACAGCGTTCCCGAAGGCCAATGCATCGCAATATCCCCGGTGTTTTGGGTGGGCGCATTGTCCATAATTGGCGTGAACGAGGTACCGTTGTTGGTGGTATGCCAAAGTCCGCCAGAGGCGTATGCGACGTAAAATTCGGTGGGATCGTTCGGATTGACTTCAAGGTCAACCACCCTTCCGCTCATTATGGTTGGGCCAATATTTCTAAACGGAATATTTTTGACCAAAGAATTTTCGGCCATTTGCTGCTTTTTGTCGAGAGCCTCCGTTACCTGGTCACCCGAAGTAGCTTCGGGAACCTTATTGGACGTTTGGGCATTCATTTCCGCGGAAGCGAAAAACAAAAAAAGCAGGAGCACGAAGGGGGATTGAAGACGCATAGTTTTGATTTTATGCCGAAGATAGTAACTCTTGGCAAATAATTAGAGGTTTGGTCAGGCGGTGGTCTTGGTACATCCGCCTTAGTCCGGTGTATTACTCGAACACCTTTGTTCTGAGAGTTGGTGGTCTCGGTACATCTGCCTTGTCGGCAGATTACTCGAACACCTTTAATTTGTTTTAACCTGCGAGGTCTTGGCGACCTTTTAGGTTTAGCTTTAGAATATCGAATTGTAACGAGAATTATTCATGGCTTTCATTTCCAGAAAAACAAAAAAAAGGTTTGGCTGGAGAGCATTTTGCTGAAACATTCGTGAAACAACTATGCTTACTCATTTTGTCCCTGTTCGCAGTACATCTGCCTTGGTAGGCAGACTGCTCAAAAATCTTTCGTTTGAGAACCGGTGGTCTCGGTACATCCGCCTGGTCGGCAGATTACTCGAACACCTAGGCTTGGTGAATCCTCTCACATCTCAAATCTCACATCTCAAATCTCACATCTCAAATCTCACATCTCAAATCTCAAATCTCAAATCTCAAATCTAAATCTCCCTACTCACCACTCCCATCTAAACTCCATTCCCCATTGCCAGTGCTTGCAGTCTTTGTATTTTTGGCGAAAGCAAAACTTTTCTGATGAAATACGATCCTATAGATTCCGCACTTTTTATAAAAAACCGCAAGAACTTTATGTCGGCGATGAAGCCGAAGAGTTTGGCGGTGTTTAATGCGAACGATATTTATCCCATTGGGGCAGACAGTACACTGCCCTTTCAGCAGTCTCGGGATTTGTTTTACCTGAGCGGAGTGGATCAAGAGGAAAGTATTTTGGTGATGTTTCCAGATGCCTATAAAGAAAAGCACCGCGAAGTCCTTTTTCTGCGCGAAACCAACGAACATATCGCAGTTTGGGAAGGCGAAAAGCTCACTAAGGAAAAAGCGCTGGAAGTGAGCGGAGTCAAAACAGTCTATTGGCTGAAGGAGTTTGATAAGATTTTCTTTGAAATGATGGCCGAGGCCGAAACCATTTACCTCAACACCAACGAACATTACCGCGCCACAAACATCACCGAAACCCGCGAGGCCCGCTTTAACAAAAAGGTGAAGGAGCAATACCCGGCGCACGCGGTGGCGAAGAGTAATCCTATTCTACAACGGCTGCGCTCGGTAAAAGATCCCATTGAGATTGACCTGATGCAGACCGCTTGCAAGATCACCGAAAAAGCCTTTAAACGCGTGCTTGAGTTTATAAAACCCGGCGTTTGGGAATACGAGATCGAGGCCGAAATGATGCACGAGTTCCTGCGCAACCGCTCTAAAGGGTTTGCCTACACGCCCATCATCGCCTCGGGGAACAATGCCAATGTGCTGCACTATATCGAAAACAACCAGCAATGTAAAACAGGCGATCTGATCCTGATGGACACCGCCGCCGAATATGCCAATTACAGCAGCGACCTGACCCGAACCATCCCGGTCTCGGGAACCTTTACCAAAAGGCAAAAAGTGGTGTACAATGCTGTTTTACGCATAAAAAAGGAAGCGACCAAAATGTTGGTTCCCGGAGCAATGTGGGATGAATTTCACGTGGAAGTAGGCAAAATGATGACCTCAGAACTGCTAGGCCTTGGCCTGCTTGACAAAGCCGATGTACAGAACGAAGGCCCGGACTGGCCCGCCTATAAAAAATACTTTATGCACGGCACCTCCCACCACATTGGCCTCGACACCCACGACTACGGACTGCTCCGTGAACCGATGCAAGCCAACAACGTCTTTACCGTAGAACCCGGCATCTATATCCCTGCCGAAGGTTTTGGCATTCGCCTGGAAGATGATGTGGTCATCCAAGAAACCGGCGAACCGTTTAACTTAATGGCGGATATCCCACTAGAGGTGGAGGAGATTGAGGAGTGGATGAATGGGTAGATTCCACCTTCAACGAGGTCCGATACAACCAGCAAAGTAACTTGGAAATTTAAATGAATAGAGTCAGTCTACCCGGCTTCGACTGCGCTCAGCCTGACAATTACTTTAAAACAACCTCAACTGCCCCGGCCTAAACTCCTCAAACAACTCCGTGTTCAACGGAGGGATGGAGCGGCCGTGCAGGTATTTTTTACGACCCAGCTCGATCTGGGTTTTGATCTGGTTGGCAAACTCGCCGCTGCCGCGCATACGGCGGCCGTATTGGCTGTCGTTGAGTTGGCCATCGTGGCAAGCGGAGATTTGGTTGAGGATTTTATCGGCGCGGTCGGGGAGAGCGGTTTGTAGCCATTGGGTAAAGATGTTTCCTATGGCGCCATTGAGCCTCACCACGGTGTAGCCAGTGGCGCTGGCACCGGCGTCGGCAACGGCTTTGGTAAGCGGTAGGATTTCGTGGGCTGTGAGTCCGGGGATGATGGGGGCGAGCATGGCACGAACGGGTATTCCGTTTTTTGCCAGGGTCTCGATGGCATTGAGACGTTTTTTTATGCTGGCCGTCCTGGGTTCGAGCAGGCGGCGGGTGTCCTCACTTAGCGAGGTGATAGAGATATTTACCTGAATCAGGTTGTCTTCCGCTAGGGATTTTAGAAGATCGAGATCGCGCAGCAATAGGACGTTTTTGGTGATGATCCCCACCGGATGGCGGTAGCGGTCAAAGATCTTTAGCAGTTCGCGGGTGATTCCCAGTTTCTTTTCGGCGGGCTGGTAGCAATCCGTATTTCCAGAAAGGACAATGGGAGACGCTGTCCAACTTTTTTTCGAAAGGAATTTTTCCAACAATTCCGGGGCGTTGCGTTTTACTAAAATGCGGCTTTCAAAATCAATACCGGCGCCATAGCCCCAATACTCGTGACTGTTTCGGGCATAACAATAGACGCATCCGTGCTCACAACCCTGATAAGGGTTGAGGGAATAGCCCATCCCCACATCGGGGCTGTCCACCTTATTGACAATGCTTTTTGGAAAGGTGTCGATAAAAAGGGTTTTGTGATTCTCGGGCGAGTCGCCTTCAGTAGCACAATGGTTTAGAAAATCATCCCGCAGTTCGTGGCTGTGCTGATCAAACCGATTATGTACCCGCAGCTGCGCTCCCCGACCCTTGATGTGTTCCCCTTTCGACATTGGTCAAAAATAGGAATATTTCTTTTATTTAGGAATTTTTCCTATTTTATTCTTTCGGCTTAAATATTGGTGGAGAGAAAATGAACTCAAAGTCGGTTTCCTCGATACATTTTCTCGTACCTCGAAAACTCTCGGACTCCTTTCATTCAAATTGAAAAACAAGGTTTCCGAGTAGCCTCTAAGCATTGGCGAGGAGACGTACCGAGGAAACCAGGTTGGAAATATCAATCATAAAAAAAAGATACCACAGAAGGGAGAAGTCATAGCCGGCACTTCATTTATAAGTAGTTGTATTCGAGTAGGATGCGATTTCCATATTCGCCTCGATCGAAAGTCAAAGTCGGTTTCCTCGATACATTTTCTCGTACCTCGAAAACACTCGGACACCTTCAGTTCAAATTTAAAGACAAGGTTTCCGAGTAGCCTCTAAGCATTGGCGAGGAGGCGTACCGAGGAGACCGCTTGACTATTCCCCCGTAAACTCCGGTTTCCTTTTCGCTAAAAACGCAGAGGTACCCTCCTTAAAATCTTCGGTGCCAAAGGCATTGCCAAAAGCTTCAATTTCGGCTTTGTAACCATCAACACCGTTTTGATAGCCCGCATTGATTGCGGCAATAGCAGCTTTGATGGCGACTCCGGAATTCTCTAAAATTTTACGCGCCAGTTTTTCGGCCAGTGGCAAGAGTTCTTCGGCTGTGGTGACGTGGTTGACCAGTCCGTATTGTAAGGCTTTTTCGGCATTGATCATTCCGGCGGTGAAGATCATTTCCATCGCGCGGCCTTTGCCCACAAGTTGGGGTAAACGCTGGGTGCCGCCATAGCCTGGAATCAGTCCCAAACTGGTTTCAGGAAGACCCATCCTGGCATTCTCACTGGCGATCCTAAAGTGGCAGGCCATCGCAAGCTCGAGTCCGCCGCCCAGGGCAAAACCGTTGACCGCGGCAATAACTGGTGTCGATAGGTTTTCGATAAAATCAAAAAGCATTTCCTGACCTTTTTGAGCCAAATGTTTTCCTTCGGTTACATCAAAATCTGAGAATTCGCTGATGTCTGCCCCGGCCACGAATGCCTTCTCCCCGCTTCCGGTGAGAATAATGACACCGGTGTCCGGTTCGGCATCCGCTTCCGCGAAAGCATCGTGCAATTCCTGAATGGTTTCCCGGTTGAGGGCGTTGAGCTTTTTAGGCCGGTTTATGGTGATGTAGGCGATATCGTCTTTGGTTTCCAAAAGGATGTTTTCATATTTCATAGAACTGGGTGTTTTTGGTAAGGTGGCGTATTAAGACCTACAAGGTTTTTGAAATCTTGCAGGTCGAGGTAGAAGACCTGCAGGTTCCTTGCAATCGATTAAAATTACGATTGCCTTTCGGCGAAAGCAGAACCTTTTAAGTAAATTATCGTTAAAAGTTCTGAGCTTCGACACCTTTGCTAGAACTTGATCTGAAATCGTAGGAGTGTAGATAATTATAAACTTCGTTAAATACTTCTCGAGACCTACAAGGAAACGCTCGTACCTCGCTTCATACCTTGCAGGTCGGGGTGTCATCAATTTGCTTTGGGAATGGAAACCGTAAATACAGTGCCCTTGCTCGCCCGCGAGGTAAAGGTGACGGTACCTTGATGGTTTTCGACAATATTTTTGACCATCGCCAGACCAAGTCCCATTCCGCTGGATTTTGTGGTGAACTTAGGTTCAAAAACCTTTTCTGTATTCTCTTCAGAAATGCCAATACCGTTATCACAAACCACGATCTGTACATTATCTCTATCTGCCTTTACTTCCACCCTGATCTTTGGGTCCTCAACGGCTTCGGTAGCTTGAATGGCATTCTTCACCAAATTGGTTATCACCCGAATCAACTGAGTACGGTCAAATTTTGCAATAAGCTCTTCTTTTTCGGTATTGAAGGAAATATAATGTTCGTTGAAAATGTCCAGCGCCAGTTTGGTCACAAAAACCACATTTAATGTTTCATTCTGCTGTGCGGGCATTTTAGCAAAATTGGAAAACGCTTCGGCAATACTGCTCATCGTATCGATCTGCTGTATGATGGTTTCACTGTGTTCTTTAAGTTTTATGCGTATCTCCGGATCTTCGGGATCAAAGCGGCGTTCAAAACTCTGTACCGTCAATCGCATAGGTGTCAATGGGTTCTTGATTTCGTGGGCAACCTGTTTGGCCATTTCGCGCCAGGCTTGCTCCCTTTCGCTCTGCGCCAGTTTTGCCGCACTGTTCTCGAGTTCGTCGATCATATTGTTATACGATTCTACCAGATTGCTGATTTCCTCGCTGGCGTCATCGATCTCGATGCGCTGGTTGCGTTTGTCCAGCCGGGTGGCGACCATCTTATCGCTAATGGTTTTTAGGCTTCTTGTGATATACCGCGAAAGAAAATACGACAGCCCTATGGCAATAAGCAGCATAAACAGGTACCCTTCTGCAAGGCGACGCAAGAATTCATCGAGTTCGCGGGTTATAAAACCATCATCTTCTATATAGGGAAGGTTGAGAATCGCCAATGGTTTAAACTGATTGTCAGTAATATAGGTGTACGACGATTTATAATCCACGTCATTTTTCTTGAATTCTTCTACCCACCTTTTGCTGGGACTATTGGCCAGTTTAGGCAAAATATCTGGTGCGATCATATAATCTGAGGTATCCTCGAAAACCTCCTCGTTGGATTTAACCAGAAGATTGCCATTGAGATCGTAAATCTTAATGGGTAGCTGGTGCACATCAGAAATGCGGTAGATGTCCTTGTCGTAAATAAGGATGAACTTGATTTTTTCGGTGCGGACCTCGTAAGATGTTTTTTCCAAAACGTAACTGATTTCCTCCCTGATCTGGTCTTCCTTGCGAAGCAATCTGCTTTTGTGATAGTCTTCGGCCTCTTCTTTATACTGTAGAACCGCCAAAATCCCGATAAGCACCGAAGCCCCAAGGATCAGGAGGATCATCGTGACAAAGATGCGGGTGCGCAGGGAAAACTTGCTTATCTTCATGGTTTTTGGTCAATCAAACATCTTGCCGTTATGCATCCGGATTTTTTTCGCGTATGCGTTTATATAGCTTTATGCCCAACATCAGCAGCACCGCCAAACCAACTAGTCCCAATAATCCGAAAATCCAGTGTGTCGCGCTTTTGGTAATGGCCAAAAATATTACAGCGAAAAGTATAAGGGTAGCGCCTTCATTCCAGATGCGCATAAATTTTGAAGAATACCGAAATTCCCCCTGTTGCAATTGCTTAAAAATCTGATGGTTTTTAAAATGATAGGCAAAAAGAATTACGACAAAACCCAATTTAAACTGCATCCACGGCGCATAGATCAATCCTGCATTTAGGTGAAACATTATCAAGCCAAAAAGCAATGCCAGCACGGCCGAAGGCCAAGTGATTATATACCACAGGCGTTTGGCCATCAACGCCAGCTGTTTTCCCAAAATGGTTTTGTCTGGCTCGGGCTTTTCTGCGGCTTCTATCTGATAAATGAATAACCTTGGAATATAGAATAGCCCTGCAAACCAAGTGATCACAAAAATGAGGTGCAGGGATTTGATGTACTGGTAAAGCATTGGGTAAAGATAGTATTAAGTGTCAAAAATGTGATAAGCAAACGAGCGGCCTACAGAATCTACATTTTCTGAAATCAGCAGCTAAACTGGCAAAGACCGTTTTTAAAGGCTGGAAGAATTGAGTATTTTTATCTTTTCCATAAAGAACCTCTTTAATTCCCAGAAAATAAACAGAAATTCATTGCATACCGCCGAAGAAAAACTAAAAGAACGCATCAAAGAACTCACCTGTCTTTACGAGGTGACTTCCGTAATCATTCACGCAGAAAACAATGAATATAAAACGGTGTTTGAAGACACCGCAGACTGCCTGCAGCGGGCCTGGCAGTTTGATGAGGAGACCTATGTCAACATCAAGGTAAACGACTCTTTTGTGGAAACCCGGCATACCGCCGAAGACTATGTGTTTCTTCAGGCACCTATCGCTACATTCAATGAAGAAATAGGACGCATTAAAGTGGGATATCCCGCTCCAAAATATTCCCTGGATGATTTTCTGATCGAAGAACAGCAATTGCTCGACAACATTTGCATTAAGCTCAACGATATGCTGAAACGCAAGGAGATCAAGGAAAAGGAACTTCGCAGCCGGCGTCAGGTAGAACAAGCGGACCGATTATTGATTTTGGGCGAAATTGCAGCTGGGATCGCCCACGAACTCAACACCCCGCTTACCAACATCATAGGCTTCACCGAACTGCTCAAAGAACATCTAGGCAGTGATCATATAGCCCTTAAGGATCTTGATAAAATCATCAATAACACCATATTCTCCCGGGAGGTAGTAAAAAAACTGATGTTCTTTGCCTGCGAAATGCCACAGGAACGGCAGCATATCGATATCCTGCCGGTGATCATGGACGCCATGGGCCTGTTGCGAAGTACCCTACGGAAGCATAAAGTAAGCTGTGAGCTCCATACCCGTAAGGAGGAGGTTTTTCTTCATATTGATAAAATTCAGCTAACCCAGGTATTGTTCAACATCATTATGAATGCTGTGTATTTCTCGCCAGGGAACTCGGTCATAACCATAACGGTCAAGCAACTTCAGGAAAAGGTTTTGTTGCAAATTGCAGATCAAGGTGTAGGCATCAGGGAGGAACAGGGCAAGCGTGTTTTTGATCCATTCTATTCTTCAAAGCCAGTAGGTGATGGTTCGGGATTGGGGTTGAGCGTAGTTCACGGTATTGTGCAAAGCAACGATGGTAAAATCAGTCATCGGCCGAACAAAAATCGGGGGACGGTTTTTGAAATAGAATTTAATAGCAAGAAAAATAATGCTCAATAAGGAAAACATCCTTTTAGTCGACGATGATATTGACATTCTCGAACTGCTTCAACGGCACCTCAGCGCAATGGGATATCACTGCTACAAAGCGGTTTCGGTGCGTGAGGCGCTTCAGGTTCTTCCCGATGCTCCTATCGACCTGTTGATTACAGACATCAATATGCCCGAAGTTGATGGGATTGAGCTGGTGAAACACGCCTCAGAGCACTATCCCGATATGGCGCTGCTGGTCATTACAGGATTTCCTTCGGTAGAAGATGCGCTAGAGGTAATCAAATCTGGTGCGGTAGATTATCTGACCAAACCTTTTACAAAAGCCGAACTGCAAACTGCGGTTTCCAAAGCACTTAAGACCAAAAAGAAAACGCGTCCTCAAGCAGAGCAAACGCGTCACGATCTTGGTACATTTCAGGAAATGATAGGCCGTTCGGAAGCTTTTCTAGAAATGACCGATGTAATTCAGAGAGTGAAGGACAACCGCGCCACAGTGCTCGTCCTTGGTGAAAGCGGTACGGGTAAAGAGCTTGTTGCCCGCGCGATCCATTATTCTGGTAAATTTGGCAAACAACCCTTTATAGCCGTAAACTGTGGAGCCATACCGCAAGATTTGCTGGAGGCTGAGCTTTTTGGTTATACAAAAGGAGCCTTTACCGGGGCCAACGAGAACAGAAAAGGATTTTTTCAGGCAGCCCACGGCGGAACTATTTTTTTAGACGAGATAGGAAATGCTTCTCTTGCAGTCCAGGCCAAATTGCTTAGGGTATTGCAGGAGAAGGAAGTGATTCGGGTAGGCTCGCAAAAGACCGAAAAAATTGAAGTCCGCATCATCGCCGCGACCAATAATGACCTGAACGAATTGATGGCTCAGAAGAGCTTTAGGGAAGATCTGTATTACAGGCTTTCTGTCGTCACCATAAAAGTGCCGGCGCTGCGCGACCGGAAAAATGACATAGAACCGCTTGCCAAAAAATTCCTTCAGAAATATGGGGCGGAATATAAAGACCGAGTTGTTCCTCTTTCGGACGAAGCGTTGGGGATCATTGAGCGCTATTCGTGGCCGGGAAATATTCGCGAACTGGAGAATGTCATTCTGCGGGCCGTAATTATGTCAAACGGTAAAGTCACCGTCAAGGAATTGCCTGACCGGCTTAAGTATAAAATTAATATTGAGCCTGAAGCTCAAACCCTTAAAGAGGTCGAACTCCTGCACATAAAAAAGATACTCGCCCAGACCGAAGGAAACAAAACCCAAGCTGCAAAAATTCTGGGAATTACCCGAAAAACCCTTCGGGATAAATTAAAGCAGTAGCGGTTCTATTTTACCCAACCGGATAATTTTTACCCACGCCTCTTAACTCATAAACAATTTTATTCTTCTGATATTCAATTATATAAATAATTTATTCAAAAACATTCGAAATATAGCATAGGTATTGCCATTAGTCTCATAGTTAATCAAGAATACTTTAATCTTCAAAAATTCATACTATGAGAAATTTAATTTTAGCATTTTTCCTGTTTGCAGGAATCGCAAGTGCACAAACAAGCACTGACACGCAAAACGTTCAGGTAAACGACACCTTTGTAATCGGTAGATCAGATATGGCCAAATACAGCCATATAAACTTTCCAAAGGCCAATTTTATCATTAAAAGTGGCGGGATCGCCAACTACAAAAAAATGGCCGGCACCAAAGTGGTCGTGACCAAAATTGAGGAAGACAAAAATGGAACGCAGACCATACAACTGCGTCGGGTAGATGGTAAGTCGTTCTTTGGCGTACGGTCTACGGTTAGCGCCAACGTACAGGCAGCCCTTCAGGATGGCGAACTGAAAACGCTTTAAAATTTAATTGGTGAGTTAGTGCTTCGGTCCTAGTTTTAGTTATGATTTTGCCAAAATTTGGCGGAGCCTAACAATTTGAAAATCCGTAGCGTTCGCTACGGATTTTTTTTAACACGTATCCAGGGCAAAAAGCGCGCTCCCAAAACATCCTATTAACCTTAACATAAATCATCATGGCCTTCTATACTAAACTTAAATGGATCCTCGGGATTTTGATGGTCTTTATAATCATCGTGACGACAAACTTGATTGATAGGAACAATTTTGTACGGGTTAGAGCCGCAGTAGAGACTATTTATGAAGATAGGCTTATTGCCAAAAACCTGATTTTTGAGATGCTAAAAGCCATTCAGGAAAAGGAAATAGCTCTGGCCGAATCTGATGCTGAATTCTTTCAAAGGAAAAACGCCGAAGTCAATGCCCATATTAATTCATTGATTTCAAAATTTGAGCAAACAAAACTTACGCCTGAAGAATACACTACTTTCAGGGATTTTAAAAAGGCTGTAAAACTCCTTTCTAAAGCCGAAGATAAATATTTGAGGGAAAATTTCACTGATAACAACAGGTGCAAAAATACATTAAGCACTTGAAGACCAATCTGGATGATCTCGCTAAAATTCAACTTGATGAGGGAAGCAGACAGATGTCAATTAGCAAACGCGCCGTTGACACTGTTGAACTGTTTACCCAAATTGAAATTTATCTCTTGGTGTTTTTAGCCATTGTGGTACAGATTATCGTAATGTACAATCCTAAAAAGAAAACCTGATATCAGACCCACGACTTTCTATCTTGAAATAATCCTGTTGGTTCGTGGTAATAGGATTTTGAACCTCATAGGTTTCAGAAACTCGTAAGGTCTAAACTTAAGGATATAACCCGAATTCAGATAATCTCAAATCTTGGATTATTACTACAGTTGAGAATGTAGAAAATCTGCTGTCTGGAGCAAACCAATCCTACGTAATCTATCGAGAACTTCAAACTCGTTTAGGTTAGGATTTCGCCTCTATAAAACCCTCCTTAAAAGCACCAGTAGCTTCTTATGGGTTGAGATCAATGATATCGGTCAAAAAATCGTCAGCATTTTTAGCAGTAAGACCAAATGACGCTAAATAGTCTTCAGGAAAATCTTTCAAGTTATTCGGGACAATTATGTTCGAATCACACTTTATAGCTGCCGCAAGAACGTGACAATCGTTTTGATCCGGCAGTTCAAGACCTTCAATTAAATTGGACTAGTTGCTCACCAAAGCATCAGGAAAAGCAAGATTTGCTTTGTTCGTTCGCTTGATGATTTCATCTTCTGGAATTTCCTTCCGCCGCATTGCTGAAATCCATTCATCAAATATTGTGGAACTCCATTTGGGTGCAAACAACTGACTATATGCAAACCAAAAGAGCAGATTCCTGATGGCTATGGGAAGATTACAATGGTCTCCAGCACAGCAATAAAACGGACACTATGAATCATACAATCCTAACTCTTCATCGGCCCGGATGATCTCAATGAGATATTTTCATTGTTCTTCTTTGCTCTTTGTTTTGTATGCGATGACATCCTCAAAACGTATCCTCCTGTGCCTGCCCACTTTTGTAAAGGGTATTGAGCAATTTGACCAAATAAGGTCGCGAAACGCCTAAAATTTCGGCGGCCTTTTGAGTGGTTACTTCAGTCGCCGTTGGGATTATGGAAACAGGTTTGCCTTCACTGGTAATCTTGAGGATTTTTGCCAAAAGCTTTAATGCAGACAAAGGAAGCTTTATCCGGTCTTGGGTTTCCTTGATCTCAATTTCGGGATTTTCGTTTTTCAATTCCTCAAGAACTGCTGCCAAAGCGGAATAAGATTCCATCGCTATTTGCTGCTCATCTTTGGATGGTCGTTTTAAATTTTCTTGAAATTCCATTTGCGTTATGAGTTTATTAAGCGTTAGCCAAAATTAAACGAAATGAGATTATTAAAATGTCTCAAAAATTGTAGTTATAAGACCTCACAGGTTTCAAAATCTGTGAGGTATAGCCCGTCATCAGTCCTTATTCTCCTCCACAAACAAATAATTCAAATCTGCTTCATTAAAGGCTTTGTTGAACGCAGCAACCTCATCGGTAAGCATTGCGTCAAACTTCTCCAACTCTGAATTTATTTTTACCGTCAGTTCTTCTTTGACCGCAACGTCCTGATCGGTGGGTGGAAAGTCGCCCATCCCGACCAGCGAATTTAAATGCGCCAGTTTATTGGTCAATTTGATTGGGAAATTCAAAGGATCCTGGCCGCTTCGGTTTTGGGTTTGGTAAAGGGCTTTTTCTATTATAACCAGACCGTCCTATAACTTTTTTAATGCTTCATCACACACCACTGTTAAATAATCACTAATTAATTTTATAAGTTAAAATTTTGTTTTTTACAAAATTTAGTTTTCTCTTTACTATAGACAATAACTTAAATTTAATAAAATGAAAAAAACTACAGTTCTTTGCGTTATAATTTTGTCAACGTTTTTGTTTGCCTGTACTTCCGAATTAAAAGAAGAAACTGAATTGACAGTTGGCCCCATCCAAGAAGATGCTTTATTTCAAGAATTCATTAAAAATCAAATCAAACATTTCGGGCAATTAAAAAATCCTGATAAAGCCTTGAAAATTACTTCTCACAAAAAGTCCTTAGAACCAAAAGAACTTGAAGATTTAGCTAAGGCTTTAGGGTATATACCAACGCCAAAGAATATGAGAATTTTATACAGCATCAACAAGGGATGCTCCGATCCTTAAACACAAAATACGATATTCAATCCCTAAACCTTGAAACACTATCTAAATCCATTTCATTTGTTGTCTATAACGAGAATTTAACAAGTTCAACTAAACGTATGGCCGATTGCGACGAAAGATATAACACTTGCGTGGTCAGTGCTTTTGCTCTAGCCACATTAGAACATATTGCCTGCACTAGCATAGATGTAACTGTTGTTGGTGGCATATTATGACATGGTGCTGTTACTGTAATGCATTACACGGCTCAAGACGAGTGCAACTATGATAGGGAAGATTGTAGAGATAATCAATCTTAATTATGAATAATTTTAAATTCAAAAATCTAAAATTAAAACAAAGACCAGATCGTTTTAGATTTATACCTTTTTTTTGTGTCATAATTTATTTGGGGATTATTGAGAAACTGCCATTTCTAAGTGATACTGCAAAATTGGGTATTCTCCTTTTATTTGTTGCAACATCCATTTGGACATTAATTTATTCGATATTGAATAAGAAGATAAGAAAATCAAATTTGATTATTTTCCTATTCTTTTTTCTAATCAGCATACTCCTTTTTTCTTCGCAGACAAATTGGTTATAAAAGTTCTTACAATTAGTTAGCAAAGTAAATTAATTAGGTGGTGAGACACAAAATTTGGATAGTAAAGTGCCCTTTTTAAATAGACCTCACAGCTTTTAAATATCTGTGAGATCTATTTTTTTTACTCCTCCTCCACAAACAAATAATTCAAATCTGCTTCATTAAAGGCTTTGTTGAACGCAGCAACCTCATCGGAAAGCATACTGTCAAATTTCTCCAATTCTGAATTTATTTTTACCGTCAGTTCTTCTTTGACCGCAACGTCTTGATCCGTGGGTGGAAAGTCGCCCATCCCGACCAGCGAATTTAAATGCGCCAGTTTATTGGTCAATTTGATCGGGAAATTCAAAGGATCCTGACCGCTTCGGTTTTGGGTTTGGTAAAGGGCCTTTTCAATTTCGCTCAAATCATCTTCCAGCTCTTTGGCCTTTTCCCGAAGTTCTTTAGTCTCTGGATTGTCCTTGTACTGCTGCTGAAACGCTTGCAACTGCTTATTAATGCTCCGGATATTTTTGATGCTCTTATGTGCTTTATCAACGGTTTTGTTTACGTCAATGATAAAGTCAAACTGCTCCTGCATTCCTCCGACCGTCGATTCTGATCGTGGATCTTTGAGAACGGTGTAAGGCTCAGTATAATCGGTTCCGTTGACGTTTAGGGTGACTTGATAAGTTCCGGGAACTTGCTGTGGGCCGTCTGTGTTCGCCCACCAAAGGATCATTCCATCGAGGACTTCAGCGCCATCGTAAGTCATATCCCAATTGAACTGATTGGAACCGGCTTCCACTTCAAGTTTATCCTTTTTCCCTTTGGTCGAAAAAGATTTGATCGTGTCATTTTTAGCATCAAAATAAGTCAGGGAAACACTGTCTTTTTCGATATCAAATTCCGGCAGGTAGAAATAGGTCATTACGCCAGCAGGATGGTTTGTTCCCGTTGTATTTGAACCGGAACGACCACCGCCGTCCATACGGTAAACGTCTTTAGGTTTGAAAAGCATTGGCCCTTTCGCGGTAGCAGATTTATCATAAAGCTGATGCAACACCGAAAGATCATCAAGGACATAAAGACTTCTTCCCTGCGTAGCCACCACCAGATTATTCTCTTTTACAGCCAAATCAGTAATCGGGACTATGGGTAAATTGAGCTGAAACGGTTTCCAATTTTCACCATCGTCAAAAGAAATATACATGCCAGTTTCCGTGCCGGCGTAAAGCAAACCTTCTTGTTCCAGGTCTTCCCGAAGCACACGGGTAAAATGCTCTTCAGCAATACCATCGGTGATTTTTTCCCAGCTCTTTCCGTAATCTTCGGTTTTATAGAGATACGGTTGAAAATCGCCCAGTTTGTATCGGGTTCCAGCAACATAAGCCACTGCGGGGTCATAGGCACTGGGTTCGATGCTGTTGATCATCATCCATTCTGGCATTTTTTTAGGGGTTACATTTTCCCAGCTTTCACCACCATTTTTGGTCACGTGAATTAAGCCATCGTCACTTCCTACCCAAATGAGCCCTTCCTCTAACGGACTTTCATTGGCCGCAAAAATGGTCGCATAATATTCCACGGAAGTGTTATCCTGCGTGATCGGCCCACCGGAAGATTTTAGCTTGGTCGAATCGTTTCGGGTCAGGTCGTCACTGAGCACTTCCCAGCTTTGGCCTTCGTTGGTCGTCAAATGCACATGGTTCGAAAACGTGTACAACTTATTAGGATCGTGTTTTGAAAACATAATGGGGAAATTCCACTGAAAACGGAATTTCATAGCTTCTGCCCCACTGCCCATCGGGTTATCCGGCCAGACAGACACCGACCGCACCGAATTGTTTTCATGGTTCACCCTTGTGAGAAAACCGTCGTAGCTTCCGCCGTAAACAATATCATTGTTCTCGGGATCGACCGCGATATGCGCGCTTTCGCCACCGGCAGTACTTTCCCAATCGTCCTCAGAAATGCTGTACCCATCCGTGCGATGCGGAATACGCACCGTACTGTTGTCCTGCTGTGCCGCGTAAATACGATAAGGAAAAGCATTGTCTGTCGTCACCCGGTAAAACTGGGCCGTGGGTTGGTTGTAATAGGTGCTCCACGTCTCGCCACCATCATAAGTCACTTGCGCACCGCCATCATCGCCCATAATCATCCGTTGGGAATCTTCGGGGGCGATCCACAGGTCGTGGTGATCGCCGTGGGGTGCGTTGTTGCTTTCAAAAGTTCTGCCGCCATCGGTGCTTTTGTGATAACGCACATTGAGCACATAAACCACATCTTGATCTTCAGTATCTGCATAGACACGGGTGTAATACCAAGCGCGCTGCCGCAGGTTTCGGTCGTCGTTGACCATTCTCCACGTTTCACCGGCATCATCGCTACGGTAAAGGCCGCCTTTATCCTTATTTTCTACCATCGCCCAAACCCGTTCAGAATTGACCGGAGAAACAGCAACACCGATGATTCCCAGCGTGCCTTCTGCAAAACCTTGATTGGTTGAAATCTCCTCCCACGTCTCGCCACTGTCAGTACTTTTCCAAAGGGCTGAGCCAGGACCACCACTGCTCAAACTGTAAGGCGTACGCCGAATATTCCACGTAGAAGCATATAAAACCCTTGCATTATTGGGATCGAAAGTCAGATCGACCGCGCCGGCATCGCTATTGGCAAAAAGCACTTTTTTCCAGTTTGTTCCACCATCGGTTGATTTGTAAACGCCGCGTTCTTCGGTGGGTTTGTAGATGTTGCCCATCACCGCAGCATACACCACATCAGGATTTTCAGGATGCACCCGAATGCGGGGAATGTGCCTGCTTTCTGGCAACCCGGATTCCTGCCAGGTTTTTCCGGCGTCAATGGTTTTCCACATGCCGTAACCGGAAGAAACATTACCTCGTACGGTTTCTTCACCGCCACCCACGTAGATGATGTTGGGATCGCTGGGCGCGACGGTCACCGCACCGATGCTTCCGCCAAAAAAACCATCAGAAATATTTTCCCATTCCCGGCCGCCGTTTGTGGTACGCCAAACTCCACCACCTGTTGCGCCAAAATAGTACAGATCTGGCTTGCCAGGAACTCCGGTTACCGCCGCACTTCGGCCACCACGAAAAGGTCCGATCAAGCGATATTCGAGCGCATCGTAGAGTTTTTCGTCAAAATTTTGTGCTTGGAGGTTTTGGCTTTCGCCGAAAGGCAGCAGGAAAGCGAGTAATAAAAATGCTTTTATTCTCAATACATTAAATCGAGAATTTTTAATGGTAAATGTGGACATAAATTTGGGGTTATTTGACTCAAATTAATTGAGGTTCTATCTGGGTTTGGTTTTTGGATTTCGCTTATTGTGAAACACTGAAAGAATTACGAGACTCTCGGCTTGTATGCGATAAAGCACCAAAAATGGAAAGTGTCTTACGGAAGCCTTTCGGAAATTCCTTTCTATGGGAAAGGCTTCGGGATTTGCGTCTATCTTTTCAAAGGTGTCATAAACGGCATTCAAAAAGCGATCTCCCAATCCTTGGGATTGTAATTCGTAAAACACGGCTGATTCTTGAAGCTCGTTTTGTGCACGATGGCCTATCTCAATCCCGTAATTCATTGAGTTTTTTTGCCATTTTGACTCTTATTTCTTTCAAAGAATAAGTTTTCAATTCCCCACGCTGAAACATCTCCCAATCTTTTTCAAGCAGATTGTAATGTTCTTGCGGAACTTGAGCATAGTTTGCAATGGAATAATCGCCCTGCTCCTCTTTGACTTTATTCTCCATTGAAGTTCGTGGCGGGCCCAATAAATCCAGGTAAACTGTCCACAATAGGTCCCCATCGGTACAGTTTTCAAGTTCTTTCATGATGGCCTTTTTTAGCGCTTCGATTTCCATAAGCTCAATCTTAGCCTAAAAATAATAAAAAAACCTGCTGCAAACTTAAATCCTTTCTCAATTGCTTCCGCAAAAGCGAAACAGATCAGGTCAAATCCCTTTTAATCTCCCGGTTTAAAAATATCCCGGTGACTATGGTCGAAAGCGTATCTGCAATCGGAAAAGAAATCCAAACCCCGAGTTCACCGAAATATTTCGGTAAGATCAAAATCAGCGGAATAAAGAAAAATCCCTGTCGCGTCAGGGTGAGCAACAGTGCTGGTGTGGCCTTCCCAACAGCCTGAAAATATGCTGACCCGATCAACTGAATCCCAACGATGGGCACCGCGGCAAAAACCCAGCGCATCGCAGAGGGCGTTTCTTCCCTGATTGTGGCATCTGTGGTAAACACCGAAACGATTGCTTCGGGAAAGATCATTATTCCTGCGAAAATCAGAAGGGCAACGGCACAGGCATACAGAATGGCTTTATTAATGCTTTCGCGTACGCGTGGAAACTTTTTCGCTCCATAATTGTAGCCGGCAATGGGCAAAAATCCTTGAGTAACGCCCAGCACCGGGAACAGACCAAACATCAACATACGCGCAATAATCCCATAGGTGGTCACAGAAGATTCCCCGCCCAGATCAAACAAGATATTGTTCATCAACAAATAAGTCACGCTGACCACCGCTTGGCGCGAAAGGGTGACAAAACCCAAAGCGCTCATTTCTTTGAGAATGTTGCGGTTGAGTCCTAAATGAGAAAAATTGATCTTTAATTCAGAATTGCTGCTGAAGAAATACCACAGGATGTATAAAAAACACAAAATATAGGAAGCAGTTGTGGCCCAAGCGGCACCAGCCATCCCGAAATCCAGCAAATTGATAAGGATATAATCGAGCAATAAGTTCCCTACCGAAGGAATGATCATCGCAATCATTGCAAACTTGGGATTGCCCTCTGCGCGTATAACATTATTACCCATCATACTAAATGCCAGAATGGGTACGCCATACAATACGATGCGGTAGTAGATTTTTGCCGGTTCAAAGATGTCGCCTTTACCGCCAAATGCCGGAATGAGATCATTGATAAAAACCAGCCCCAAAATGACCATGGAAACCGTGAGCAACAGGGTAATGGTAATTTGGTTGCCAAACGTCTTCAGTGCCTTTGGCCGGTCGTTAGCGCCAAGAGCACGGGAAATGATAGATGAGCCACCAATGCCAATGGCCATACCCAAAGCCGCAATAAAAAAGGAAACGGGAAGTACCACATTAATTGCAGCAATCGCGATGGGCCCTATCCAGTTGCCCACAAAAATGGTATCTACCAAGATGTTGAGCGACATCACCAAAATCCCGATGGAAGAAGGTATGGCCTGCTCAATAAGTAGCGCACCGATAGATTTGGTACCTAAAGCTTCGGATTTACTGGGTTTCAATGGCGAGGATTCGGTCTATTTCTTGTTTGTTAGCGGGGATGTTTTCAATGATGATTTCCCAAAGTTTACTGGTATTTAATCCAAAATATTCGTGGGCGACCAAATTCCGCAGTCCATACATTTGCTTCCACGGCATTTCAGGATATTTCTCTTTGATTTCTTCAGGTACTTTTTTAGCGGCTTCACCCAGTTTGGAAAAGTTCATCATCACCGCATCCAGCACTAAATAGTTTCTTTCGAAATTTTCAAAATCCAGAGCATCGGTGTAACGCATCAAGCGTTCCAGTGCTGTTTGCATGTCTTCTAAATACAAAACATAGTCCCGCTCAGCCTTATCCACCTTAAACGTATTTCACCTGTTGAAGTACTCTATCCCTAATTCTATCCCGAAGCAAATGAGGCTCAGTCAGGTCAACTTTTTTATTAAAAATTCCTTCGAGATAGGGCGCTAAAGAAAAATAGCTCCATCCCTGTGGGCGGTCTCTGTATATAACCAGCACGTCTATATCACTTTCCTCATTAGCATCACCTCGTGCAAAGGAGCCAAAAACGCCAATTTTTTCCACACCAAAACGCTGCTGCAATTCGGGCAACAGTTCACGGAGTTTGTCAAAAAGTTCCTGACGGGTTAGCATACTTTAAAGATACTCAAAGTTATTAAGCAATCGCACGGCTCAAATCGACCATCGCCCACTCATTGATCCATTGTGACACCACAAAGGCCCAATCATCGCGGTCGTTTAGACAAGGGATGGTGGTAAATTCCTCTCCACCCACTTCGTGGAAAATTTCTTCACCTTCCATCGCGATTTCTTCTAAAGTCTCCAAGCAATCGCTGACGAAAGCTGGCGTAGCTATCGCCATTTTTTTGATTCCCTGCTTGCCCAAACGCTCGATGGTCCTATCAGTATAAGGCTGCAACCAGGGATCAAACCCCAATCGGGATTGAAAGGAGGTCGAAAACGTTCCTTCCTTAAGCCTTAATTTTTCACCAACCAATCTGGTCGTCTCATAACACTGGTGCCTGTAACAAAACTGGTGCGCTGCCGAAGCCGTCTGACAACACTGTCCGTCAATTTTACAATGACTTTTGGTCACATCACTTTTACGGATATGCCTTTCAGGAACACCATGGTAACTAAAAAGCAGATGTTCGTAATCCAGCCCTTCCAGCTTTTCGGCCATACTTTGAGCGAGCACTTCTACATATTCCGGCTTATTGTAAAAAGCAGGAATGTCGGAGAAGCGCATCTCCGGAAAATGTTCTTTACGAAGTTCTTCGGCCAGGACCAAAATGGTTTCGGTGGTTGCCATTGCAAATTGCGGATACAACGGAATTATCAAAACCTCATCAACACCTTGATCGTGCAGCTTTTGTAATCCAAACATCATATTTGGTCGACCGTAACGCATGGCCAGTTCTATAGGAACCTCAGTTTTTTGCTGCACCTTTTTCTGTAATCTTTCCGAAAGTACAATAAGTGGAGAACCTTCCTCCCACCAGATTTTAGAATAGGCTTTTGCTGACTGCTTGGGGCGGGTGTTCAAGATGATTCCTTTAACCAGTAAGGTGCGCGCCCAGAGCGGCACGTCGATCACCCGCTCGTCCATCAGAAACTCACCGAGGTATTTTTTTACGTCTTTGGGATCGGTACTTTCTGGCGAACCCAGATTGACCATCAATACTCCTTTTTTCATAGCAGGTTTTTGATTGGTGTAAAATTAAGGGTTCACTAGTCCATTTCTAAAGGACTACATTGATTTTTTCTATGCTTCAACAAATGAAAGTATATTGTCATTTCTTGAATTAACTTACTCCTCCATCAACCAGACTACCGCCCTTTCCAGATGCTCCTTGAAACCGGGTTCGTCAAAAGATTCTTCCGTGTGGCCGCCACCGGTATAATAGACCTTGCCGCCGTCGTAATTGTGATACCACGCGATGGGATGGTACTCCCCGTTTCTTCCACCTTCATAGGATGTCTCGTCCAAAAATAACGTTGGGGTTACGGCCATATTAAGGTTTTTGTAGTTGTACCACTCATCGTTTCGGGTGATGGTATCTGTCCAATGTTCTGTAGTGACGTGCGGCTCACCTTTGTACAATTTGGCCTCCCTTACATTGGGTTTGCTGGGATGGCCGTCAAAATAAGCACCCACAAATTTCCCGTACCACGGCCAATCAAACTCCGTGTCTGAGGCGGCGTGAATGCCCAAATAGGTTCCGCCCGACTGTATGTAATTTTCAAACGCCTTTTCTTCAGCTGCACCCAAAATATCCCCTGTCGTACTGAGAAATACAACAATTTTGGCCTTGTCCAGATTCTCAGTATTGAAAAACAGGGAATCTTCCGTAGCGATGACCGATAAACCTTTTTCCTCTGCGATACTTGAAATCGTTTTTATTCCGTTTGCGATCGATTTGTGCCGAAAGCCATTCGTTTTGGAAAATATTATTAAACTTTTGCCATTTTGCTTTTCGGCAGAATCAAGCAGCGCCTGATCAGTTTCTTCGGAAGCCTTGTTGACATTACTCTTGCAGGAAGCCACCAGAATTACCGAAGCAATACAGAAAATCGTCAAAAATCGTTTCATAAAAAAACTGGTTTAAAGGGATTGAATGTATTTCTTGGGCGTTGTACCAAATTGTTTTTTAAAGGCAGAAATAAAATGACTGGCCGTGCTGTAGCCTACTTTTAAACCCACTTCGTTAACGTTGTGCGAGCCCGACGCCAACAGTTGGCGGGCCACTTCCATTTTATAATCAAAGAGAAAACTAAAGACTGAATCGCCGTAAATCTGTTTGAACCCGGCTTTCAGTTTGTTGATCGAAAGCCCGATTTCATCCGCCAGTTCCTGTAAAGTGGGGGGTTCGGTGAGTCGGGATAGGACGATTTCCTTCGCTTTTTTAATTTTGGTAACATTGTCCTCATCGACTAAAAAGGGGCACTGTTCAACATCCGCATCGGCAGGGCGGTTGAAATAAAGGCTGATGAGTTCGTAGGCTTTTCCCTTAAAATACAGCGATTTCACCGAGGGGTGCAGGTTAAAATTCAGCAGTTGGTTGAGCACGATTGCCGATGATGGCGACAGCGTACCATCCTTGTAGTATTTTCGATCCTTGTTTTCCTCGCTCAAAAAGGTGATAAAATTGGCTTCCGCCGAAAAAAGAGAATGAAACTTTTTTATAGAAATTAGGATCCCCACCACCCAGGTTTGTGGCTTCAAAATTAGTGAAAGCGGCAAGTCGCGTTGCGGGTTGTACAATAGCAACGAATTTTCTTCCGCCAGAGGCAAACTATAATTTCCATCGTTAAACTGAAACATGGCATTGCCCTTGGCACAGAGGTAAAACTGCACCATCGAGCGGTCAACGGCACGGGTAACGCTTTGCTCTTCCAACTCATCGTTAGTAAGCCTCAATACGGTAAAACCGCTTTCGACAACCGTTTCTTCATAAAGACCGCTAGCGTTATTTTTTTCAACTGAATCCATTCCCGATATCTTTCATTATTTAGAACCCATCTAAATAAAAACAGGCTCATCCTTTTGAAATAGCCTGTTTTGGTAAAGTTAGTGCACTTAGGCCATAATTCTTCCTAACCCGATATTATTCATACCGCAAGCGTTATTTTTTAAGGAATATGCTCAATATTTTTGCGCACCTAGAATGAAACAAACAGCTTCCACTTCTTTTTATCCTGCATTTGCGGGTCAATTTTTTGCCATTGGCCTCAGCTACCTCAAAGCAGATGCTGAAGTACGTGGTCATTTTAGCGTTGACGCAAGCACACAGATCCGCATTTTGGAGCGGGCCAAACAGGACAACATTGAAGGTCTTACCATTATTTCCACCTGTAACCGTACCGAGCTTTACGGCTTTGCCACTGAAGCACTCGACCTGATAAAACTGCTCTGCGAACACACCGCTGGCACTATCGATGAGTTTCTCAAAGTTTCGTACACCTATCAAAACGAAGAAGCGGTTGACCACCTTTTCAAAGTAGGAACTGGGCTGGACAGTCAGATTTTAGGGGATTTTGAGATTATAAGCCAATTGAAAGTGAGTTTTAAACGTGCCAAAAAGCTCAACCTCATCAACCCATTTATGGAGCGGCTTATCAATGCTGTCATACAGGCCAGCAAACGCATCAAGCATGAAACCGACATTTCGACCGGGGCGACCTCAGTGAGTTTTGCTTCGGTGCAATATATTTTGGCTCGGGTTCCTTTTGTACACGAAAAGAATATTCTACTATTCGGAACGGGGAAAATAGGTAGGAATACCTGTGAAAATTTGGTTAAACACACCCGCAACGAGCATATTACGTTGATCAACCGCACCAAGGGCAAAGCCGAAAAAATCGCCGGAAAGTTCAATCTGAATGTTAAAGAATACGATGAGATAAAAACTGAAATTTCTGATACTGATATTTTAGTGGTGGCCACAGGGGCGAAAAAACCAACAGTCACCAATAACTTGCTTACGCTGAACAAGCCCTTGCTGATCCTCGACCTTTCCATTCCAAAAAATGTGGACGAGAATGTTATTGAAAACCCACTTGTGACTTTGGTTCATCTCGACGCACTTTCTAAAATGACGGACGAAACCCTCAACCGCCGCAAAAAACAAGTACCCAAAGCCGAAGCGATCAATAAAGAAATTCAGACCGAATTTTATGAATGGCTTGCTACGAGAAGATTTGCGCCTACCATCCGTGCCCTCAAGAAAAAACTGGAGCTGATCAAAACCGGCGAACTCGATTTTCAAAGGAAAAAAATTGAAGGGTTTGATGAAAACCAAGCCGAAATAATCAGCAGCAGGCTTATTCACAAAATCGCAACACAGTTCGTTAAGCATCTTAAGGACGACCAAGTTCCACAGGAGGAAAGCCTCGAACTCATTCAAAAAGTCTTCAAATTAGAAACAAAATAGCCGTGGAAAAGACGATTCGCATCGGCACCCGCGACAGTGAGCTCGCCCTCTGGCAGGCACATACTGTCAAGGATCAACTGGAAAATCTGGGTTATAATACCCAATTGGTTCCGGTAAAATCAACAGGAGATCTTATTCTTGACAAGCCGCTTTATGAAATGGGTATAACCGGGATTTTCACCAGAACCCTTGACGTGGCTATGCTCGCCGTAAAGGTGGACATCGCAGTTCACTCCATGAAAGATGTACCGACAAAATTACCGCACGGCATCGTTCAGGCAGCCGTCTTAAAACGCGCCGCCACCGAAGACATTTTGGTTCACAAAGACGATTTTGATCCTGCCGAAACTTTAAAACAAAATGTAACCATCGCCACCGGAAGCCTACGCCGAAAAGCGCAATGGTTGCATCGCTATTCCCATCACGAGATGACGGACTTACGTGGTAACGTAAACACCCGTTTACAAAAACTAAAGGACAGTGATTGGGCGGGAGCTATTTTCGCCAAAGCCGGCCTGGAACGCATCAACCTCAAACCGGAAAACCACACCGTACTCGACTGGATGATTCCCGCGCCGGCGCAAGGAGCTATGGTCATCGCTGCATTGGAAACAGATGAATTTTCACAAGAAGCTTGCGCAAAATTAAATCATAAGAATTCAGAAATCACAACACAGGTAGAACGCGATTTCCTCCGAAAGCTGGAAGGTGGCTGTACGGCACCCATTGGCGCTTTGGCAGAAATAGTCAGTGATCAGATACAATTTAAAGGAGCCCTTTTCAGCCTTGACGGAAAAACCAAATATGAGGTTGCTCGGTCTGTTTCGGTAAAAGAATATGAACATTTTGGTGAACGATGCGCTGAAGAAATTCTTGAAAATGGTGGTCAAGGGTTGATGCAGGAGATAAAGCGTGCTCTTAATTAAATAGTTCCCCTCTCCCCGACCCTCTCCCCACGGAGAGGGGGTTTGAAGATTCAAACTTAAACATTATGAAACCTACTAAAACCCAACTTGCTCGTCACTTGCGCCAAGAACAGACCGAGGCGGAAAAAGAACTTTGGGGGCTATTGCGCAACAGAAAGTTTCTCAACCTTAAGTTCCGAAGACAACATCCCCTAAAAGATTATATCGTCGATTTTTACTGCCTTGAACTGGGACTCATTATCGAATTGGACGGCGGTTACCACAACAACCCCGAGCAGAAAGAAAAAGACAATCTTCGTGATCTTCATTTCAAAGCTTTGGGATATTGGGTGTTGCGCTTTAAAAATGATGTTGTATTTCAATCTCCAAAAGAGATTTTCGAAGCTATCGAAAACGTCAAAGAACACCGTGATAAAAACCCAGTTTCTTTCAAGCGATCCACAACCTATAAAAAGTCTCCCTCTCCGGCGGGAAAGGGTTGGGGTGAGGGCTCAGCCATCCTCTCCACCAAAAAACTAAAACTCAACCAGCGCGAACTTCTCCTCAACACAGGGGTTTCTTTTGTGGATTATGACGCGATTAAAATTGAGCCAAAGGATTTTCAGCTTCCCTGGAAAATGCACAACTTGATTTTTACCAGCAAAAATGCCGTCAACGAATTTCTGAATAAAATGGAAGAAATCACCCCTCTCCCTGAGGGAGAGGGGCCGGGGGTGAGGTTTTTCTGTGTTGGCACCAAAACGAAAACCCTTCTAGAAAAACACCGCTTAATTGTAGAACACACCGCACAAAATGCTTTTGAGTTGGGTGATTTCTTAATAAAAAAACATCGTGACGCGTCTTTTCACTTTTTCTGTGGAAATTTGCGCCGTCAGGAATTACCGGATAAATTGAAGCAAAACGGAATCAATCTGGAAGAAATTGAAGTTTATCAAACGGTGCTCAATCCGAAAGCTTTTGAACGAAAATTTGATGCGGTGCTATTTTTCAGCCCAAGCGGTGTGCAAAGCTTCGCGGAAGTGAATGGTTTTGGTGAAAGTCTGGCCGTTTGCATAGGAAGCACAACTGCCTCCGAAGCAAAAAAGTTTACCAAAAACATTGCAATTGCCAACGCCACTTCGGTGGAAAGCGTGATTGCCAAAGCAGTTAAGCTTTTAAATGAAAAATCGTATTAGAATTACTGACCTGCAAGGTTTCAAAAACTTTGTAGGTCTATTGAAAAAAACACTATGATCAAAAACGACCTCTTTCTTAGGGCTTTAAAAGGTGAAACGGTTTCTCGCCCTCCTGTTTGGATGATGCGACAAGCCGGCCGCTACTTGCCCGAATTTCAGGAAATCAAAAAGAAATACGACTTCTTTACCCGTTGCCAAACCCCAGAACTGGCCAGCGAAATAACCGTACAGCCCATTCGGCGTTATGGGATGGATGCGGCAATTCTTTTTAGCGATATTTTGGTCATTCCGCAGGCGATGAACATCGATGTAGAAATGCGCCCCGGCATCGGCCCGTGGGTTCCTGATCCTATTCGGTCGCTGAAAGATCTTGAGCGGGTGATCGTCCCAAACATTGAGGAAACGCTCGGCTATGTAATGGAAGCGATCAAAATGACCAAGGAAAAACTCGATGATGAAATCCCATTGATTGGATTTGCCGGTTCCCCGTGGACGATTCTGTGCTACTGTGTGCAAGGACAAGGTTCCAAAAATTTTGACAAAGCGAAAGCATTGTGCTTTACCAATCCTGAAGCAGCTCATCAATTGCTTCAAAAAATTACCGATACCACCATTCTCTACCTTAAGGAAAAAGTAAAAGCCGGTGTCAATGCGGTTCAGCTTTTTGACAGTTGGGGCGGCATGCTTTCGCCGGTGGATTATCAAGAATTCAGCTGGCAATATATGCAACAGATCATTGATGCGCTCAAAGGAGATGCTCCGGTGATCGCCTTTGGGAAAGGATGCTGGTTTGCGCTGGGCGAAATGGCAAAAAGTGGTGCTTCGGCATTGGGGATAGACTGGACGTGCAGCGCCAGAAATGCCCGTTACCTCACCGGTGGAAACATTACATTACAAGGAAATTTTGACCCGTCGCGCTTGCTTTCGCCCCCGAGCGAAATTAAAAAAATGGTTAGAGAAATGATCGATGCTTTCGGAAAGGATAGATATATCGTCAATCTGGGTCACGGGATTTTACCCAATATTCCAGTAGCAAATGCAGGCGCTTTTATAGAAGCGGTAAAGGAATATTCGGCAGATTAACCGAACTTAGCTGTATGTTTCACAGGTTCAGGATTTGGTATCGCAAGCTCAAGATGGGCTGGTCACCGCAGCAAAATTTATTTTATGGTTTTTTGAGCTACGTGGCCGTGGGCACCTTGCTCTTGTCCTTACCGTGGTTTCAAAAGACCGGCGCAAATTTTCTGGATCATTTTTTTATTGCCGTTTCGGCAGTATCTACCACCGGCTTGGTCACGGTTTCTATTTTTGATACTTACAACTTTTTTGGTCAATTGGTCATTGCAGGATTGATTCAACTGGGAGGAATTGGGTATTTGACCTTTACCACGTTTATGATCCTCTCGACCACAAAAAAGATGACGCACTGGCACGAGAGGTTGCTCAAAACTTCGTTTACCCTGCCGCAAACCATTCAAATCTCAGATTTCTTAAAATCTGTGATCTTGTTTACGGTTATTATGGAATCTTTAGGCGCCATTCTATTCTTTGTCGCTTTTACTATGGAAGGTATGCCTGCTGGTGAAGCAATCTGGTCCTCTGTTTTTCATAGCATCAGCACGTTTTGTACAGCTGGCTTCAGCCTTTTCAACAATAGTTTTGTGGACTATGTGGACAACGGCTTCATCAATTTTATCATCAGCATGCTGGCCATTTCGGGCTCATTGGGATTTATCGTCGTGACCGATTTTTATTTGTTACTGCGAAAGAAAATTCACCAGCTCAGCTTTACCACTAAAATTGTGATGTATGGAATGGGGATACTTCTGGCCGGCGGAACCCTTTTTCTCTTTTTCTTTGAACCTTCCATCGACAAATATTCAGGCTACGAGCGATTTCTCGCTTCGTTTTTTCAGTCTATGACCGCTACGACTACCGTGGGCTTTAACACAACCGACTTTGGCCTGATGACGCAAGCCATGCTCTTGGTCACCATATTTTTAATGTATGTGGGTGCCTCACCTTCCGGAACCGCTGGCGGTATCAAGATAACAACCCTGACCGCCATTTTTTCGATTGTGAAAAGCAGGCTTAAGGGAAGGGATCGCATTACCTTTCTAGGTCGCACCATTCCATTTGAAAGGCTTTATATCGCCACTTCCTCCTTTATTTTCTACACCTCCCTTATCGCGCTGGGCTCCTTTCTGATTACATTCACCAATGATTTTAAATTTGAGGAAATTTTCTTTGAAGTCGCATCGGCTTTGGGAACGGTGGGGATAAGTACGGGAATTACTGCAGATATCAACACCTTTGGTCAATTGGTCATAATCTTTTTAATGTTTGTGGGACGACTGGGTGTGCTTACTTTTGGTTTGGCCATCTGGTCAAGAATGGTTTCTGGCAATCAAACCGAAGTCCTTCAGGATGATCTCGCCGTTTGAGCACGCTATGATTTTTAAAAGATTAAAGAACCTGAATTATAAGGTGTTGCCATCAATTTTCGTATTGTTGGTCAAACGCCCCGGTTACTTAATTCCCACGTGGAGAGCCACTGTAGCAACCTTGAAAATCGCTTCGGCCACTTACCCCAAAACGCACAACCGAGACGGCCGGGGCAATGCCTTCAAGCACGCGCTTTGGAATATCTCAATACTCTTTTATCTTAATAAAACTGAAGGTAGGCAACTAAAGAACACACTTTCTTGGACCAAAAATGTCACCGATGCCAATGAAGACTTGTTTGACAATCCCATTATGCAACGCACAATGGACATTCAGAACAATAAAGCAGGCCGCGATTTATTTGTTCAAAACCCCAAAGTGCCTTTTGAAACCTTGCTCAACGAACTCAAGAAAAAGACCGAAGAAGCCATTCCATTTAAAGATCCTTCTAAAATTGATATATTTAGTGATCATCTTGTTTATATTAAAGTATGATGCTCAAAAACAGTTTTACTGCCATAAACGCCTATAAATACGCATTCCCACTTATCAAAAAGCTGGGCTTATGGAAATATTTTATCGTACCTATGGTGATCAGTTTTGTGACCGCTGTAACTATTGCTCTCGCTGCTTGGGGCCTGTCGGATAATCTCGGCTCCATCATTGCTAAAATGTGGTTCTGGGACTGGGGCAAGGAAACCTTTGTGACCATAAGCGAAATCCTGGGCGGATTGATCATTGTCATTTTGGGGCTCATCCTTTACAAACATATCGTGATGGCCGTTTCGGCTCCATTTATGAGTCCGGTTTCCGAAAAGATAGAAGCACACCTTAGCGGTAGTACACACGATGAACACCGCAATACATCAAACGTAGGCCAACTCATACGGGGCATACGCATCAACATCCGCAACTTACTGTTAGAACTGCTTTTTACCATTCCCGTCTTACTTTTGGGATTGATTCCAGTGATCAATCTGGTTACTACTCCACTAGCTTTTCTCATCCAAGCCTATTATGCCGGTTTTGGTAATATGGACTACACCTTAGAGCGTCATAAGGACTACCGCGAAAGCATCGACTTTGTCAAAAAGCATCGTGGTTTTGCCGTGGGCAATGGGATTGTATTTATGCTATTCCTCCTTATTCCGCTAGTCGGGATAATCTTAGTGCTCCCGCTTTCAGTTACCGCTGCGAGTGTGGTAACTTTGCGGCTTCTGGAAAAAGATAAAATGTGATGAAGACCCAATTCGTCAACTACATCCACGACCTTCAAGACACCATCACCTCAACCCTCGAGACAATCGACGGCAAAGCGACTTTTAAAGAAGACCGCTGGGAGCGCAAGGAAGGCGGTGGTGGCCGTACACGTGTCATCGAGAACGGAGCTGTTTTTGAAAAAGGCGGCGTCAATATTTCTGAGGTTTTTGGTTCTTTAGCACCGGCCATGCAGCAGTATTTTAAAGTGGGTGATGTCGATTTTTTTGCTTGTGGACTCAGTTTGGTGCTGCATCCCGTCAACCCAAATGCGCCCACGGTACACGCTAACTGGCGCTATTTTGAGATGTATGAAAAGGACGGCACCCTCGTCGACAGTTGGTTTGGCGGCGGTCAGGATTTGACACCGTATTATCTATTTGATGAGGATGCAAAACATTTTCATCAAGTATGCAAATATGCCTGTGACCGCCACGATCCCGGTTTTTATTCCGAATTTAAGTCCAAATGCGACGCCTATTTTTACAACTCCCA
The DNA here is from genome assembly GCA_049671285.1 of Leeuwenhoekiella sp. GTDB lineage: Bacteria > Bacteroidota > Bacteroidia > Flavobacteriales > Flavobacteriaceae > Leeuwenhoekiella. The sequence goes on along the minus strand of JBATUQ010000012.1, from coordinate 36,332 downwards.
CCGGGAAGAAGCCCGCGGTATCGGTGGACTGTTTTACGATTATCTAAAAAAAGACGAATCCAAAACGATGCAGGATTGGTATAATTTTACGACCGATGTTGGCGATAGTTTCCTAGAAGCATACCTTCCCATTTTGGAAAAACGAAAGGATTTGCCATACGGCGAAAGGGAGCGCGACTGGCAGGAAATACGTCGCGGAAGGTATGTGGAGTTTAACCTTGTCCACGACAAGGGAACGTTGTTTGGACTGAAAACAAACGGAAGAATAGAAAGCATTCTGATGAGCCTTCCGCCAAAAGTGCAATGGGTTTACGACCACCACCCAGCGCCCGGCTCGCCCGAAGAAAAATTGCTACACATTTTAAAACAGCCTAGAAATTGGCTGGAAAACCAGTGATTTTTAGGTGTTTTTCCTTTGTGGATATGCTGCAGAAAATCAACTGAAAACAATATATTTATCCTACTATCAAAAATTCATCGATGTTAGAAAGCCTACTGGAAGCGCTAAAATACTCGCCCAACAATATTCCGCTTAAATTGCAGGTTGCCAAGCTCTACGCTGACAAGAGGCAATTTGAAGAAGCGGAAAATCACTTGGTTCAGATCATCGATCTTGATACTTCGCACAATGAGGCCAAATTTGAACTTGCCCGTTGCTTTTACAAACGTGACAAATACGCCGCTGCCGAAATCCTTTTGGAAGAACTCATTAAAAAATCTTCCAACGTGGATTATCTCGAACTGCTCTGCTATTGCCAGTTGAAACAGAAAGATTTCGCGGAAGCGCAGGACACTTATCAAAGCATATTGAATATTGATCGGCACTACTCCAACCCTGATTTTGATACCCATCTCAAGGTTGCCCATCTTCCGTTTAACGATGACGATGAGGAAGATGATGATTATTACGATGACGACGCGCTTTCTTTTCTCGACAAGCCGGACACCCGTTTCTCTGATGTAGGCGGAATGGATCAGGTAAAAGAGGAGATTTCGCTAAAAATCATAAAACCTCTCGAGCATCAGGAACTTTATAAAGCGTATGGTAAAAAGATAGGTGGCGGCATCCTGCTTTACGGCCCTCCCGGCTGCGGAAAAACCCATTTGGCCAAAGCCACCGCCGGCGAAATCAATGCGCATTTTATTAGCGTAGGCATCAACGAAATCCTCGATATGTGGATAGGCAGCAGCGAGCGCAACCTGCACGAAATTTTTGAACTCGCCCGCGAAAACACGCCCTGTGTGATTTTTATTGACGAAATAGACGCACTCGGCGCCAATCGCAACGATGTCAACAAAACCGCCGGGCGTACGGTGATCAACCAATTTCTGGCAGAACTCGACGGAATCAATTCAGACAACGATGGAATTTTGGTGCTGGGAGCGACGAATGCACCGTGGTATCTCGATCCTGCATTTCGCAGACCAGGTCGTTTTGACCGTATCATTTTTGTGCAACCGCCGGATGCTTCCGCGCGGGCAGCGATTTTTAAGATTTCGTTGAAAAACAAACCCATCGAAAGCATCGATTATATGGCACTGGCCAAAGCTACCCCAGAATTTTCGGGAGCGGATATTCAAGCAGTGATCGATGTTGCCGTAGAAAAGAAATTGCAGGATTCCTTTGCCGATGGCGTGCCGCAACCTTTGGTCACAAAAGATTTTCTGAAAGCCGTAAAAAAAGTCAAAGCCAGTACCAAAGAGTGGTTCGGCTCCGCCAAAAATTATGCACTCTACAGCAACGATGGCGGACTGTATGACGACATCCTCACCTACCTGAAAATAAAAAAATAGTGCAACAGGCCAATATAGAAAGAGGCATTCAACTGTTTCAGATAGGGCGTTATCAGGACGCGATTTCCTATTTGGGCAAGGCTCCCAATGACTGGACGGCTAACTATTACTTGGCCCTGTGCCAATACAATATTTCAGATTATCAAAAGGCTGATGAACTGGCAAATCGCCTATTGAGTGAACGGCCTGACGATCCCAGCATCTTTTACCTGAAAGCGAAAATTGCCCTGCAATTGGATCAGGACAAAAGGGCGCTGGAGTATATCGATGAAGCTATTTCCATTTATCCATACGATGCTGATTTTTTTGGCCTAAAAGGAGCCATGTTGCTTCGGAAGAAAAAATTTGAAGATGCCCTGAACCTTGTCAACGAAGGACTGCGCATCAATGCAAAAAATGCCTTCTGTCTTAACACCCGCGCCCAGATCCTAACCAAGCTGGACCGTATGGACGAAGCCAACCAAACAGTGGATTATCTGCTGCACGATAATCCGGAGGATTCTTACTCACACACTAATGTAGGCTGGGTCGCTCTGGAACAGGGTGATCACCGGAAGGCGATGAACCATTTCAAACAGGCCTTGCAGTACGATCCCAATTTTCAGTATGCCAAGGATGGCCTCAGCACAGCGCTAAAATCTAAGAATTTTCTGTACCGCTGGTATTTAAAATATGCTTTTTGGATAGGAAATCAGTCCACCCGCAATCAATGGTTTTTTATTATTGGGCTGTATTTGATCTATCAGTTTTCGGTACGGATTTTAGACCATACCGGTCTGGAAATTGTAGCTATCCCCATTATTTTTATCTATTTATTTTTCGCCCTCGGCGGATGGATTATGGAACCACTCTCTAACGCCATCCTCAATTTTGACCGCTTCGGAAAGTACCTGCTCGACAACGATCAAAAGTGGAGCGGGATCACTTTTACCACTTTGATTGTGCTGGCGCTGTTGGCACTGGCATTAAGATACGCCACGGGATTTGATCACTTTATGCTGATTGCCATCGCTTCGGTCTGTGCTATTTTACCCTTGCCGCGCGCATTTTTGGCCGAAAAGAAAAAGAGCCGCATCATCGGTTGGTCGTATGGTGCGTTGATTTTGGCCGTGGGCTTTTTTGGTATTTTGGTATATCCGCAATTTGATACGATCGTATTGTCACTTGTCTTAATGATGATGGCCTACACTTGGTTTGGAAATGTTTTCAACTGAGCATCTTCAACAGTAAAAATTTTAAAACAAAAATTATGTTCCCCCTACGCCGCAACCGTCGTTTACGTACTTCAGCCGCCATCCGTTCCCTGGTTCGGGAGACGGTGATTTCTCCTGATGATTTTTTGGTGCCCATTTTTGTGACCGAAGGAAAAAATAAGAAAGAAGAGATCGCTTCCATGCCGGGTTATTACCGGTTCAGTCTGGATTTGTTGGGTGACGAAATTAAATCCCTTTACAACCTCGGCCTCAAAGCCGTACTGCTTTTTGCCAAGGTCGAAGATCACCTCAAGGACAATGCTGGCACGGAAGCGCTCAATCCCGACGGACTGATGCAACGTGCCGTGAAAGAAGTCAAAAACGCCTGTCCGGAAATGCTCGTAATGACCGATGTGGCGATGGATCCCTATTCCAAATTTGGTCATGATGGTATTGTTTCGGGAGGCGTTGTACTCAATGACGATACCAATGCCATCCTCGCCGAAATGGCGCTGTCCCACGCCCGCGCCGGTGCCGATTTTGTGGCACCTAGCGATATGATGGACGGTCGTATTTTTGAAATGCGTACCCTCCTGGAAGACGAAGGATTCACCGATACGGGCATTATGAGCTATTCGGCCAAATATGCTTCGGCGTTTTACGGGCCTTTTCGCGACGCGCTCGATTCTGCACCGGTGGACTTAAAAAATATTCCGAAGGATAAAAAAACCTATCAGATGGATCCTGCCAATCGTGAGGAGGCGATTCGCGAAACGTTGATGGACATTCAAGAAGGCGCCGACATCGTGATGGTCAAGCCCGGACTTTGTTATCTTGATATCGTGCGCGACCTCCGCAATGCGGTAGATGTACCGGTTGCCGTTTATCAGGTAAGTGGCGAATATGCAATGATCAAGGCAGCTTCCCAGCGAGGCTGGTTGGATCACGACGCCGTCATGATGGAACAGATTACCGCCATAAAACGCGCCGGCGCCAACTTGATCGCCAGTTATTTTGCGAAGGATGTGGTAAAATTACTTTAAATCAACTGTCACCTTGAGCATTTTAAAGGGTCTTCCTATGAAAAACACAATCAAAATCCTAGTCTTTTTAATTTCGCTGATCGGCTATGGTCAGCAATCTGACTTTAAATCCGCTTGGTTGGAAAAATGGGAGCATTCCAAGGATTACCTGATTGCTTTCGCGGAAGCGATGCCCGAAGAATTTTACGACTATAAACCTACGGAAGGTCAGATGACTTTTGAAGAGCAGTTGTTGCATATTGATGGGAATATCACTTGGCTGGGGACATCGTACTTTAACCTTATAGACGAACCCGTTCCCGAGCTAAACACAAAAAAAGACATCATCAAAAAACTCAAAGCAGACTTTGATAAGGTCAGTAAAGCCATTTCACAAATAGAAGACTTTTCGGAGGATGTCCGATTTTTCGCCGGTGCAAAATCCAAACTTCAAATCCTTAACCTGCTACAAGATCACGTAACCCATCACCGGGGACAACTGGTGGTTTACTTCAATCTCAAGGGGATCAAGCCACCTAAGTATGTGGGGTGGTAATCCTAAATTCCATTAAGTTTTCTTAACCGTTTGGTGAGGGTTTGGTATTTATGGTATCTTTAGCCTAAACGACAACCCACCATGGCTTTACTCATCGCCTACGCGCTGATTTCCATATTCTTTTCCTTTTTATGTTCCATCCTAGAGGCGGTGCTGCTCAGCATTACCCCAAGTTTTATCAGGATCAAGACCAAAGAGGGAAAACATTACGCCAAAACCCTGGCTAACTTTAAAAAGGACATTGACAAACCGCTGATCGCGATCCTGACCTTAAATACCATTGCCCATACCGTTGGAGCAATTTTAGTAGGTGACCAAGCCGGAAATATGGCGGTAGAAAGCGGCTGGGAGGTCAGTTTCTTGGGGATCAATTTTGTTGGGATGGTATCAGCGGTGATGACGTTGCTTATTCTTGTCCTTTCTGAAATTATCCCAAAAACAATAGGAGCGACCTACTGGAAATCGTTGGGGAATTTTACGGCCAAATCACTAAAGATCATTTTGGTGGTTTTAAAATATACCGGAATTCTTTGGCTACTCATGCAAGTCACAAAACTCGTCGGTAAATCGGCACACGTGAGCACGATGAGCCTTGAAGAATTTATGGCCTTAACAGACGCGGCAGAGCAGGAAGGTGTTATCGAGGACAACGAGACACTGGTGATTAAAAATTTATTGCTTTTTAAATCAGTTAAGGCTAAGGATGTAATGACACCTTTCCCGGTAGTCACCACCGAAGACGAAAGTGTCACCCTAAAGGAATTTCATAAAGAACACAAAAACCTGAAATTTTCACGTATTCCCGTATATGAAGGCAAATCGCACAACATCACCGGGTTTATACTCAAGGATGATGTTCTTGAAGAGATTGTGGAAGAAAATGGCGAAAAGACCTTAGCAGATTTAAGGCGCGATCTTCCAGTCATCCCAGCAGACAAGCCCATCCCGGAGCTTTTTGATGTATTCTTAAAAGAGCGCGGACATATCTCTCTGGTCACCGATGAATTTGGAAACACCATCGGTATCGTTACCATGGAAGATATTATCGAGACCCTTCTAGGCCTTGAGATCATGGACGAAAGCGATACCGTTGAGGACATGCAGATCCAGGCGCGTAAAAACTGGGAACGCCGGGCCAAACGTATGGGCATCACTCTTGACGAGGTAGATATGAAAAACATCAACCAACACGAAGAGCAAGGGAAAACCAATCCCGAGCAGTAACATTTCGCATCCGCGAAAAAGCTTCCGCCAATAGCAATTTTACATTTATGAAAACCGCGGTTTTAGAAACACCTCTTGGTAGAATTCGCATCCGCGGAAATGAAAATAGCATAACCGAAGTCACCTTTGTTTCCGAAGAAATTGAGGTAACAGAAGATGCCCAACTTCCCAGTGAAATCGTGAAAGCCAAAACTCAACTGCAAGCTTACTTTCATAATTCCCTCAAAAATTTTGATCTTAACCTCAAGCCGTCTGGAACTGATTTTCAGAAGAAAGCGTGGTCACAACTGCAACAGGTTCCATTTGGCAGCACAGAAAACTATTTGGCCATCGCCAAAAAACTTGGCGACATTAAGGTCATCCGCGCTGCAGCTTCCGCTAATGGAAAAAATCCCATCGCGATCATCATTCCCTGCCATCGCATTATTGGCAGCGACGGTTCACTCACCGGTTATGCCGGCGGACTTTGGCGCAAAAAGTGGCTTTTGGAACACGAGTCTGGTTTGAGACAGACTTCACTGTTCTAAAAAAATAATTAACTTTATGGAATATAAGTGGATATGCCAGAAATTTCTAGATTTTATGGGATCATCATTACTATGTACTATAATGACCACAATCCACCCCATTTTCATTTGAGCTATCAGGGATATCGTGCAGTGATCGAAATTAAAACTGGAATTTTGAAAGGAGAAATGCCTAAGACTGCTATCCGTTTGTCGCTTGAATGGTTGGAACTTCACCAAACCGAACTTTTACATAACTGGGAAAATATGGAGGAGCAAAAACCAATGAAAAAAATTGAACCCTTAACTTAAAACGATAATGTTAGATCCTATTTATATTACCAAAGCAGAATATATAAATGATTATAAAGTTCGGCTATACTTCAATGACGGCTTCGTTGCTATAACTGATTTTGAAAAATTACTGACTGGTGAATTATACAAACACTTGCAAGACCAATCCCTTTTTCAAAATTTTCAATTGGATGACTGGACCTTGACTTGGCCGGGAAATTCTGATTTTTCACCAGAATTCCTATACGAACAGGCAAAACACCAAGCGAATCAAACAGCAAATAGTAGCGTTTTATAAATGAAATACATCGCACGCTTTTTCCTCGGCCTGATTACAATCCTTTTGGTTCTTATTATCGGACTGTATGTTTTCGGCTACGGGTACCTTTTAACCGCCGTTCGTACCATTTACCTGACCGGTCACACCACGGCCTATCTGGAAGATTACAAGAAATTTGATAATGTCATTATTGACAGTGGAGCTTCTCAATCCTGGCCGATGACATTAGATTATAACGAAGAAACCCTTTCCAAAGAAATCAAAAAAATTCACGAGAAATTCGGAACCATCGCTTATGTGGTGATCAAAAACGACAGCATCGTTCACGAATCCTATTATGATGGTTTTGGTGAAAATTCCAAGAGCAACTCTTTTTCCATGGCCAAAAGCTATGTTACTGGGATGCTCGGCAAAGCGATTATGCAAGGGCATATTGAAAGCCTTGATCAACCGGTCTGTGATTTCTTACCGGAATATTGTGGCGGCCTTGCTGGCGAAATGACCGTGGGCGATCTCGCTTCCATGGCTTCCGGGCTGGACTGGAACGAGTCGTATTACAGTCCGTTTTCGGTAACCACTCAGGCTTATTTTGACGATGACCTTACCGAAATCATGCTCGATCTCGAAGTCACTGAAGAACCCGGACAAGAGTATAAATACCTCAGCGGAAACACCCAATTGCTAGCCATCGTTTTGGAAAAAGCCACAGGGATGCCGCTTGAAGATTACCTGTCACAATCCTTTTGGCAACCATTGGGGGCCAATCGGGACGCACTCTGGCAAGTGGACAGTAAGGAAAACAATCTGGTCAAAGCCTATTGCTGTATTGCCTCAAATGCCAAGGATTTTGCCCGTTTTGGTAAACTTTATAAAGATTTTGGCAGGTGGAATGGTGTGCAGGTTTTAGATTCAAGCTTTGTGGCGCGAAGCATCCGCCCACGGTTTGAAGGAGCTCCCTACGGCTATGGCTTTTGGCTCAAAGAATACAATGGCAAAGACGTGTTTATGATGCGTGGCCATTTAGGGCAATACGTTATGGTCATTCCGCAGGATGATTTAATTGTCGTACGCTTAGGGCATTCCCGTGGATCTGTAGGAGAAGACAGTTATCCTGACGAAATCAATAGCTATCTGGACGAAGCTTATCGCCTTACCCAATAAAAAACCCACTATGAAAAAAACAGCACTCATTACAGGCGCAAGCAGCGGAATAGGAAAGGAATTTGCCAAAATACACGCAGAGAGAGGCGGCGATCTGGTCATCGTGGCACGCAGCGAGGATAAACTGAATGCCCTGCAAAAAGAACTGCACGACACGTACAACGTAAGTGTCTTGGTCATACCCAAAGATCTTACCGAACCAAATGCGCCTAACGATATTTACGAAGTGCTCAACAGTGCAAATGTACACATCGATTACCTCATCAACAACGCCGGTTTTGGTGGTGTGGGTAAATTTCACGAGCGGGATTGGGAAAAAGATCAAGCGATGATTCAACTGAACGTGATGGCTTTGACTGCGCTTACGCGAAAATTTCTCCCTTCATTTGTAGCACGCAACAGCGGTAGGATTCTCAACGTTTCCTCAACGGCTAGCCTGATGCCCGGGCCTTTGCAAGCGGTATATTTTGCTACTAAAGCGTATGTGACATCATTCAGCAACGCCATTGCGGAAGAACTGCATGACACCAACGTGACCGTTACCGCACTACTTCCGGGCGCTACCGAAACCAACTTCGGAAAAACTTCTGGAATGGACAAAACCAAACTTTTTGACGACACTGCAGATCCTGAATCTGTCACCAAGGCTGGTTATGAAGCGATGCTTGAAGGCGAACTTAATGTCGTGGCAGGAGTGAGTTTTGCTCAAAAAATGATGATGAAAACATTGCCGCTCATGCCCAAAGGAGCTGTGCTCAAACAAGTACGAAAAATGCAAGAACAGAAATAAATTCCGCCGCCCATGGTCAACCGTATCAAACTGGAAAACATCCTTTTTCTCGACATCGAGACCGTTCCCCAAGAAGCTACTTTTGGCGCTTTGGATGAAGATATGCAGCATCTTTATGCAGACAAAACCCAATATCAGCGAAGGGATGAATGTGCTCCGGAAGAATTTTACGACCGTGCTGGTATCTGGGCAGAATTTGGGAAGATCGTGGTGATTTCCGTGGGGTATTTTAAGGTGGAAGGTGATGAGAAAAAATTCAGGACAACTTCCTTTTATGGCGATGAGCACCATTTGCTAACGGAGTTTAAAAAACTGCTCGAAAGCCATTTCAATAAATCACAACATCTTTTATGCGCGCACAACGGTAAAGAATTTGATTTTCCGTATATCGCAAGGCGAATGATCATCAATGGGATCAATCTTCCGTTTAAATTGAATCTTTTTGGTAAAAAACCTTGGGAAGTTCCACATCTGGATACGCTCGAGCTCTGGAAATTTGGCGATTACAAAACCTTCACTTCCCTAAAACTGATGACCAAAATCCTCGGCATTCCCTCCCCAAAAACCGATATTGACGGCAGTCAGGTTCGTGATGTGTATTACGAAGAAAACGACCTCGACCGTATCGTGGAATATTGTGAACGCGACGTCGTCGCCATTGCCCAGATAATCCTGAGATTGCGTAACGAAACCCTTTTGAAGGATGATGAGATTGTTTCTGTGTAATTTACCAGAGGTTTTCTGGCCTTAGAGAATTCGGCGTTAAGAAAAATTTTTTTTGGATGGATGAAGCAAAATTCTGGCAACCATGATTTTTCTGTAATCAAAAAAGTAAAAGGGTTGCAAAATGTTTCAATCTCAAAAAAATGTTCGATTTTGAGTCATCCGAAAATTATTTTTTAGCTGAATTTTCTTCAGCCTAGCCTTTTTTGCTTCGTTTTTTTGGCAATGAAAAAAATGAACTATTTTCTTTTCTTAAACGAATTCTTATTGAATATTCGCTACTTTCAGCCTAGTCCTATAAATTTTTAAATGAGCCAGGAAACACTTTTGGAAATCAAAAATCTAAGCCTAGGCTTCGGAAATGGAAATTCCCTAGTTGAAGTATTGCACGAGGTTTCCTTTCAACTCCATCAAAATGAAATTTTAGGCGTGGTGGGTGAATCCGGTTCCGGGAAGTCCGTGACCAGTCTCGCGGTATTGGGATTGCTTCCGAAAAAAACCGTAAACATTTCCAGCGGAAGCATACGTTTTCACAATGAAGAGCTGCTCCATTATTCCGAAAAGCAATTCCGAAATTTGCGTGGCAACCGTATTTCCATGATTTTTCAGGAGCCTATGAGTTCGTTGAACCCATCCATGCGCTGCGGCGAACAGGTTGCCGAAATTCTAAAAGAACATACCGACCTCAGCAGCAAAGCGATCAAGAACGAAGTGATTTCGCTTTTTGAAAAGGTTCGGCTTCCCAATCCGTCGCGGGTTTTTCGGGCGTATCCTCACGAGATTAGCGGTGGGCAGAAACAACGGGTAATGATCGCGATGGCCATTGCCTGCAAACCGGAAATCCTAATCGCAGATGAACCCACAACTGCGCTCGATGTTACGGTTCAAAAGGAAATTTTAAACCTGCTCAAAGACCTGCAACGGGAGACCAAAATGAGTATTATTTTTATTTCCCACGATCTCGCCTTGGTCAGCAACTTTGCCGATCGTGTGGTTGTGATGTTTCAGGGGAAAGTGGTGGAGCAGGGAACGGCTCAGCGCATTTTTAAAAATCCGCAGGAAGAATATACCAAAGCCCTGATCTATGCACGCCCGGCGACCCACGAACGCCGAAGGCGACTTCCCACGGTTGCTGACTTTATGAACAACAGTCCTTTGCCAGATGTGGTGCAGCGGCAAGAACGGGTGCAAAAACATAATAAAATCTACGAAAAGGAACCGCTTCTAAAAATCATAAACACGTCCCGATTGTTCGTCAACAAAATGGGTTTCTTCGGAAAAGAACAGGTTACCCGCGCCGTTGATGATGTCACCTTGGAAATTTACGAGGGCGAAACCTTGGGACTTGTCGGCGAATCCGGTTGCGGAAAATCGACCTTGGGAAATCTCATTTTGCAGTTGGACCGGGCGACTTCCGGGACGGTTTTCTTTCGCGGAAGCGACATCACCAAATTGAGAAACCGCGAATTGCGGAAGCTGCGGAAAGACATCCAGATCATTTTTCAGGATCCCTATTCTTCATTAAATCCGCGGTTGACGGTGGGCCAGGCCATCACCGAAGCGATGCAGGTACACAAAATGTACGGCGGTAAAAAAGAACGGAAGGAAAAAGCAATTTCGATCTTGAAACAGGTGGGCTTGACGGCGGCGCATTTTGATCGTTATCCGCACGAATTCAGCGGGGGGCAACGGCAACGTATCGGCATCGCCCGTACGGTTGCCGTAAATCCTAAATTTATTGTTTGTGACGAGAGTGTTTCGGCCTTGGATATTTCTGTGCAAGCACAGGTGTTGAACCTGCTCAATGACCTAAAGGAAACCTTCGGTTTTACCTATTTATTTATTTCGCACGACCTCGCCGTAGTCAAATACATAGCAGACCGGATCATCGTTATGCGTAACGGTCAGATTGTAGAACGTGGGGAAGCGGATGCGGTTTTTGAGAATCCTACAGAAGATTACACGAGGGACTTGATCAAAGCGATACCATAGACAACTAATTTTCAGTGTTCACCATAGTATTTAGCTTCCTGCTCAAAATAGTTGTCGAAATAATCGTCTGCGGATAGGTTTTCAATTTCATAGGCCGCAAGACCTATGGGCGCTTGAAAATCATAATAGAATACATCATCAAGGAACTGAAAAAACTTTCCCTGTTTATTTAGGGATTTTACTGGTTTGTGGAAAAAAGTGTTAATCACGTTTTGGTCGTAACATTGGTAAGTATGTAAGATTTCATGTGTTAAAAGCGAATAATCATCTAAAAAGCGACTTTTGATTAAGAGTGCTGTGTATAAATTGGCACCGTCGTTTTCAAATGCAAAGTTCAGGGCGAGACTGTTTCCTGAAAATATGGGCTCCCCAGTCATAGCGCTTAATTTAATATCAAACTTATTTCCATATGCTGCAAGCAGCATTCCCAATAGCGCAGCAGGCATCACTTGATATTTCAATTTAAAGGTATCCTCAAAATGAAATTCAAACCGGTTAAAACCGATATGCAGGTTAATTGTTGCCAAAGGGGACGGTTCATCGCTGCGTTTTCGATCATGGAAATGCCCGCAGCATTCACGAGTTTGGCCAGCCAGGCATAAGCCAGGTTTTCTTGCCGAGCAACTTCACGCAGCAACCTTTTACTTTCAAAAATCACATAGCCGCCAGCGGCACCTTTCAGCAAACCGTTAAGGAACACCTTGCCAGTTTTTTTTTCAGGACTTTTATTGATAATTGCGCCTATTCCACTAAAAATGCCGCCAAAGGCGACGCTGTATGTTGCAGCTTCAAAATCGTTGGATTGTCCTTCAACCGAAAATTTTATAGTCAACAAGACGAGCAGCAGCCGTAACTTTGGCATAAATAAATCTTGGAGATTTGTAAGAAAGTAATTCACCAATTTTTATACCGAATCAGGTGCAGCCTCGTAATGCGTGCAATAAAAAACTGCTCAAAAAGCAAATCTCTATTGTCAGTTTTGTCTTGCTCAAAACTATTGAAGGTGGATTTCAATAGTTTGATAAAACTTTACATAACAATAAGATTGACTGCTTTTTGAACAGTTATTATGCTTTAGACAGGCGCTGTTCGCGGCGACTGTCTAAAAAATTAACACACTTAAAACATGAAAAGAAAAACCTTTTTGGCCAGGTAGGCAAAGTGAGCTGCCGTTTTAAAACCTTCCTTAATACTATTTAATACGGGAAAACGAGGGTTTGATTGTGTAGTTGCTGTTTCCATATTGCGGGGTTTTTGGGGTAATTGTTTACTAATAAATTGAGATTTTGTGTATTTCAAATGATATTTCTGCCTTACAACGATACGAATATATGCAAACGTTTTCTTAAAACCAAAAAAATTCCTGCTTATAAGCAGGAATTTGTGTATTTAAACGAAATAAAATGCTTTTTAGCATTGACTCTGCTGGTTTCCAGATCACACAATCATCTCCGGAATGTCGCCTTTAACAATGAGATGTCCTTCAGTAGCTTTCTTGATTTCATCTACCGTCACCCCTGGAGCTCGTTCTAGAAGCACAAAACCTTGATCGGTAACTTCGAGGACCGCGAGGTTGGTCACAATTTTGGTGACACAGCCCACACCGGTCAAAGGCAGTGAACAACGGCGCAACAGTTTGGACTCGCCAGCGCGGTTGGTGTGCATCATTGCGACGATGATGTTTTCGGCACTTGCGACGAGATCCATCGCGCCACCCATACCTTTTACCATTTTTCCGGGAATTTTCCAGTTGGCAATATCACCGTTCTCGGCAACTTCCATTGCGCCAAGGATAGTCAAATCCACATGCTGCCCACGAATCATGGAAAAACTCATCGCAGAATCAAAGAAGGAAGCACCAGGCAATGCTGTGATGGTTTGCTTACCAGCGTTGATGAGATCTGCATCCACCTCTTCTTCCGTAGGAAAAGGACCCATGCCCAAAACGCCATTTTCGCTTTGAAACTCCACCTCGATATCATCACGCACATAATTGGCCACCAAAGTGGGAATCCCTATGCCAAGATTGACGTAATAGCCATCCTGTACTTCTTTGGCGATGCGTTTTGCAATTCCGTCTTTATCGAGCATTGTTAAACTATTTTTTATTATTTATTTCTATTGTTATTAATTACAAGTCAATTGAAAGAATTTCTTGTAACCAATAACTTACAACAAATTACTTGTTTGGTTGTGGCGTCATTCTCAAGTAGGATTTAATTTTGGTATGACCCTTTGGGAATTTTGACGGAATATCCTCATCAGCAATTGATGGTGAAATCACAACGTCCTCACCGTCTTTCCAGTTCGCCGGAGTGGCCACACTGTGATAGGCCGTTAGTTGCAACGAATCGATAACGCGAAGGATTTCGTCAAAATTCCGCCCGGTGGAAGGTGGGTAGGTTAAGGTCAATTTTACCTTTTTGTCTGGTCCAATTATGAACACGGAACGTACGGTAGCCTTGCTGTCTGCATTGGGGTGAATCATATCGTAAAGTTCCGCAACGTGATGATCTTCATCAGCAATTATAGGATAATTGACCGTTGTATTTTGTGTTTCATTAATGTCCTTGATCCACTCTTTATGATCGGTCAGCGGGTCTACGCTCAATGCGATAGGTTTGACGTTGCGTTTGCTGAACTCGGGCATATAATTGGCTACCGTACCCAATTCGGTGGTGCAAACGGGTGTATAATCTGCAGGATGTGAAAACAAAATCCCCCAGCTGTCTCCCAGCCATTCGTGAAAATTAATGGTGCCTTCCGTAGTTTCTGCTTTAAAATCGGGGGCGGTATCGCCCAGTCTTAAGTGTGCCATTTTCTATTTTTATTGCTATTGTTATTATTATTTGGTTTTGATTGAATGAATACGTTTGGTTAGAAATAATTATTCTTCGGTTGTGCTCAGGATGACAAATTCATATTGGAAATAAGCTTTTATCAACAATTAATCGTTTTCTCTTATCTTTATTCTCTTTTCTTTTTTCTACTCTCAACTTATTCCGCTTCCGCGAAAAAAACTCTTACAAAACGAATCATGTTGAAGCCTCCGTACGGACTATTCGTTTTTCGATTCGCTTTTCATAATGGCGCCCTTCAAAAATACGCTGGACGAAAATTCCGGGAATGTGGATATGGTTTGGGTCGAGCTGGCCAACAGGAACGAGTTCTTCTACTTCAGCCACGGTTATTTTGGCGGAGCCGCACATCACAGGATTAAAATTACGTGCGGTACCTTTGAAGATTAAGTTTCCGGCGGCATCGCCCTTCCAGGCTTTTACAAATGAAAAATCAGCTTTAAAAGCTTCTTCCAGCACGTACATCTTTCCGTCAAACTCGCGGGTTTCTTTTCCCTCGGCGACTTCGGTACCGTAACCTGCAGGCGTAAATATTGCCGGAAAACCCGCTTGTGCAGCACGGCATCTTTCCGCCAGCGTGCCCTGTGGGATCAATTCGACATCAAGTTCTCCGCTGAGCATCTGCCGTTCAAATTCGGCATTTTCGCCCACATAGGAAGAGATCATTTTTTTGATCTGATGCTTTTTCAACAAAAGCCCCAAACCAAAATCATCGACCCCTGCATTATTGCTGATGCAGGTAAGCTCCTTGACGTTAAGCCGCACGAGTTCTGCAATGGAATTTTCCGGAATACCACAAAGGCCAAAACCGCCAAGCATCAGGTTCATCCCGTCTTTGACGCCTTCCAGTGCCTCTTTCGCGGAAGCAACTTTTTTGTTGATCATATTCGCATTTTTACTTAAGAAAAATACGAAATCATCAAGGCATCGCCAATGGATTTAAGAGAATGTTTGCAGCAGGGGCATTTTAAAAATCCAGTTCGTCAGGTAGGCGATTATCATAACCGGAATCACCCTTGGGCACCTCATCACAGTCAATACGGATACTTAGATTTTCCGGAGCTTCAAAATCCTCTTGGGAGATATCGAGTGTTTCGTCTGCATAGCATTGTTTCATATAAACCGCCCACACAGGAAGTGCCATCGCAGCCCCCTGCCCCATTTGAATTCCCGGAAAGTGCACAGACCGGTCTTCACCACCCACCCAAACACCAGTGGCCAGATTGGGAACAAGCCCCATAAACCAACCGTCGCTTTGATTTTGTGTGGTTCCGGTCTTTCCGGCAATGGCATTGGTAAAGCCATAGGGATATCCCGTGATGACATTTTGATAATCATACCTGTTGGACGCACCAGTTCGCAAACGTATTCCAGAACCGGAGCGGGTTACCCCTTCCAGCAACTTGACAGTAACGTATGCAGACTCTTCACTGAGCACATCCTTGGTTTTGGGAATGTGCTGATACAATATGGTACCGTTTTTATCAACTATAGTAGACACGATCTGCGGTTGTACGTAAACGCCTTTGTTGGCAAAAGTGGCATAGGCCGCGACCATTTCATACAAATTGATATCTGGTGTGCCTAGAGCGATGGAGGGTACTTCAGGAATATTTTCTGTGTCGATACCCAATTTGTCAACGAGTTCGATTACCAGTTTGGGACCCACCCGGTGCATCAACCGGGCAGAAACCGTATTGACCGATTTTGCCAGCGCATCCTGCAAGGTGATCATCCCGCCATAATCGCCAGGACCGCCCGAGTTTTCGGGACACCAATCCTTTAAAAGTCCCAGTTCCCCCTTTGGGATGCAGTATGGAATATTGGCCATGGTATCGCAGGGCGAAAGGTGCATCTGGTCAATCGCCGTGGCATATAAAAAAGGCTTAAACGTAGATCCTACCTGCCGCTTGCCCAGCTGCACGTGATCGTACTGAAAATGTTTATAATTGATGCCGCCCACCCAGGCTTTTACCTCACCGGTTTCTGGAGTGATGCTCAAAAGGCCGGAGCGCAGAAATTTTTTATAATACCTTATGGAATCACGCGGGGTCATAACCGTATCCCGCTCGCCCTGCCAAGTAAACACGGTCATCGATGTTTCCTTATCAAAAGATTTTTTGATCTGGTCTTCAGATTTTCCTTCGGCGTTCATCATTCGCCAGCGGTCTGACCGTTCCATCGCACGATTGATAATCCTTTCTTCCTCGGTTTTGGTAATGTCGCGAAAAGGCGCCAGCTTGTTCCTTTGGTTCTGTTTGTCAAATTCTTTCTGCAGGCTGGCCAAATGGCGGTCTACGGCTTTTTCGGCGTAAGCCTGCATACGGTAATCTATGGTTGTATTGATCACCAGCCCGTCCCGGTAAATATTGTAAAATTCCTCATCGCCGTCCGCATTTATGCCCTTGGGATTCTCTTGAATCCAATCATTCATAAATTTCTTGAGGTATTCCCTGAAGTAGGTTGCCATCCCGTCTGCATGACCTTCGGGCGTAAATTTGACTTTAAGGGGAAGTGCTATCAAACTGTCCTTATCCCTTTGAGTGATCTTGCCGTTCTGGGCCATCAATGCCAGCACGGTGTTGCGGCGTTCCAGTGATTTGTCTTTGGAAACTTCCCGGTATGGATTGAACTGTCTGGGATTTTTGAGCATCCCTGCGATCACGGCAGACTCCTCGGTATTAAGATCGCGCGGCTCCTTGTCAAAATAAATTCGCGATGCAGACCGAATGCCTATGGCGTTGTACAGAAACCCCATTTTATTGAGGTACATCGTGATGATCTCCTCTTTGGTGTACTGACGCTCGAGACGGGTGGCGATGATCCACTCCTTGATTTTTTGTACGAGCCTTTCCAAAGTACTTTCCGGTGCATCTGAAAATAAAAGTTTTGCCAACTGCTGGGTAATGGTACTCGCACCTCCTTTAGAACCCATATAAAAAAATGCACGCGCCGTACCCCGCGGATCTATACCGGCATGGTCATAATAGCGTTTATCTTCAGTAGCAACGACGGCATCGACCAGGTTTTGTGGTAGGTCGTCATATTTAATAGGTGTCCTGTTTTCGTTAAAAAACTTTCCAAGGGTCTTTCCGTCAGATGAAATGATTTCTGTGGCCAGATTGGTTTCCGGGTTTTCAAGTTCTTCAAAAGTGGGCAGTGTTCCAAAAACGCCCCAGCCTGCCAGAAGAAAGACCAAAACAACTGCAAGGAGTCCGGTGAGGAACAATCCCCAAAACCATTTTATAAAAACGCCGTAACCCTTTTTCTTTTTAGGCGCTGTTTTCTTCTTTGCTGTTGTTGCCATTTATTCGGTTTTTTCGGCACGAAGGCCTACGTCAAGTATACCTTCAAGTTCTGTGATGGGATCAATGACCGTATTGTGCCGCATCGCCTGTTTTATTTTAAAAGTGTAAGTGCCCGCCTCGTTAAAGACGACACCTACTTTATACCACAGTTTGTTTTCCTTGATCGCACCAAAGCCTGTACCAAGCCACGTTCCATCTGCCGCGGCCATCTCATATTCTAACGTATCTGTAACGGTCCTGCCATTGGGAAATTGCATCTCTGTAATCAGGAAAAGGTTGTTGTAACCGTATTCATTATCGTTGCGTATGGTGATAAAAAGGTCGTGGGCAGCCAACGTATCCTTTGGATCAAACTGAAAGCGAACCATCGTATCCTTGTGCCAGGAATTTCCTATGGAATCATACCTGTGGAAAACCGCCGAATCCTCGCAACCTGTGAGTGCGGCGAGAAAAAAAAAGACAACTGACCATCTAGGCATTCTTATTGGATCTTCTGCGGTTCCTGTTTCCTTTCTTGTTGCGTTTTCCGCGTGATTTTGAGCGGCCTTTTCCTTTTGGGTTGTCAAAGCGGGTCAGGCTGTCCTGCCCCACAACGTTACCAAAGTCCGGTTTGGATTCGGCGTGATGCTCAACGGCATATTGTTCCAGACTTGCAACAGACTCTCCCTTGCGATTTGCGGTAACAATCTCATTGGCCTGGTCTGTAGAAAGCTTATGCCAGTTCATCCACTCCCCTTCATAGGCATACCACAGCACCCCTTGAAAAATATCGATCTTCTGGCAGACTGCGGTTCCTTTTTCAGTTTTGAGTTTTTGTTCGGTTTTTGGGAAACTTTTCAGCGCATCCATATAAGCATCCAGCTCATAATTGAGGCAACATTTAAGTTTTCCGCACTGACCGGCAAGTTTTTGAGGGTTGAGCGAAAGCTGTTGATACCTCGCTGCACTGGTAGAGACCGAACGAAAATCTGTAAGCCAGGTCGAGCAGCAGAGCTCGCGGCCGCAGGAGCCAATGCCCCCCAAACGGGAAGCTTCCTGACGGAAACCTACCTGTTTCATTTCGATACGGGTACGGAATTCCTGCGCAAATTCCCTGATAAGCTGCCGAAAGTCCACACGGTCTTCTGCCGTGTAATAAAAGGTCGCCTTTGAAGCATCGCCCTGATACTCGATATCGGATATTTTCATCTGCAAGCCCAACCGAATAGCGATCTGCCGGGATTTGACCTTCATCGCATCCTCTTTTTCTTTGGCACCGGTCCAGACATCAATATCGCGTTGTGAAGCTTTTCTATAGATTTTCAGGATATCCTCCTTGGTGTAGGATTCCCGCTTTTTTTTCATCTGCACCCGTACGAGTTCACCGGTCAGGGAAACAATACCTATATCGTGACCCGCAGCCGCCTGCACTGCCACAACATCACCAACGGAAACGGTTAATCCTACGGTATTTTTATAATAGCCCTTGCGACCGTTTTTAAAACGCACCTCAACAAAGTCAAAAGGTTCCTGCCCCTCTGGAAGGCTCATATTGGCCAGCCAGTCAAAGACCGTCAATTTATTACATCCATCAGTACCGCAGGTACCATTATTTTTGCAGCCTCGAGGCTGCCCGTTAATATTCGTACTACAAGTTCCACACGCCATGTATTCTTTTATATTTAGTAACCACTAATTATTGAATAATTGCGGTTGTACTGTTGTTGTCTCGTCAAGATGAATGTTTTTCATCTCATTCGATGGATAAAGATACTATTTTCAGATTCCTAAAAAATACAGTCATTTTCAGATTGATAATCTGGTTTCAAACAGATTTGGTTTTAAAATTGGTTTCGTTAAAGGTACTTTCTTCAGAAAAACTTCAAATTCCTTTTAAAATGAGCCATCAAATAAAACTATCGGCATCCTAAAAACCGTAAAACCATTCAAATGCACAATCAATTTATATCTCCAGAAAGGTTTAACTTCCGCTGAAACTTTAATTTTTCAGACCTGCCTTTTTTAAATATTTTATTGCTGTTGCCCTTGCCCTGTCGAAGTTTTTTCTGTTCCTCGTAGGGCAAAGCAACAATTTCTTTACACTCATCAGAACAGCAGTCGTTCATTTTTTCGGCGCAAGCCTTACATTGAATAAACAACAGGTGACAAGCTTCGTTATGACAGTTCACGTGGGTGTCGCAAGGTTCACCGCATTGGTGGCAATGGGCAATCACCTCATCACTGATGCGCTCCCCGCGACGGTGGTCAAAAACAAAATTCTTTCCGCGAAATTTGTTCTCCAACTTCTGCGCTTCCACCTGCCGGGCATATTCTATAATGCCACCTTCCAGTTGATATACCTGTTTAAAACCTTTGTGCTTGTAGTAGGCACTGGCTTTTTCGCAACGAATACCACCTGTACAATACATTACCAGTTTTTTGTCCTCCTTGTGATCGCGCAAATCTTCTTCGATCAAATCAAGTGAGTCGCGAAAAGTATCTACATCTGGTGTCACCGCGTTTTTAAAATGACCGATCTCGCTTTCGTAGTGATTGCGCATATCGACCAGTACCGTATTTTCCTCCTCGATCAATTCGTTGAACATTTTGGCATCCACGTGTATCCCTTTA
Organism: Leeuwenhoekiella sp.; assembly: GCA_049671285.1. Classification (GTDB taxonomy): domain Bacteria; phylum Bacteroidota; class Bacteroidia; order Flavobacteriales; family Flavobacteriaceae; genus Leeuwenhoekiella. Next base: position 16,021 of record JBATUQ010000012.1, on the reverse strand, counting down.
TTGGTCACGTCAAAAGTTGCGTCATTAAGACCGTCTGCGACAATTTTGTGGCGAACTTTTACTTTCAGTTTTAAGAAGGATTTAAGGTCGTGCTCAATGGCGATGTTAAGGCGTACATTTTCGAGAAAATAGATGCCGTCCAGAAATTCTTTGAACCTCTCAAAATTTTTGGCAGGGATTGAAAGTTGGGCGTTGATCCCCTCGTGGGCCACGTAAATCCTGCCGAGGACCTCCATGGCATCCCAGGCGATAAATAGATGATTGCGGAATAATTGCGGGTTGCCAATTTTGGCATACTTATAGAATGACAAGGTCAAGCGGTCCTCGCCGGCGTCGTCAATAAGGGCTGCCCGCTCCTTCGCACTTAGTGTATTGTACAGTTGCATGCTATACCGGTTTTAAGTTAAAAAAGCGGTGCAAAAATAAGGGTTTATAAGCGAGTGGCGAAATGGCGTTTTGCCTCTCGGCGAAAAGCAATTGGTTTGGGTATATTCCGAATACTAGGAACATTTCCAAATTAATATGACAAACCTTGGGCAAATTCATTGTTTTGGCCAAAAAGAAATGGTAATTTAGCAACTTGATTACCTTCCAAACCAAAAAATTTGGAACTCCTCTGAATATCAAAATACTAAGAAATAAGAATTATGAGCAAAGAACAAGAAGCGAAGCTAAAATCCCTTAAACTCACCCTTGATAAAATGGATAAAACCTATGGGAAGGGTACGGTGATGAAAATGGGCGATAAGAGCGTCGTAGATGTAGAAGTCATTTCTACCGGATCGCTGGGTCTGGATCTTGCCTTGGGCGTAGGTGGACTGCCCCGCGGCCGCGTCATTGAAATATACGGTCCGGAATCTTCCGGTAAAACCACGCTTACTTTACACGCCATCGCACAAGCGCAAAAGGCTGGAGGTATTGCTGCCTTTATAGATGCGGAGCACGCTTTTGATCGTTTTTATGCAGAAAAACTGGGCGTGGATATCGAGAACCTCATCATATCACAACCGGACAACGGCGAGCAAGCGCTTGAGATAGCTGATAACCTCATCCGCTCTGGCGCGATTGATATTATTGTTGTGGATTCGGTTGCGGCATTGACACCTAAAAGCGAAATCGAAGGTGAGATGGGCGACTCAAAAATGGGATTGCATGCCCGTTTAATGTCCCAAGCTTTGAGGAAGCTTACAGGATCGATCAGCAAGACCAACTGTACTGTTATCTTTATCAACCAGCTTCGGGAGAAAATCGGGGTGATGTTTGGCAATCCTGAAACGACTACCGGTGGTAATGCCCTAAAATTTTATTGCTCCGTGCGGCTTGACATTAGACGATCTACACAAATCAAGGACAGCAGCGGTAACGTGATGGGTAATAAAACCCGTGTGAAAGTGGTAAAGAACAAGGTCGCGCCGCCTTTTCGCCAGGCAGAATTTGACATTATGTACGGTGAAGGAATTTCTAAAGTGGGCGAGATCATCGATATCGGTGTGGACTACGAAATTGTCAAAAAGAGTGGATCCTGGTTCAGTTATGAAGATACCAAGCTGGGGCAAGGCCGCGATGCTGTAAAATCCCTTCTCAAGGACAATCCAGAACTGATGGAAGAACTTGAGGTTAAGATCAAAGAAGCCATAAAAATCGCCAATTCTTAAATTTTTTTAATCTCTCACGCAACCTTTTTCAACTTCGTGCATCTACTTAGAAAAGTAAATGTATTTGAAGATGAAAAAGGTTTTTTTATTTGTGGCCCTTTGGGCTTTTGTAGTGGCGTGCTCGGTTGATGATGATTTGCCCAATGTGAGTTATGAAGCCATTCCTATAACCAGTGTTATTTTACCGGACACCCTGATACTGGGAGAGACTTATGAGATTCCGGCAAGTTTCACTTTGCCTAACAGCTGTTATCAATTTGAAGGCTTCAGCTTTGACCGTCGGGACAGCACGCGCTATTTTGCTGCCATTGCAGAAATTGAGCAAGACGTCAGTTGCGCAGAGCAGATAACAGAAATGACAAGGAATATAAATTTTGAAGTAGTTTTTAACCAAGAATATATTTTTAAATTCTATCAGGGTGTTGATGAAATGGGTGACGCTGAGTACCTGACCGATACCATCCCTGTAAAATCAAACTAATCAATATTTGAAATGTGGGCCTAGACCAGCTAATACAAGATTGTAAAGCAGGAAAGTCCCATGCTCAGGAAACGCTTTATAGACGGTATGCCAGCCCACTCTACAGTTGTTCGCTCAAATACTCGCGCAACAAAGCGGAGGCAGAGGACAATTTGCAGGATGCATTTTTGACCATTTTTAAAAAGATTGGTCAATTTACCCACAGAGGGTCCTTTGAAGGTTGGTTAAAACGTGTTGTGATCAATACCGCATTACAGCGGTACCGCAAACAGGAGCTGTATGAGATTGTCAATGAGCAAGCCATTGAGCAGGTAGAGATAGAACTTGATGAGGATAAGGTAACCCTTGATTTTCTGTTGAAGATCGTTCAGGAATTACCAGACCGCTACCGGTTGGTTTTTAACCTGTATGCGCTTGACGGTTTTTCGCATCGCGAAATTGCAGAAATGCTGACCATTTCAGAAGGGACTTCAAAGTCCAATTTGGCAAGGGCCAGGTTGATCTTAAAAGAGCGCATCGAGCAAGAAATTTTTGAAGAAAGTAAATCTTCAGCCCAGTGAAGGAGAAAAAAAGCATAGATCGATTGTTCCAGGAGAAGTTTAAGGACTTTGAGGTACAGCCCGACCCTAAGGTCTGGGAGGCGATCGTAGATGCAAAAGATAAGAAGAGGGACCGTGTGGTGCCACTGTGGCTCAAATGGGCAGGTGTCGCAGCTGTTCTTGCAGGTCTTTTAATAGGCAGTGACATTTTACTGAATCAAACAGATCAACCTTTGGTAACAACCAAAGCATCAAAAAACATTGAGCCTCAAAACAAATCAGATACAGATGATCCACTTTTAAATAATTCTGAAAATGAAAAATTGGTACAAGAAAATACTTCTGAAGAAAGCGGTAAAAGCGATCAAGAAGCTGGGACTTTAGTTTCTAAAAACAGTACGGAAAACCCATCGCAGACATCCGATGCTTCAAACCAGCCTGCAGGTTTCAACAGTGCTTCAGAACCAAAAGCGAACGATAAGAATTTGGCTTTCGCCGAAAAAAATTCTACCAGGCCACCTGTGCAAGAGGAAGCTTCAACCCAAAACGGGCAAAATGGTTCAGGAGCCAATACGTTTCAACCGGGTCGCCTCACCTCAACTTCCGAGGTCAAAGAATTACTTTCCGTAGGAGATCTTTTGGCAGAAAACGAAGCCGACGGAAAATCACTTGAAGAACTTTTGAATGCAAACAATACTTCCGAAGAAACAAATACAGATAAAGAGACGCTGGCCAGCAAATGGGGAATCATGCCCACCATCGCTCCGGTTTACTATGGAAGTACGGGTGGATCGGGGATTGACCCGCAGTTCAATACCAACCAAAAAACCGGTCAGGTCAACCTTAGCTACGGTTTGCAGGTAAGTTATGCGGTCAATGATAAGGTCACGGTGCGCTCTGGGGTCAACCGGGTAGATCTGAGCTACAACACCAACAATATTTCCTACAATCTGGAAATAGATGCAGCACCCATCGCGAGTATTGATTACAGTGGCAATTCCGCCATTCTTAATGTGGAAGGCAATGCCCGGTCAAGAAGCAATCTAAACGCTGATTTTTTCAGTTCGGCAGAATTTAAATCCAACGCCGCATCGACCCGGGGCAACCTTAACCAGAGTTTGAATTATCTGGAAATCCCACTGGAATTAGAATATGTACTGATCAATAAAAAAATAGGACTTCAAGCGATAGGCGGTCTGAGCACCTTGCTGCTTACCGACAACTTTATCGCAATCGAAGCACAAAACGAAAATATAGAAATCGGGCAATCAAACAGCCTTAATCCCACAAGCTTTTCGGCAAACGTTGGGATTGGTCTGGATTACCGGTTCAGTAAAAAAATACAGTTTAACCTGGAGCCGATGTTCAAATATCAAATGAACGCATACACCAATACTGTAAGTGATTTCAGGCCTTTCTATATGGGTCTATACACAGGGATTAAAATTGCATTTTAAAAATAAATTGAAAAAGAAGAGTTAGTTAGGTTAGTTTTTTAGTTGGTTAGGTTAGTTATTGCGCAAGCAATGATGATGGAAGGCCGCCTTGGTTAGGGCGGCTTTTCTATGCGCTGTTGTTAACAGGATTTAGCTGTCGCGAAAGAATTTCTTAGCGGGCCCCTTTTCCAGTGCGTTGCGTATGGCTTGCTGGGTGGCTTCCCTTAGTTCACGGCGTTGACCGGGTTCTAAATGGCCTGTCTCCTTAAACGGAAGAACGAGCACGCGCATCTGCCCTGGCGTTCCCTTAACGGAATAAGGAAAACGTTTTTTATTGTCAAAAAAAACCATGGGTACGACTGGGGTTTTATGCGCTATCGCCAATCTAAAGGCGCCGTCCTTAAAATCGCTGAGCAGGATGCTCTCGTCATCGGGCACGCCACCTTCCGGAAAAATACAGATGCTTAACCCTTGGTTCAACCTTTTTTGAGCCTGTTCAAAAACGGCCCGGCGGCTTGCGGGGTCTCCCCTATCCACAAGAATGCAGGTCTGCTTGTAGAAATATCCGAAGATAGGAAACTTGGCCAGTTCCTTTTTTCCAACAAAAACAAACGGATTACGCACCGTATGCAGCATAAGCATAATGTCTGTCATCGAGGTATGGTTCGCAACATACATATAACTTTTGCCTCTTTTGGTTTTTTCGAGTCTTTTGACTTTAGGCCAAAAACCCATCCCGAACAGGATTATCCTCGCCCAAAAACGAGCCAGTCTAAAGAAGAACGGGTACCAACTGTCCTTAGCTACCGATATTAAAAGTATCGGGAACATTAAAATGATAGGCACGACTATTAGGACGTAGAACCAAACCCGCCACAATACGATCGCTATTTTTCTCAAAAAACCCATGGCTCACTGTATTCCCTGCAAAGATCAAAGATAAAGCCAACCCAACCATCAAAAATTGCAAAAACATAAAAGTCCTACTCCTACTAAAAAAAGTAAATTTGTAACAAATTACAGCGTTTATGGCACGTATTCTTACGGGTATTCAAAGTACGGGAACCCCACATTTGGGGAACCTGCTGGGAGCGATCCTTCCGGCGATAGCACTATCAAAAAAAGAAGGGAACGAATCGTTTCTCTTTATAGCAAATATGCATTCGCTCACGCAAATAAAGAATGGAAAAACCCTTCGCGAGAACACCCTAGCGACTGCAGCAACCTGGCTCGCCTGTGGTTTGGATATTTACAAAACGGTGTTTTACCGCCAGAGCGACATCCCGCAGGTCACTGAACTTACCTGGTACCTCAGTTGTTTTTTCCCTTATCAACGTTTGACGCTCGCTCACAGTTTTAAGGATAAGGCAGACCGTCTGGAAGACGTCAATTCCGGCTTGTTTAGTTATCCTCTGCTGATGGCCGCAGATATTCTGCTTTATGATGCCGAAGAAGTTCCCGTGGGCAAAGACCAGGCGCAACACCTGGAAATGACCCGTGATGTTGCCAACCGCTTTCACGCGGCAATGGGTGAAACCTTTGTCATTCCCGAAGCCAAGTTCAACGAATCTACGATGTACATCCCTGGTACAGATGGTGCAAAAATGAGCAAGAGCAAGGGCAACACCATTACCATCTTTCAGCCGGACAAAGCCTTGCGCAAACAGATCATGGGCATCGAGACAGACAGCACGCCGCTGGAAGATCCCAAAAATCCCGATACCTGTAATGTATTTGCACTCTATAAATTGCTCGCTTCCGCGGAAGAAACAGCAACGATGCGCAAGAATTATGAACAGGGAGGCTACGGTTACGGCCATGCCAAAAAAGCACTTTTTGAGCTGATAAAGCAACGTTTCAAAACGCAACGGGAGCGTTTTGATTATTATATGACCAATCCGGAAGAAATAGAATCTGCCCTAAAAACAGGTGCCGAAAAAGCCCAAGCGGTGGCTGACGAGGTTTTATTTCGCGTACGCGAAAAATTGGGCTACTAAACAAGCTCGAACAACTTGCCCGGCAAGGGGCGAACCACGCCTTTGAGTTCCATATTAAGGAGCAGGCCGGCCACTCGAAAAGCAGGGATGTTACAAGATCGGGCAATAAGGTCAAGATGTTCTTTTTGAGCGGTTTTGAGACAGTTCCAGATTTTTCGTTCCTGATCGTCCAGATCGACAAATAATTGTTTTTGTACTGGTTTCGGCTTTCCCGCAATATCCCAATTGAGTAAATACACAAGGTCTGCCGCTGAGGTTAGCAAATGCGCCTTTTGGGACTTTATCAAATTGTTACAGCCCTTACTTTGGGAATCATCCGGCCTTCCGGGCACGGCAAAAACGTCCCGGTTGTAGGAATTGGCAATTTCAGCAGTTACCAAAGAGCCTCCTTTTTCAGCACTTTCAATGACAACAGTTGCCTCGCTGATGCCGGCAATGATGCGGTTACGCCTTAAGAAATTGGTTCGGTCAAAAGAGTCGCGCGACCAGAAGTCTGTAATAAACCCTCCTCTTTTCTCAAGTTCCTTTTGATATTTGGCGTGTACTTTAGGGTAAATTTGATCCAGACCGTGGGCAAGCACGCCCCAGGTTTCCAGATCGTGGTCCATCGCGGCACGGTGCGCCTGAATATCGACACCATAAGCAAACCCGGAAACGATAACAGGATCGATAGGTGCCAAGTCTTCGATAAACTTTTTGACAAAAGCTATACCTTGAGTGGTCACTTTTCTCGTGCCAACTACCGAGATGATCTTGGAGTTTTCAAAATTGATTTCGCCCCGCGTAAAAATCAAAACCGGGCCATCCAGACAATGTTTCAAACGTGCCGGATATTGCGGCTCAAAATAAGCAGTGTATTGAAGGTTGTTATCCTGAATGAATTTTACCTCTTTTTCCGCTTCGCGAACATGTTCTGGATCAAAAATTTCCTTGATCCTAAACGTACCGATCTGATCGGTTTCGAGCAGCGCTTTCTTTTTTTGTTTCAAGACTTCCTCAGCAGACCCAAACCGTTTGACCAATCTTTTGATGGAACCGTCGCCCAGGTTGGGAACGTGCTGCAGGGTGAGAAGTGCGTGTAATTCCTCTTCTGTCATGAGATTAATTTGCTGTCGTTCAAATATATCGCAATTTGTTTATAATCTAATGCGCTTCGATGTTTGCCATTTTTTAATTTTGTTTACTTTTGAAATTATGCAAATTGAAAAGTACATCGGCGAGCTGCTTTACCGTTATGAATGTGTGATCATTCCCGGCTTCGGCGCTTTTTTGACCCAAAAAACTTCGGCGCAACTTGATGAAGAAGCGTCTGTCTTCCATCCGCCCAAAAAAAAGCTTTCCTTTAATGCACAACTTGTCGAGAACGATGGCCTGCTGGCAAGTCACGTTTCCAAATCAGAGAATATTCCCTATAATGCTGCGGTAAAGAACGTAGCGGCCTTTTGCAATCAGATCAAAAAGAAACTGGAATATGGGGAAACCGTTGTGCTCCACAAAATAGGTGCTGTAACCAGATCTGAACACGGCACACTCAATTTTGAGCCACATCAAACTGTAAATTATCTCACTTCCTCTTTTGGCCTTTCCTCCTATTCCGTGACTAAAACACAACGTGAGGTCTATGCTTTGAAAACAGCAAAACTGGAAGAGTCTGCGCCCATTTTTATTTCAGACCGAAAAAGAAAGGCGCCAAGCTGGATAAAATATGCCGCAATCGGTCTTATCGCGTTAACTGTAGCAGGCACTTTGGGCTACACCAACATCCGCAATATTGAGGAACACAATACGGCAGCAAGGTCGGAGGCAAAAAACCAACTGGATGCAAAAATTCAGCAGGCTACTTTTGTGATTTCAAATCCGTTGCCTGCCATCAACCTACAACTGGAAAGACCCACGGGCAACTATCATATTGTTGCGGGTGCTTTTCGTATTCAGGAGAATGCCGCAAAACACGTTGATGAGCTTTTGGAAAAAGGTTATAAAGCCCGTCAAATAGGCACCAATAAATACGGACTTCACCAGGTGGTTTATAATAGTTACGCCCGCCGAAGAGAAGCCCTGAATGCTTTAAAAGAAGTACGAGCAAACGAAAATGCTGCTGCCTGGATGCTTGTTGAGGAACTGCAATAGGAATACTTCCAATTACCAAAGCACTTTTAGGATCATTTGTGAAATAGCCAGATCCTAGTAGCTATTTTTGCGTTTCACCAAACGTGACGCCATGCAAACCAAGACCCCTAGTGACTCCCATGCAATTCAGACAGATCTCGTCCTGCCAAACGAGACCAATCCGTTAAACAATATGTTTGGTGGTGAGCTGCTTGCCCGTATGGACCGCGTGGCCTGTATTGCGGCACGCCGCCACTCCCGCAGAATTGTGGTGACCGCTTCGGTAAATCACGTGGCTTTCAACAAGGCGATCCCTTTGGGTAGCGTGGTCACCATTGAAGCTTCCATTTCCCGGGCCTTTAAAACTTCAATGGAAGTCTTTCTGGACGTCTGGATCGAAGACCGCGAGAACGGAATGAAGTCGAAGGCCAACGAGGCCATCTATACCTTTGTTGCGGTTGATGACTTGGGAAGCCCGGTAGAAATCCCCCAACTACAACCTGAAACCGAACTGGAACAAGAACGTTTTGAAGCTGCCTTGCGGCGTAAACAACTCAGTCTCGTACTGGCCGGAAAACTAAAACCTACAGATGCTACGGAACTGAAAGCGTTGTTTTTTTAGACATCGATCTTTATCTACATATTGTACAACCAATCCTCAGGATTTTGACGGTCACCGTCCTTGTACACCAAGAACTTTATAATGGTTTTGCCAGAAAATGGATTTTGGGCCACTTCCCCTATTTCCTGTTTAATAGCAACATCCTGATCCAGGCGTACTTTTAAGTTTTTCAGGTTTTGGTAAACGGTCAAATAATTTCCGTGGCGTACGAATACGGTATAACCGCCGCCCTTAATCAATTGTATTTTAAAAACCTTCCCTTTGAATGCGGCACGCGCCATACTTCCAGGTTCGGTCTCGATTTCTACCCCGCTGTTATATGTGGTGACGTTGGGAAGTGTGGGGTGGCGGGAATTGCCAAAACGCTTATACAACCTGCCGCGGGCAACTGGCCAATCCAGTTTACCCTTGTTCGAAACAAAATCAGATGCCAGTGCTTTTGCCGCCGGGGTGAGTGCAAAAGTCGCTGAAGATGTTGCGCTCGCACTCTTCCCGGCAGACTTGTTTGATGCTGTGATGGCTTCCCGGATAATCCGGTCTATCTCCCGGTCAATCCTGTCGGCTTCGCGTTGCTTGCTGCGTATCTGCGTGGCGTATTGCGTTTCTTTGGCACGTATGGTCGCCATCAATTCATCTTGCTGCTTTTTCTCTGTCCTTAACTGGTCGCGGGCTTTTCGGTTTTCTGAGATCAGGGCTTCTTTTTGCTTTTTTTGACTGGACAGTTCCAGATTGGTCTGCTGTAAAAGTTCGGTTTGTGCAGCAATTTGTTCACCCTGCTGTTTCCTGTGGTTGCTGTACTGTTTCATATACTGCACCCGTTTGTAAGCTTGTAGAAAATTTTCGGAAGACAGCAAAAACATGATCCTGTTCTGGCTGTTCTTGCTTTTGTAAGATTTTTTGATCATCGCCGCATAATCCTTTTTAAGAGCGGCAAGCTCGTCCCGAAGCGCACTTATTTTGTTCTGGTTTTCGTTGATTTCGCGTGTAAGCAAATTGGCCTGGCGGTTGGTAATCTTGATCAGGTTTTCCCGGGCACGGATTTTAGAATCCAAATCTTCAACCTCATTAAGAATATTACGCTCTTCCTTTTTATTGGTTTGCCGCAACCGGTTGATCTGGGAAATTTCAGAAAGCAGTTCCTGGCGCTGGCGTTCTAAGGCTTCTTGCTTGTCATTTTGGGCGAAAGCCACTAAGGTAAAGCACAAGAAGCTGAGGAGAAAGAAGCAATTGTTTTTGGCGAAAAGGTTTCTCAAAGATCAACGGCTTTATATCCATCTGGGATGGAAAACGGAAAACTCACTTCCGTATTAAAATCGACATTTCTTAGGGTCAGTTCGATGCTCGTGCGCTCTTCATCCTGCTGCGCCAAAACCCGGATGTCTTCCGCGTAGCGACCACCGTTAAAAGACTGAAACTCCCCATAATTTACGGTCAGCACCCGGTTTTCTGAGGGTTGGAGAATCTTCTGCTCTTGCAGATTGAACTGCCCCGCCCCTATTTTGAAAAACAGATCAAACAATGGCGAATTCTTTTTGGGCTTGATCACATAGCTGGTACCTTCGGTGACGGCAGCCATTCCGCCTTTTCTTAGGTCTATTAAGGGTTCAGCCAATAATAGGGATTGTACCTGTTGAAAGTTGAGTTCGGTGCCCAGCAAATCGCTCAGCAATTTAAAATCCCCGTCAAAATAGGATTTGGTAATCTTCTCATAATATTGCACCCGGTCTTTGGTAATCATCGCTTTCGCCACCGAAAACCCCAACACCGAGGCGCTCATCCAGATGGTCTCGTCCTTTTCCATACGCAATGTCAACGAAACACTTTGGGAGCGGTCCTCGTCCTTATAACGTACTTTGACACGCGCGGCCAAGGTTTCAAAGTCGAGATGGGTATCATAATGAGACCTGATAACCTTTACCGTAGCCAAGTCCATATCCCTGGAAATCGCATTCTTCTTCGCTTTACAGCCAACTAAAAAACTCACCGCGATAACTAATAAAAAAGCTTTTCTCATAAATCTCATTGCATCAATGCTTTTGCGCGTTTAAGGTAATCGGATGCTTTCTGAGCATTGCCTGATTTTGTGTAACTGTCCGATAATTGTTTGTAAAAATCGGCCTCCATCTGTGGGTCGACCAAAAGATAATCGAGCCCGGTTTCTAAGGCAGTAATGGCCTCCTTATGGTTGCCGGAGTTGTTGTTTGCCACGCCATTCAGCAAATACAAAATGGGCTGGGTAGGATATATTTCAAGGCCGCTTGCTGCAACCGTAGCCGCTTTCTGAAATTCTGCAGACTCAATGAGGAGCAGCGTGTACTGTTTGATGGTCGTAAAATCTTCCGGTGTATTGGCATATGCCTTTGCGAGATACTCCAGCGCCTTGCTCGAGTCTTTTTGCTTGAGATAATAGGCTGCCAGTTCTTCATTGAGATCGACATCTTCCCAATTGCTGAACCAAGTGATGGCATCGTCCAATTGCGGTTCAAACTGCGGATTCGCTTTCGTATAAATTAAAAAATCATTGAGCACAGAATGTTTAAGCTGTGCTTCCAACTGGTCGCTTTTTAACGCCCGTTCCAGTGATTTTAAAGCCGTCTCAACCTCTCCTTTCTCCAGATTGAATTTGTACAGCGCCAGATGTACCGCATCTGCTTCAGGATTGAATTGCTGCAACCGCTGTGCAGTTTCGTATGCTTTTTGTGTCTTGCCTTCCTCGCTGTACACATAAATCAGATTGAGGTAATTCTCGGGATTCTGAGGATCAACAGCGATACGTTCATTCAGCAATTTTTCACGCAAATCGCCATCGCTCAGTGCATACGCCTGCTTGCGCAATTGGGTGCGAAACTCATCTTGGCCCAGTTCATCATCCAGTTCGTCAAGCAGGGCAAGTGCCTTTTCGACCTCTTGGATCTGCAAATAAATGCGAACCTTGTCCTCTATGTATTGGGAATCATATTCCACGAGTTCGTCCAAAATACTTAGTGCCCTTTTATAATCCTGGGTGGCGTGATACACTTCGTACAGTCCTTCTAGCAGGTCTTGCTGTTTGGGACGGAGTTCTAGGGCTTTAAGGTAATTGGTCTCGGCGGCGGAAGTATTTCCCTGAGCCGCGTAATTCTTGGCTTTTTCGAAATAGAGAATGGCTTCTTCCGGGCGCATCGCGATACACACATCGAGTGCTTTGATTGCCCGGTCGTAATTCTCAATTCCTTTTTGCTTCAGTGCTTCAAAAAAAGATTCCTGGAATGCATCATCCACATTCCCCAGATCATCGACATTGATGTCCTTGAGGGGATTGATCTGCTGGGCTTCCGCCGAAAGCGAAAACAACACGGCCAAAACAAACAGGTGCATGAATTTCATAATTCTTTATCGAAAATAGCTTAGATCAATTCGGAATAATCGCCAATACTGATGCTTGTAAAATTACCATCGTATTTCACATAATTGCCTATCATCGCGTTTTTTAACTTGGCGTTCTGAATTGTGGAATGATTCTGAATCAAACTGTAACTGATGGTTGAATTTTCGACCACCGTCCCCTTCCCCACTGAAACGTTTGGGCCTACTGTTGTATTGCGCAGCACCGCGCCTTCGCCTATAAAACAGGGAGGAATCACCGAAGCGTTGTCGAGCACCGCATCTTTAGAAACCAACTTCTCCCCTTCTTCCTTCAAAAATTCAAGCATCCGGGTGTTGGTCTCCACGGTTACCGTCTTGTTTCCACAGTCCATCCACTCGTCAATTTTTCCGGGAACGAAAGTGTACCCTTTTTTCTGCATGCCCTTGATCCCGTCATTGATCTGGTACTCGCCACCATGAGTGAGCTTGGCATCCAGTACCGCCTGAAGTTCTTCTTTTAAAACTTCGGCCTGCTTAAAATAATAAATTCCTATTACGGCAAGGTCAGAAACAAATTCCTGTGGTTTTTCAATCAGACCGGTGATGTAGTTCTTTTCATTTAGCGAGACCACGCCGTAGGCATTGGGATTCTCCACTTGTTTGACCCAGATGACGCTGTCCGCTTCTTTGTCCAGTTTAAAATCGGCGCGAAAAAGCGTATCCGCATAAGCGATCACACAAGGACCGCTAAGGGAATCTTTGGCACACATAATAGCGTGACCGGTACCCAGCGGTTGATCCTGATAATAGATGGTTCCTTTTGCGCCTAAGGATTCGGCGATTTCCACCAAATCTTCCTCAACGGTTTTTCCGAAATCTTCTGCGATCACAAAGGCCACCTCCTCGATGGGCTGCTGAAGCACTTTGGCAATATCCTGCACCAGGCGATGCACAATGGGTTTCCCGGCAATGGGAATTAGTGGTTTGGGAACGGTTAATGTATGAGGCCGTAAACGCGATCCGCGACCGGCCATGGGAACGATGATTTTCATAAATACGTTTTACTTCCGACGGGGCGGAAATACATTAAATACATTTTGGTTTTGTCAAGAGTCTTCCGCCTTCACGGAAAAGACGAAAAAATTACTTGGTTCCGGTACTTCCAAAACCTCCGGCGCCACGAGCGGTATCGCTGAGCACTTCCACTTCCTGCCACTGGGCGCGCTCGTGTTTGGCGATGACCATTTGGGCAATACGCTCGCCTGGATTCACTTGAAAATCCTCGTTGGAAAGATTGACCAAAATAACGCCTATTTCCCCGCGATAGTCGGCATCAATGGTTCCCGGAGCGTTGAGCACGGTGATGCCTTTTTTAGCAGCCAGACCGCTCCGAGGTCGTACTTGGGCTTCAAAACCAATGGGAAATTCAATAAACAGCCCGGTTTTAATGATGGCACGTTCCAGTGGTTTGAGGGTTACCGGTGCTTCCATAAAAGCACGAAGGTCCATCCCTGCCGATGCTTCGGTCTCATAATTGGGCAGCTGGTGATTGGATTTGTTTATTATCTTTATTTGCATAGCGCGAAAAAATTCAGGGTTTAGTTTGATGACTTGGAGGTCAAAATGCGTTTGAGTTCTGTTTTTTCCGACCAAAAAACCACGGCCAGATAAACAAAAAGCAAGATACCACTTACAAAATAATTCTCCCGAAAACCGTAAAAGGAAAGCCCGGAAAAGCCGATGGCAAGCAGTAAATACAACCCGATACTTTTAAGATCATACGGAATGGCATAATGCTTTTGGCCCACAAAATAGGAGATCAACATCATCGACCCGTAAGCCACCAAGGTCGCATAAGCCGAAGCCATAAAGCCAAGAATGGGAATTAAAAGCACATTAATAGCGATGGTTACCACCGCCCCGATTATCGAAAAATACATACCGTAGCGGGTCTTATCGGTCAATTTGTACCAAACGGAAAGGTTGTGATAGATGCCAAGAAAAAGATTGGCTAGCAGAATGAAGGGCACAATCCCGATGGCGAGGTAGTAGCTGTCGTTCTTAATGAGAAGCACTTTAAACAGATCGATAAAACAGACCACGACCACAAGTCCCAATGCGCCCACCACTGTAAAATACTTTAATATGGTCGCATAGGTTTTGGGCGCATTCTTTGACTTGGCATGGTTGAAGAAAAAAGGTTCTGCACCCAATTTAAAAGCGGTTACAAACAGGGTCATAAAAACGGCCAACTTGTAACAGCCTGCATATGCCCCTGCAACATCCTTATTGATGTATTTGATCAAGAGGATTTTATCCAGCTGTTCATTAATGACAAAAGCCAGACCGGCAATCATAATGGGCCAGCCATAACGCCAAAGCTGACCGAACAGTTTTTTATCGAAAACCAGTTTGATCTTGAAAAAATCTGGAACGATCAACAGAAAAGTAGCTGCGCTGGCAATGAGATTGGCAATAAAGATATATTGCAGCAGATCGTCCGGTTCAAACCACGAGAAAGTTTCCGTATCATTCGAAATTATTTGCGGCAGGTACCACAAGAAAAAATAGTTGAGCCCAACGTAAATAAAGAGGTTGACCATCTTAATACCGGTAAACCGAATAGGCCGACCGGTTGCCCTTAAGTAAGCGAACGGAGCGACCACCAGCGTATCGAGAATGGTGATCGCAATCAAGTAGCCGATGTATTTTACAGGAATTTCCAGAAAATCCGCAATGGGTTGCCGTACGAGCCAAAGCCCAGCAAACGCAAGAAGCGAGGTGATCGTCAATGCAATTAAAAGGGTGCTGTACACTTTAGATTTGCTTTCGCTACGCGAAAAAAACCGGAAGAACGCGGTTTCCATCCCATATGTAAGCAGCACATTGAGAAAGGCCGCGCCTACGTAAAAAGCCGTATTTTCTGAATAGCCTTTATTTTCTAGAATATCAGTATGCAATGCGATGAGCAATAAATTCATCAAACGCGGAAGCACGGCTGCCAAGCCATAAATGGCGGTGTCCTGTACAAAACGTTTGAGGATGCTCAAGGATACTTGTTTTAGCGGTAGCGGTCACATACCAGCTCTATTTAAAATGCAAAAATAGGATTAACGTGGTGTTTTGCTGGGTTTCGGTTTTAAAATATAATACCATTCCTTCCCATTTTCAGTATATACCAGCACCGCTTCATCGCTCTCTTTTTTAATGGGCGGCTCCACCTCCAGTTCGGGCAGCGGATTGTTGATCTCCTCGCCCATATCACTGGAAATAACAATGTTCCATTTGGCTTCTTCCTTGATCTGAGACATTTTGCCAAAATAGTAAGATCCCAATTGTTTGGTCAAATTGGTCTCTTTACCCAAAAAATATATTCTTTGCGGCTCCACCCCTTCTTTCAATTCCCGTATGGGAAGATAAATCCGTATGTCTTCACGCAGGCTGTCCTGGCGGCTTTCGGAAATCCGGTAATAGGGACTGCTAATCGCAAACGGCGGATCCTCGACCAGTTGTTTCTGATTGGCGCAACTAGTGACTGTTGCTGCTAAAAGTAACAGCATCCCAAAATATTTATACAAACTCATCATTCTTTAATCTTATATCTTTTGAACGCTTTTGAACTAAAATTCGTGTGCTCACATATTAACGAAAAAGCAAAAAGCCCCGCAATGCGAGGCTTTAATATATCAAATAATTTTGATTTACGATCAATTATTGAGGGCTTCCGCGCCACCTACGATTTCAAGGATTTCGTTGGTAATCGAAGCCTGACGTGCTTTGTTGTAGGTTAATTTCAGCTGGTCTCTCAGCTCTGTGGCATTATCAGTGGCTTTATGC
>JBATUQ010000011.1:0-17285 GCA_049671285.1 Leeuwenhoekiella sp. | reverse complement strand
TGACCCGATATGTCCACACATTTTCTCTTTATAAGTTCTGGCGAAATATTCTTTGTCGTTTTCATAATCATTATGGTTTTTGGAGCAGACAAGGTGCCCGAAATTGCACGTGGACTGGGCAAAGGGCTAAGGACATTGCGCAGCGCAACAGATGAGATTAAAACAGAAATCACAAAGACCGCCGAAGAACGTGGTATCGATAAAGGCATTGCTGGCGATGTAAGAAAAGAAATTAGCAAGGCCAAAGAAGATATCGAGAACATCACCGGGCCCGTAAAACGTAAGTTTTAATGTGGGAGAAATTTTCGGAATGGGATCGCGAACTTTTTGTTTACTTAAATAACCTTGGGGTTGAGGAATACGATACGTTCTGGATTTTTGTGACCCAGATACGCCACTGGATTCCATTGTACATCTTGTTTTTTGTACTTTTTTTTATCGCATTTCCCTGGCGAAAAGCACTTCTAAGTACTTTTGCGACCATACTAACTGCAATCACAATTATCGGGCTCACTGACTTTGTCAAGATACGTGTGGCACGGCTTCGTCCCAACAATCAACCTTTGCTGGAAGACCTAATACGGATACTTCAGAAACCGGATAATTTCTCCTTTTTTTCCGGGCATTCTGCGAGTTCTTTTGCCATAACCACCGTGGTTGTCCTTATCCTTCGCAAGAAATATAAGTGGGTTTATGTTTTTTATATTTGGCCATTGCTTTTCGCTTCCAGCAGGATTTTCGTCGGCGTGCACTATCCAGCCGATGTTTTGGTAGGAGCAGGGGTAGGAGTGTTTACGGCCTACTTGATTTACCTATTGTTCACTTTTTCTGCCAATAAATTTCTACATCAAAATAAGTATTCCCAATGATTGCCTAACGGCGAAAAATTCTTCTAAATAAAAAAATACCCTTCTTAAGCCGATAATTTATATGCCAATTAGCTCATTTCTTTCGGCTCAAGGTCAATCCATCCCGCACCGGAAGCATAACGGTTTCCATCCTTGAATCTTCCGCGAGCAAGCGGTTGTATTTTAAAAGAGCTTCTGTGGATTCATCGTTTTCATTCAGCGGTTCGACAACTTTTCCGCTCCATAAAACATTGTCAGAAAGCAATAATGCGCCAGGATTGAGCCTGTCGATAATCAGCTCAAAATATTTGGGGTAATTTGGTTTATCTGCATCGATAAAAACCAGGTCGTAGGTTAGATCAAGCCTGGGAATCAATTTTGTCGCGTCCCCCAGGTGTTGGATGATTTGGTTTCCAAAGCCTGATTTGTCAAAATATTCTCTCTGAAAATCCACCAATTCCTCATTGACGTCGATCGTATGCAACACACCATTTTTGGGCAAACCTTCTGCGAGGCAAATAGCAGAATAACCTGTATAAGTGCCAATTTCCAAAATAGTTTTTGGCGTTACCAATTTTGACAACAGACTGAGCAACCTGCCCTGATAAGCACCGCTGAGCATTCTGGGCTGTAATACCTTCTGGTAGGTTTCTTTGGTCAATCTTCGAAGTAATTCCGGTTCGCCAGCTGAGTGGGCTGTGATGTAGTCATCCAATTCTTGGGATAGGAAATTCATAGTGGGAGGTTGGCAATGGCAAAAATACGTTTTATCATTCTGCAAGGGCCGGGATGGTTGTAAATCAATGTGGGTAATCTGATAATTATGAAGTGAATTATAATCACATCCTGTATTTTTGACCAAACAGATTCTTCTATGGATTATTTTGTGATT
This sequence comes from Leeuwenhoekiella sp., assembly GCA_049671285.1. Classification (GTDB taxonomy): domain Bacteria; phylum Bacteroidota; class Bacteroidia; order Flavobacteriales; family Flavobacteriaceae; genus Leeuwenhoekiella. The sequence goes on along the minus strand of JBATUQ010000011.1, from coordinate 15,545 downwards.
ATTAGCATACTTGTCTTTCTCTCTGCCGTTTTTGGGTATCTTAATGTACGTTTTATCAAACTGCCCACAACCATAGGTCTTACAGTGGTCACCATTTTTTTTACCCTGGCAGTTTTGGGAATTGGTTTTTTTGACGATACCTTGCTCGACGCCGAAAGGTATATCATCACACAGATTGATTTTAGGACGGTACTGCTGGACATTATGTTGAGTTTTTTACTCTTTGCCGGGGCGCTGCATACAGATGTTCAGAAGTTGAGACAACAACGCTGGCCCGTGCTGGTCTTTGCCACATTTGGAGTGCTGGTTTCTACCTTTTTGGTAGGCGGAGCGGTATTTGCAGTTTTGCAATTATTGGGGCTGGATATCGACTTTATCTATTGCCTGCTTTTTGGTGCTTTGATATCGCCTACTGATCCTATTGCAGTACTGGGCATTCTCAAACAGGCCGGGGCGCCAAAAATCCTCGAAATTAAAATTGTTGGTGAATCACTATTTAACGATGGAGTGGGCGTTGTGATTTTTTTGACCATTTTCGGCCTGGCCGAAGGAGGCTCGGCTTCATTTGATATGGGCAAGATCGCAGAGCTTTTTGCCGTAGAAGTCTTTGGCGGTCTGTTGCTTGGCGGTGTCTTGGGCTGGATTACTTTTAAGTTGATGAAAAGCATCGATGATTACTATACCGAAGTAATCATAACCCTTGCGGCTGTGATGATAGGTACCGTAATGGCCCAGCACCTTCACATTTCTGCTCCTTTGGCAATGGTTGTTGCGGGACTGGTTACCGGAGGAGATAGAACGCGACAGGATGCCATGTCAAAACTTACCGAAAATTATGTGGACAAGTTCTGGGAACTTTTAGATATTCTGCTGAACACAATTTTGTTTGTGCTCATCGGTATGGAGCTACTGGTACTTGACCTGAAAACCGAATACGTTATTGCAGGGATCCTCATTATCCCCGTGGTGCTGCTTTGCCGTTATGCTTCGCTTTTCTTGCCGGTAAGGTTCTTTCGGAAGAAATTGAATTTTGTTCCTAAAACCACGCTGCTAATGACCTGGGGCGGTCTCCGGGGAGCGATATCCATAGCTCTTGCCCTTGGCCTCACCGAAACCATGGAGCGCGACCTGTTTCTTGTAATAACTTATATTGTTGTGATCTTTTCAATCATTGTTCAAGGGTTGACGGTAGAAAAATTGGTCAAAAAAGTCGACCTGGGCAAAGCAGTAAAATAATTTTTTTTGCACGGCCTATTCCGAATAAAAAATAAAACCGCATTTTTATAGAAATCAAACAAGATAGTACAGGCTAGTTGTCTTGATATCCTGAGGTATCTTTAAACTTTAAATTTTTACTAGAAAAAAATGGAAAAACAGTTTCAGACTCTTGGTGAATATATAATCGATCACCAGCAGGCGTTTAAATATTCGACCGGTGAACTTTCAAAACTTATTAATGCCATTCGGCTTGCCGCCAAAGTGGTGAGCTATCAAGTCAATAAGGCAGGCCTCGTGGATATCACAGGAGCATCCGGGGAAGAGAACATACAGGGTGAAACCCAGCAAAAGCTGGACGTTATGGCTCACGAGACTTTTATTAGGTCGCTCACCAACCGGGAGATTGTCTGCGGTATCGCTTCAGAAGAAGAAGAAAGCTACATCAGCATCAACAGTGCCGACAAAAACAACCAGAACAAATATGTGGTATTGATCGATCCTCTGGATGGCTCCTCAAATATTGACGTTAATGTTTCGGTGGGTACGATTTTTTCCATCTATAGACGGGTTTCTCCTCCGGGATCGCCTGTAACACTAGAAGATTTCCTTCAGCCAGGTGTCAAACAAGTTGCGGCCGGTTATGTATTATATGGCACTTCTACAATGCTTGTTTACACTACAGGGCACGGCGTCAACGGTTTTACCTTGAACCCGGCCATTGGTTCTTATTATTTGAGTCATCCTGCCATGATGTATCCTGAAAGTGGAACGGTTTATTCAGTCAACGAGGGGAATTATGTAAACTTTCCGCAGGGAATAAAAGATTATATCAAATATTGCCAAAAAGAAGAAGGAGACCGTCCGTATTCATCAAGGTATATTGGTTCCTTGGTATCAGATTTTCACCGAAATATGATTTTGGGCGGAATATATATGTACCCAAGTACCACCGCCTACCCCAGTGGAAAACTGCGCTTGCTCTACGAGTGCAATCCATTGGCATTTTTGGTCGAACAAGCCGGTGGAAAGGCAACTACCGGAACCAAACGAATAATGGAGATTAAACCTGAAGAACTTCACGAGCGCTGCCCATTCATTTGTGGCAGTACGGAAATGGTAGAAGATGTGGAAGGTTTTATAAGGGCTGCTGCAGAAAGATAATTTATACCGTACGGGAGCTGCTGGATTTTTTCAGCTTTTTGTTCAGATTATCCCGAAGGTTGACACCCTGCCAGTTTTCCGTCCATTGCTTTTTTTGTTAGGGTATTAATTGGTAGAATTTGTTCGCCAGTTCATTGTGGAGCACTTGTAGCTTGGCCGTATCCCAAATCAGAAAGTCGATCTCACCAGCGTTTCCTTATGGTGAATGATTTGCAGGTTTTTGGTAATTGTACGAAAACGGGCATTTTCATTTATAGCCTCTTGAAAATAATATTTCATTCGCTGACCCAAACGGATGTTGTTTGGTATTGTAAATCTATCGGAAAGGTTTAGATGCTAAGGAAATTCCCTGTCTAACTGAAAGAATTCCATACCAACGTAGGTATCTGTAAAAAGGGTAGGGGTTTGCAGGAAACGGTGGTACTGCGCTTGAAGATTTCTTTTGAGGTGGGGTTTCAAAATAGCTCAATTCGATTTTTGATATTTTCAATATAACCAATACTGCGCAATTGTCTTACGGTATATCAATACGGTAATAAATAGAATTAATTGATGAATTTTCAATAAATGTAGTTTCAAAATCAAAACTTGCTTACTTAACAAAAAGTCCAAGAACAAATTGATTTCTTTCCAGACGAGTTTTCGCTTGACTAACTTGTGGAACGTTTGGTTTTCATTGTTAAAGTAGAACGTGCCGAAAAACAATCTGACAATGACGAGATTCTGTCCCAAGAAAAACTCGACCAAGAGATTGAAAAATGGTACAAATAAATTGGACTTCGCAAGCTTTCAAGCATCTGAAAGATATCGCTGAATACATCGGTAGAGATTCAACCCATTACGCTAAACTCCAAATTTTACGACTAAAGACCAAACCAGAGATTCTCAAGAAGCAACTGTATTATGGCAGTATTGTACCCGAATATTCCAGAAAGGATTTGCGGCAGTTAATTGAGGGTAGATAGATTATATACAAAGTAAAGAACGAGCAGCGCATTGATATACTCACAGTGCATCATTCAGCGTGTGATTTAAGTACAAGAAGCGAAGAATTATAGACACTCAGCGTACTGCTATTGAAATTTTCTTTTGAGGTGGGGTTTCACGAGTTGGCAGGCTTTTTACCTTGAATAGAAACTTTGATAAGTTTAAAACCCCAACAAAATAAAAAATAGACCAATAAGACGAATAGGACCACCCCAATGACCTGTCCACTAAAATACTCAAGACGAAAGGGTTTTGAATTTTTATTGACAGCTTCTATAAATGACTTTATCACACCTCCTATTTGAAATATCATTGATATGCTTAATATCACAGCGATTAAAATCAATACTATTCCAAAGATTTTTTTCATAAAATCAACTCAAATTAGTAGCCTTTAAATATAAGATTTCCATATAGGCGTTAATCCACTAGTCAAACAAATCTGAACTTAAATACCGATCACCGCGGTCGCAGATGATACTCACCACCACGCCTTCTTCCAAAGTTTCGCACAATCGCAAAGCGGCTGCAGTAGCACCGCCGCTGCTCATTCCGCTAAAGATGCCTTCTTCCTGGGCCAACCGTTTGGCCATCAACCGGGCATCAGCTTCGCTCACTTCGAGTACTTGATCGACTTTGCTTGCGTCAAAAATTTTCGGTAAGTATTCTTCCGGCCATTTCCGTATGCCGGGTATGCTCGAACCGTCTGTGGGCTGTACGCCAACAATTTGGACATTTGAATTCTTTTCCTTCAAAAATGTGGACGTTCCCATAATCGTCCCCGTCGTTCCCATCGAGCTAACGAAATGTGTCACTTTTTCTTCCGTATCCCGCCAGATTTCAGGTCCGGTGGTTTTGTAATGTGCCTTCCAGTTGTCCTCGTTTGAAAACTGATTGAACATAAAATAACCTTCTTCTTTAACTTTCGCTTCCGCGAAATCCCGTGCACCTTCAATCCCGATATCTTTGGAAGTCAAAATCACTTTCGCCCCATAGGCCCGCATCGTCTGCACCCTTTCTTTGGTGGCATTTTCGGGCATCACGATTTCGAGATTTAGGCCGTAGATACTGGCAATCATCGCCAGGGCAATACCGGTGTTTCCACTGGTCGCCTCGATAAGCTTCGAATTTTTATCAATCTCCCCACGCTCCAGCGCGCTTTTGATCATATTAAAAGCAGCGCGGTCTTTGACACTGCCGCCAGGGTTTTGACCTTCCAGCTTAAAAAGTAATTTAACGTTTGGGTTGGTCTTCAGCACTTTAGATTCCACCAAAGGGGTGTTGCCAATAAGGCGTTCGATATTGTAGTTCATGGTTTTCTTTAACTTCATTCAAAAATAAAAGAAAGTGATTAATGAGAGGGGTGACATTTGATATTCATCCGTAAAAAATACATATCCTTTTTTTGGAATGCTTTTTGGTTTTGAGTGTACTGGGAATATGCAATACTGTATTAAAATCAGTATTTTTACACTTTGATTATGGGAATTTTAAACACACGCAAAAACCGATCCTACGAATACAAGCCTCGTTACTACGAAGGTGAAGGTTCACCATTTAAACTGGAGCATAAATTTGATAAGTACAGAAAAGCTACCTCAGGTGAAAAGGCAGGATTGAAGACCAAAATGAATACCGCCTGGGACGATCTTAAAAACAATCCCAATAGAGGAGCCAACCGGCTGGTGCTTTACATCGTGCTTTTTTTTATATTCTTATTTCTCTATATCATCGATTTTGATCTCTCCATATTTGGATAACGCATAATGACAGACAGTATCAAGTTATTGCCTGACCACGTCGCCAACCAGATTGCCGCCGGTGAGGTAGTACAACGCCCAGCTTCGGTAGTCAAAGAACTTCTGGAAAATGCCATTGATGCCGGCGCCGCACTGATAAAACTTATTGTAAAAGACAGCGGCAAGACCCTCATCCAGGTGATCGACGACGGCAAAGGGATGAGTCCTACAGATGCCCGGCTTAGCTTTGAGCGGCACGCTACATCAAAAATCACATCGGCAGAAGATCTTTTTGCCTTGCATACCAAAGGTTTTCGTGGAGAAGCGCTGGCCTCCATCGCTGCGATTGCCCACGTCAACCTAAAGACCAAGCAGGAAGGGGAAATACTGGGCACCTGTATTGAGATCGAGGGTAGTAAAGTACAATCCCAAGAAACGGTGACGGCTGTTACGGGAACTTCAATCGCTGTAAAAAACCTTTTTTATAACATTCCCGCAAGACGGAATTTCCTCAAATCTGACGCTGTCGAAATGCGTCACGTTATAGACGAACTCCATCGCGTAGCCCTTGCCCACGAGCAGATCGCTTTTGTGATGTACCACAACGGCAGCGAATTATTTAACCTTCCCATCAGCAACAAGCGGCAACGTATCGTGAATATTTTTGGTAAAAAGAGCAACGAGAAGCTCGTGCCGGTAGAGGAGGAGACTGCTATTGTAAATATCGAGGGTTTTATCGTAAAGCCTGAATTTGCCAAAAAAACCAAGGGCGAACAGTTCTTTTTTGTGAACGACCGCTTTATCAAGCACGCCTATCTTAACCACGCGGTTACCGCAGCTTTTGAAGGACTTTTGCCAGACCGGGCAAGAGCGAGTTACTTTTTGTATTTGCGCGTCGATCCAAAAACCATTGACATCAACATTCATCCCACCAAGACCGAGGTGAAGTTTGAGGATGAACATTCAATATACACACTGCTTCGGGCGGCGGTAAAGCACAGTTTGGGCCAGTTTAATATAGCACCTGTGCTTGATTTTGAGAAGGATACTAGCTATGACACGCCTTACGATTATAAGAATAAGAAGGCCAGTACGCCAGAGATCTCGGTAGATCGTAGTTTTAATCCTTTTAAGCAGGAGGGAAGTGTTACTGTCGCATACGCGAAAAATTTTCAGAAGCCTTCGACCGGGAATTGGGAAAGCATGTACGAGGGCCTGCTGTCCAAAAACTCCGAAGGATTCAGTCAGGTTCATATAGAAAGTGAACCAGAAAACGAGCCGCTATTTGACAAATCTGAAAACAAACAGACCTTTACCACGTATCAACTGAACAATAAATATTTGGTCACCAAATTAAAAAGCGGAATGGTTGTGATCGATCAGCAGCGGGCACATCAACGTGTTTTGTATGAAGAACTGTTAAAGAATATTACAATCAAAGAATCGGTGAGCCAGCAATTGCTTTTTCCGTTGCGGTTGGAGTTTTCCACTACCGAGATGGAACTGCTCAAACAACTGGAAGCCTCACTGAGCAATACGGGCTTTGTTTTACAGTTTTCGCCGGAAGGCATAGTTACCGTATCTGGAATTCCCGCGAGTGTTCAGGAAAGCGAGGTCAGCATCATTCTGGAACAACTGCTGAACGATGTGGCCCACGAAGTCCCGGATGCCGGTTTTAGCCAAACTGATCTTCTCGCTAAAAGTATGGCAAACAGTATGGCGATACGCAGCGGCGAGCGGCTGGATGAGGCGAGCCGGGAACACCTTGTCAATTCACTTTTTGCGTGTACTGCGCCAGATGTTTCGCCGTTTAATAAGCGCACCTTTATAACCATTGGAGTAGACGAAATCGAACGAAAATTTACCATTTAATTAACGTAGCCAAAACCAGACGGCTTCTATATTGACGGCCTATGACAAGAATAACCGATACGGTCAAAGTGCTGATTATCATTAATGTGATTTTCTATATTGGGTCACAGATTATTGGCAGTAGTATGGCCATTCAATTGTTCGGACTTTGGTTCCCTCAAAATCCAAATTTTCAGATTTGGCAGCCATTGACGCATATGTTCATGCACGATCAAAGCGGTATTGGTCATATTCTTTTTAATATGTTTGGCCTCTGGATGTTCGGGAGTCCGGTGGAGCAGGCCTTTGGACAGAAGAAGTTTATTTTCTTTTATTTTTCCGCAGGATTGGGAGCGGCTTTAATTCATACGCTGGTGGGGTATATTGACTACCAACAGGGCTATAGGGCGCTGGTTGCTGCGGGAATGAATCCAGAGGGTATCCCTGGCTTACTATCACAAATAGCTTCAACAGGTTCTGCAAATCTTCCGGAGGGGGTGAGCGTCGATACGATTAGGGATATGTACAGCTCGTTTGCCATCCCGGCAGTAGGAGCATCTGGAGCTGTATATGGAATTCTTGTGGCCTTTGGAATGTTATATCCCAATATGGAATTGATGTTGATCTTTTTTCCCATTCCCATCAAGGCCAAGATATTTATACCATTGCTAATACTCGGTGACTTGTTCTCTGGAATTACCGGTAGTTCTTTTTTGGGTCAAAATGTGGCCAACTGGGCACATATAGGTGGCGCATTATCCGGATTTATTATGGTCTGGTATTGGAAGAAAAACAGTTTTAACGATAAACGCTGGTACTAATTATGGCAGCAAACAATCTTACCTATCAATTTAAAACGGCAAACGCACTGATCAAATTAATTGTGATCAATGTGGCTGCTTTTTTGGTGTTTAGCATTATTCCCTGGGTCTTTCAAATTAACAATTATATTTTTCAGGAATGGTTTGTGCTTAAGGCAAATCTTGGTGAACTCATCATTCAGCCTTGGTCGCTGATTACCTATTCTTTCTTGCACGACGGTCTTTGGCACATTTTGGGGAATATGCTTTTTCTGTATTATTTTGGCAGGATCGTACTGAACCTTTTTAAGGAAAAAAGACTGATGACCATTTATTTTTTGGGCGTATTGGCAGGAGCTGTGGTTTTTGTACTTGCTTACAATTTGTTTCCCGTATTTCAGAATTCGCAGGGATTTTTGATCGGGGCTTCTGCCGGAGTAATGGCTGTGGTAATTTTTGTGGCAACCTATACGCCAAATGCCGAAATACGCATTTTTTTCTTTAATGTAAAATTATGGCAGGTCGGCGTCTTTATGGTACTGCTCGATCTGCTGCGGCTTTCTGGTTCCTTAAACGCTGGAGGCCTGCTTTCACATATGGGAGGTGCTGTATTTGGTTACACCTATGCCCAGCAATTGGCTAAAGGTGACGACATTGGTCTGTGGTGGGAAAACCTGCTTGCAACGGTAAGTGGTTACTTTACGAAAAGTGAGAAGAAATCCAAAATGAAAACCGTTTACCGAAATACCGCAAGAAACAAATCGACCACTACTTCATCATCGCTCTCAAAATCTGAAAAACAAAAGCAAATTGACGCCATACTGGACAAAATCAGTAAAAGCGGGTATGAGAGCCTGTCTAAGGCAGAAAAGGACTTTTTGTTTCAATCGGGTAAGGAGAACTGATGAAATCACTGAATTTTTTTGAAAAGATTCTTTTTTTCCTTAACAGTATTGTGGCCCTGGCTTTGCTGTTTGGTTACATTCTTCCACACATTCCACCGGCATTTTATCCGCCCTTATCTGTGCTCACCCTTTTTATGCCGGTTGTCGTGGTGGTAAACATTGTATTTGCCATATACTGGATGATTCGGTTAAAAAAACAATTTTTACTCAGTTCGATTATTTTGGGACTGATGGTTTTTCAGAATTTTGTACTGTATAAATTTTTTGATTCCGATAAGGAACCTTCCAACAATACCCTTACTGTCTTGAGTTATAATGTGAAGCAATTTGGAATTGTACATTATTCGCACAAAGACAGTATAATTATTGAAATTCAAAATTTTTTGGATAAAGAAGACGCTGATGTTGTTTGTATGCAAGAATACAGCAACCACCATTATGGCAAGCATATCACATACCCCTATTACTACCAGGGCTTGGACAAAAAGGGCAACACTTTACAGAATATCCTTTCAAAATATCCTATCGTAAACCAAGGTTCTTTAGATTTTAAAAGTACCTGGAACAATGGCATCTATGTGGATATCTTAAAGGACAAGGATACTATACGTATTTACAATTTACATATGCAATCGCTGGCCATCACTCCAGATGTTGGCGAAATTAAAGAAGTGGACAAGAAGCAGCTTATCAACAGGATAGGGGTGGCCTTTACCAAACAGGCCGACCAAGCGAAGGTATTTTTGGAACACCGTAAGACGAGCCCATATAAAACCATTGTTGCAGGAGATTTTAACAATACCATTTTTTCGTACACCTACAATCAGGTTCGCGGTGATATGATAGACACCTTTGCTGAAGCAGGGGAGGGCTACGGGCGCACCTATATGTTTGACTTCATACCGCTGCGTATTGATTTTATTCTGACAGACCCTGATTTTGAAACCATCGATTTTGAGAAGTATTTGGTGGGATATTCTGATCATTTCCCAATTAAGGCAACCCTCGCCATTCCTTAATTGATGATGATAGGCTGCTTGAGTAAATAGCTGTTGCTTTCAGGCCCCAAGTTAAAAAGCAAATCCAGAATACTCAAATGTGGAAGAAATCCGGTTTTATCATCAAAGACCTGTCTGTAGGGCAGCAAAGAAGTTTTATTCTTTCTTTTGAAATTAGACAGAAACCGAAAGTCGTGTTCTGTATTAAAATCCAGGTGATAAGCAGTGCTGCGTTGTACGGGTTGATCCAGTTGAAGCAGCTCGAGCATAATTTTTAGGGTATCTGTATTCAACGCTTCCAGATTGGTGTACTCTTTCAAAAACAAATCCTTCAAATCATCTTCATAATACTCAAAGTAGGGTGAGGTGCGATAGGCTATTTGCAGGGACCGCCAGTGATCCCGCTGCCAGGTAAAGGCATTCTCTAAAGAAACCGAAGCTGTTTTCTGACGAATTGCTGAAGTAGTGTGCTTGATCGGCACGGTCAACTTCAATAAACCGTTGGCCGTTGCAATGACCGTGCGGTTGCGGGCCGTTTGCTTTTGATAATTGTCGCAGTGTTCCAGAATAATTCTTTCAGATTGCGCAATTGCAGCATAAGTGAGCACATCACCAAAATAGTTGCTTAGAATACGTATATTTTTCAACGAGTTTAATTTCAACAAAAATAGTCAAGATAAACATAGGTTTTTGTAGGAATGAGAATACGATTGCATTCAACAATGAAATATCTGACTTTAGAAATTATCATTAAATTACTAATAACTAAAGATTTGCTTAGAAACTAATAAAAAGTTAAAAAATAATTTTTTTAGTTAAAAATATATTTATATTTGAAAACGAGCTTTTCATCGAAAAAATATGTTTTACAACCAACTTTTGGCTTTAATAAGAAATCGTTCTTACAAAATTATTGGTAGTGGTCTTTTGGTACTAAACTGTTTTTTACCTTCTGCCAAAGTTCACGGTTCAGTTTTAAAAAAGACAGATACCAGCGCGGTAGCTTTTAGAAAGATTATTGACAATGCAACATCTTCCCACGACTATACAAAGGCTCTAGAAGTATCAAAACTATATCTCAAATCTGTTAAGAAAAAAGGGGCTTATCATCAACTATTTGATGCGCAGACCATACTGAGCAAAAGTCATTTAAGATTACAGGATACCGCAATGGCTATTGAGGTAGCCAAAAGTGGATTTACAATTGCCTTAAAAACAGACAATGATAGTTTGATCGGCGAGGCATTTGCCAATCTGGGAGGTCTTCTCGTACTAAATAAGGCCTCACGACTATTGGGTTACAACCATCTAAAAAAAAGTCTTGATATTAAACGACGGAACGAACAACGCGACCTGTACGCTATTTTGGTTCCACTTATTCAAACTGCTGAAACGCTTAAGCGCTACGAGGAAATGCAAAGCTATATTGTGCAGCTAGAAATGCAGAATACGAGATACAGCACCTGTGAAGATGATAGGAACAATGCCTTGGCACAGTTTTTTAGAGCCAATTATTATGAGAATATAGGACAACCCAATTTTGCTTTAAAACATTATGCAATAGCCTACAATAAAGTAGAAAAGCATAAACTGGAAAAACTGTCTTTAATGGTGTATAAAAGATATGGCAATGCTTTGAAAAGTATTGGTCATTATCAGCAAGCCCTTGCGGTTAAAGAAAAGTTGCACAAGTTGTTGTATGCACAACAAGAACGGGATCATCAAAAATCCATCGCATTTTTTGATGCTTCGAAAAAGGCGGAATTGTATAAAAGTGAGCTTAAGAGCAAGAATATGCAAAAAACGATTGCCGAGGAAAAGCATTCAAAGAAAGTGCTTAAAGAAGTGGGATTTTGTTTGTTTACTTTGGCGTTATGCCTTTTTATAATCATTTTGATGCGGCACGTCCGGTCGAGGCAAGAACTTATAAAAAGTCTTGAAAAGAACAATGTAGTCCTGAGGAAAACCAAGGTAAAACTTCAAAAAAGCCTGAGCGCCCGAAATACCTTTTTTGCCACATTGAGCCACGAGTTGCGTACGCCTTTGTTCGGTATAACGGGTATCGTAAATCTTATACAAAAAGACCCAACTTTTGATAATCACCGGGAAGATTTGAATTCTTTAAAATTCAGTGCTGAGCATCTGTTGCAGGTCATTAATGATCTACTGGAAATGTCCCGGATAGAAAGCACTCACTTTAAACTTAAAGAGCGCCCTTTTGATCTCAAACTTCTTTTAAAAGAAATTATCTCGTCTTTTAAGCATCATAATGAGGAAAATAGCAATGTGTTACAACTGGAAATTTCAGACGACCTTCCCACATACGTCATCGGCGATTCTGGAAGGATCGCGCAGATATTGATCAATATCATTGGAAATAGTATAAAATTCACAAAACAAGGATGTATTCATATCCGTTTATGGCCATGCCAGCCAAGTCAAGAAAAGGTTTTAATTCATTTTGAGGTTGAGGATAATGGGATTGGGATTCCTTGGGACAAACAGGACAAGGTTTTTAATGAGTTTGAGCATTTTCATTTGGATGAAACCACTTCTCATCCGGGCACAGGGTTGGGACTTAGCATCGTCAAAAAAATACTTACGGCGATGGATGGATCTATTCAATTGAAAAGTACACCACAGCAAGGGACCACTATAACTTTTGGTATTCCATTCAAGGAGCTCACGCTGGAAGAAGTTATGGTTCACAGCCAATACGATAAATTAGACGATCTGAAATTCTATCATAAATCCCTCGAAGGATCTAATATCCTTGTGGTTGATGATAACAGGATAAGCCGCGTGATCACAACAAAAATCCTTGAAGAGCGGAAGATAAATATTTCATCCGCTGACTGCGGAAAAAAAGCCATTGCTATGACGAAAAAGTGCACTTTTGATCTTGTCTTAATGGACATCAACATGCCTGGTATGGACGGTTTTGAAACTGCGGAAGCCATTAATCAATATCGCCCCGGCTTACCAATTGTCGCCCTTACAGCATCTGATGCAGATTTTATCAATATCAGGTTGCGGGACAGTTGTATGAAAGGAGCAATCACAAAACCTTATGAGATCGACGACTTCCTGAACAAGATACTGTTTCATATTTCCACGGCAAAAACACTTAAAAGTGCGTGATCAGTTTTTGGTCTCAGCAAGTTGTAAGGGATATAGAGCTAATATTTTTTTGCGCTGGCGCTCATCAAGTGCATCGTAAGAGCTATTGTAGTCTTTCAAAGCCTGTTTATTCCTTATCTCCCAGTACACAGTTTCTATTATATTCAGAACTTGTACATATTCCCGATATTCCGTTTCCCTCGACGCATTTATCGCAATAACGGCCTTCTGTGGATTTTGGCTCAACTGCTTATCATCAAGTGGGTTTTCTACAAAAGCAATGACTTTTAATTTGAGCTTACTTACGTCAATAAGTTCATCGTTTACTAAAACATTATTATGTGCATTAAGTGTAATCCTCAATGTATTTCGTTCTAGGATTTTGGTGGAACAGTCTTCGGTCTGGCATTTTTCAGGAAGACTTTGGGATAAACCCTTTTCATCTGTAATGGTGGTGGTTACCAGAAAAAAGATAAGTAGTAAAAAGGCAATGTCTGCCATTGATCCTGCATTGACTGATTCTCGTGAGTTTCTCATAATCCTAGTGTTTTGATTTGAGAATTCTCTTCAATAGTGATGCCAGTTTAAGGGATACTGAATTATTGTGTTAATTCATTCAGCTTTGCCTTGATTTTTTCAATAGCTCTTTCAATAGATTCATCGGGCTCGATCACATTGTAGGCTCCCCAAAAATTGGGATCGCTAAATCCGCTTGCCTCATCGGCAAGTATGGCTCCTGACTTAAAACGTTGTGCCTGGTCAAAATCGCTAATATCGGCAACCTTTTTCCAATCATTTACAAACATCTCACAATTGACCTGATATTTGGTATTGAAGATTTTTCGACGCCAATTAACGACAAAATCAAGTTGAGCAGCGCTTTTGCTCAAGAACCATTTCCCATCTTTACTTTTATAGTCGACCTTATAATTAATTGTGGTAGGGTACACCTTGACCTTTTTTGGTTTCTTCTTGACAAACAACTCACTCGCCATCTGCCTGTTGCTCACATCTAAGCTAAATACAGCATTGGTCAAGGCATTGGTCGCCTGGTGGATATAAATCCTGCCATAGTACAACGGATCAATTATATTGGTTTTGTGCTTAAAACTAACGACGTGGGTAGTATCCCCATTAAGTACCGTGGGAGCTTCAAGTTCAAAATCATAGTAGGCAAGGCTGGTTTCGTCCATAAAATAGTCTGGATATTTAATGACATCAATGAAAAGTGCATTAAGCGGACCGCCCTGCAATTTAAGGGCAATGGTATCAAGCCGGCTATAGTCTGTACTTTTTCTTGCCTTGTACAAACTAACCCTATCATTCTGAAGCGAATAGTAAGGCCTTTTGTCAATAAAGACCACCGCCTCCGCCAAGGAAACATTGGTATTTCTACGCTTGATGGATTCTCTGTAAAATGCGGTCATCAAGGTGTTATCATCCATATAGTTCTCACGACGGTTTGCAAACACCTTTCGCATAAGTTCCTGTACGTCAATAGCGGAAATACTTATTTCGTCAAGCTGATTTACGGGTCTGAGCTTTATGATGTTATTTGACTTTGTAAAGTTGGATAAGATTACGATAAGGTTTTCATACCCCAATAGTGAAATTTCAATCTTAGCTTTGGGCATATCTTCTGCGAGCCTCAGTTGAAAATATCCCTCACTGTTGGTAATCGTAGATATGTTGGTACCAAGAACAGAGAGGGTTGCACCCGCAAGTTCATCGCCCGAACCGTTATCCAAGACCACTCCAGAATAAATAACGGGAAGATCTCCTTGTGCCCGTGTCGTTGTAGAAAATGCAAGTAATACTGCTAATACTGGAATAATTTTGCAGCACTCTGAAATTTTAAGTCTAAAGATTGAGAAGTTCATAGCGTCATTTTATTCAAATTTACGCGAATTGAAATTATATTCATATAGGTTATATAATTTTACTTATATGAATTTTCTGGAATTCTGTTCTATAATTTACATTATGTAAAATAGAAAAACTGCCTGTCCTTATAATTAACAAACCATATCGCCCATTCTTCGTCTTCCTACTTACTCTTAAAAATAATAATCAGAATGTGAAAATAGTATGAGGGCGATTGTCAATTCCCAAGCTATTTCCGAGATACCATTGGCCTGTAATGTTCTCTTTAACTTACAATTCCAATTTCAGAAAAAAACTTTTTCAATTCATTATATTCCCTTTGGGATTCTACCACTGGTAAATCGCGATTCTTTCCATTTTTTAACTTAAAAGAAAATTGCTTTGTTCCAAATATTGATTTTTCAGTCAATCGCTCAATTTTTTCAATTGGTATTTCGTTGATAAATGTCCTTTTTAATATGACTAAATAAAAAAATAGTAAAGAGATTATTCCGCTTAGCATAGATAATATTTCAATGAGACCAATTCCTGTTTCCTTGACGTCAATTAATTGGAAAATCGCACTAATCAAATTTAAAATCATTACAATTTTCAGCAAAAAGTAATGATTCCTTAATTCATCTTCAATTTCGATTGATCTTTCAATTTCGTTATACTGTAATCTCATATCTCAAATCTTTTGGCAACTGGTACATAAGCCCTCATTTTATTCAAATATAATCAATAATTGTAACCGTTTATAGGATTACATTTTTTAGAGGTGTAAATTTAGTTACTTATATTTGACTATACAATATGTGGAGAGATGGAAAGATTTAAAAGCGAGAGCATCATTGATTTTTTTGACACTTATAAGACCGATGGGGATTGTCTGTTTTACCT
>JBATUQ010000010.1:0-123669 GCA_049671285.1 Leeuwenhoekiella sp. | reverse complement strand
AATATATTTTCCTGCCTATAACCGACTTTAAACAAAACCAGATCGCCCCGGAAATCTTGGCGCACGAAAAGGCACACGTCCACCAAAAACACAGTTGGGACATCCTCCTGATCGAATTCCTTCAGGTCGTGTTCTGGTTCAATCCGTTGTTCTTTTTTTTCAAAAAAAGCGTGGCACTGAACCACGAATTTCTGGCAGATGCTTCGGCCTTAAAAGATAACGTCTCTGCCGTGAAATATTCGCAACTCTTATTTCAATATTCGGGTGGTGCTCATCACACCGCTTTAAGCAGCCCGATCAATTATTCATTAACCCGCCCGCCTTTTCGGAGGGCCAAAAAACGAATCGTTATGTTATCACAATCCTTTTCGACAAAAAAACTGGTCACCAGACTTACGCTTTTACTACCTGTGCTAGGCTGCTGTATCTATCTCTTTAATGAGGAAATTGTGGCAAAGCCTGTAAAAATAGAAGAAGTTTCTGTAGTTGCAGATCCAGATTTAATACTTGATAAAAATGTGAAAGAAGAGCTTGAAAAAGCTGATAATTCACCAATGTTTTTAGCAAAAAAACCAGCAGCAGATGTCCTAATAAAAAAATGGAAGAAAGCTACTAATGTTGAAATATGGGTAGATGGAAAAAAAGTTTCCAATACATTTTTAGCTGGAAAAACAGAGAGCGATTTTGATTGGTACCAATCAAATTCAATTGAAAACAAAGTAACAGGAAAAATTGAGGGCTATGTCATTAAGCTTATGACTCCAGAGTATTTTAGCGAACACAATAAGTTAGATCGCTCAACGCTAGCTAATCAGGTGTTTAAAGCAAATACCGTTTCTGAGCCTTCTCAAGAAATTCAGGAGTTTATGACTTTAAAATTACGTGTTGAAAATGAATCTGTTTGGGTCAATGGGGAGTCTACTTCAGTAGAGGATTTTGTAGAAACCATCAACGGGATCATTAAAGATTGGACAAAGTCTAATATGATGAATTACACTACTCGGGTTCAAGTTAAAAATGGAGATGCTGAAGTCATAAGTGCACTTTCTGAGGAATTTGAAAAAACAAAGCTATATAAAATCAATCCTAAAAGTTTGATTCCGCCACCACCACCGGCTCCAGCGGCGCCAACATCTCCTATTGCAGATCAACTTCCTCCTCCACCGCCGCCACCCGCTCCAAATAGAAATTCTCAAGAAACCGATGCTAAATACATCACACTTAAAATAGAGAAAGACGAAGTGTACCTTAACGGCAAAACCGTGAAAATTGAAAAATTTGCCGAAACCCTAGATGCTTTCACCAAAAGCTGGACGGAAAAAGAACTGCAAAATGCAACAGTCAGGATTCACAAATCCTCCAGTTCCGCCAGTGCTACAATGGTCGAGCAGTTGGAAATGGCTTACAAAAAAACAGCATTCTTTAAAGCGCAACCCGATCACGGATTGATTCCGCCGCCGCCACCTGCCTTCAAGGGGGGCGATATGCCTCCTCCACCGCCGCCAGTTCCTTCCGCTCCACCAAGTCCTTTGACGGATACCATTTTTTCGCCACAAAAACTGTTACATCCCAAACCTCCCAATCCAGATAAATGTTAGGCATACTTTAAACCACATAGGTCATAAAGACCTTTGTGGTTTAATTTCTCCAATTAGTTTTAACAGATTTTTAATACCACGCTGATCGTAAACAACAAAAAACCGCTTCCCAGCGTTTTAGCATTTCATCATTGACCAATCAAAAATCAACCTGTTATGCTAAAACGCTTTTTTATCCTTTGCTCCGGTACTGATCACGCCGTGCTAGAAAGCTGCTCCGCCGGCGAGCAAAACAAATATGCCGGTATCGGCGCGACCGTTTTCTTTACCGCGCTGATGGCCTTTATCGCTTCGGCCTATGCGCTTTTTACCGTTTTTGATTCGGTGCCCGTGGCCATAGGTTTCGGTTTTTTATGGGGATTGCTAATCTTTAATCTGGACCGGTTTATCGTTTCGACCATCAAGAAGCGGGACAATTTTATCGACGAGTTCCTCCAGGCGGTGCCGCGTTTGCTTTTGGCATTTATAATTGCGGTGGTCATTTCCAAACCTTTGGAATTGAAAATTTTCGAAAAGGAAATAGACCGTGTCCTGCTCGAACAAAAAAATGACCTCACACTCGCCAATCAAAATCAGATCGCCGATCAATATAACCCGGCCATCGCCCAGATAGATACCGAAATTGCCAATCTCAAATCCGAAATAAATTCCAAAGAAAATGAGGTCAACGCGTTGTATGACACTTATATCGCTGAAGCGGAAGGTCGCGCGGGAACCAACCTCCTCGGAAAAGGACCGGTTTACGAAGAAAAACGCGATAAACACGATGCTGCTTTAGCCGAATTGACCCAACTGAAACAGACCAATGCCGAAAAAATAGCAGCTCTGGAATTGCAACAAACTCAACTCGCCACGGCTTATGAAGAACAAGTCGCAACCAGCCAACCCATCATTGACAACTTTGACGGATTGATGGCACGTATCGATGCCTTGGAAACGCTTCCTTGGCTGCCTTCCTTCTTTATTTTCCTTCTATTTTTGGCTATTGAAACCACTCCGATTTTCGCCAAATTAATTTCGCCAAAAGGCGAATACGACCTCAAACTGGCAGATGCCGAAGGTGAACTTCAATCCTGGGCCACTCAAAAAGCCAACCAGCGTCAAAATATGGTCAATGCTGACAATCTCATCAATGATAAAGTGTACGGCGACCTGACCGAGGAGGAAGAACTGTACAATTACAAAAAGAAAATGGCTCGAGAACTCATGCAAAAACAGCAGGATGCTTTTTATAAACGGCAAAGTAAATTGCTTTAAATCAGAAAAAAATTGTCATCCCGGTTCCTGATTCCAAGAGTTTTGAATTGATACCGAAAAGAAGTCGTTCTAGTACAGATTGAAGGTGACCGAGTTTTTTCAAAATGGCTTTTCTATTTTGAAAAAGTACCGAGGCCCCGATCCTAAAACTTCCTATCCGGATGGTACAAATCCAGATTTAAAGACGTCCTGCGGTTGCCAATGATTTCTGAAACCAACAGCCCTGTTGCAGGACCCAAACTCCACCCCATCATCGCGTGACCGGTAGCGATGGTCAGGTTGGAACATTTGGCTGACCGGCCAATGTAGGGCATCCCATCTGGAGAAACAGGACGTAGACCACAAGTAGCATTATTCCGTTCTTCGCGGCTGACTTCAACCTTAGGAAAATAGCGCTGCACAGCGCCTGCTATGGCCTCAACCCGCATCCGGCTGATGTTTTCGTTTTGGCCAGCGATTTCCATAGTTCCCGCAAAACGGGTAAATCCGTTCATCGGGGTGATGGCGACCTTGGCTTCGGCAAGAATACTGGGCACACTGATCCCAGTGGCCTCTTTTTTGTTGATGCTATACCCTTTGCCCGCCTGAAGCAGCAATCGTAGTCCGATTTTTTTCGCCAAAATAGCACTCCAGGAACCTGCACAAAGTACCACCTCATCGCAACCGTGAAAGTCTTTTCCTGTCATCAGACCCGTGATTGTTCCACGTACGGTTTTGATTTCGGTGACCTCGGTGTTTTTCAATATCTGTACGCCGTTTCTTTCCAGATAGGATTTCATTTCGGTCATAAACTCGTGGGGCGTGGTGTGATTGTCACAAGCGTAGTAGGTCGCACCCTCTATTTTCATATTGGCATCGGGCATCATATTTTTGACTTCTGCAGCAGTAAGCACTTTCGCCGGAAGCCCCTCGGCTACTGCCATCTGGGCAACTTTACTTTCTTCCTCCAAAGTGCTTGCCGTATTGCACAGCATCAACAATCCCTTTTTTTCTAGCTGAAAGGAAAAGTTTTCATCTTCCTTGATATCCGCATACAATTCTTGACTCAACAGATTTATATCCCGGATAGCCGGAGCGCTACGGGCGACGTGTTCTGCATTGCAGGACTTGTTGAAGGCCATCGTCCACTTAAGAAAATCAGGATTGAGACTGGGCTTGATAAAAAGAGGGCTTGCAGGATTGAACATCCATTTTAGTCCCTTGCGCATCACGCCCGGGGCTGCGATGGGAATGATATGACTTGGCGTAAGATAGCCCGCATTGACATAAGAGGCCCCGTCAGCCATTTCAGACTTGTCGATGACCGTAACCTGATGGCCATCCTTATGCAGATAATAAGCCACCGATAGCCCTAGGATCCCCCCACCTATAACCAAGCAATTTTTCTTTCCCATTCTAAATAAAATTATAATTCCAGAGTGGCTCTTTTTCCGGCAAATGCTCTATGAAATAGTTCCAACGCTTTTTGTTGAAATATTCCCGGTACTCGCCAGAATAACCGTGCCGCTGGCTGGAAATGATCAGCAGGTCAAACGGCTTGTCTGCCTTGATAAGCGCTTCGGCCAGTTTAAAGGTTGCCGAAGGGTTGACGTTATCGTCCAAGCTTCCGTGAACCAAAAGTAGGTTGCCTTCAAGATTTTCGGCCAAAGTCACGTTGGAAACTTCTTCGTACCGTTCATCAACCGGCCAACCCATATACATTTCGGGCCATCAGGCTTTTTCCATCTTAAAATCGTAATCACCACTGCTTGCAACCGCCACCTTATAAAATTCTGAAAATGCCAACATCCCGTGCGCAGCATCATAGCCCCCAGCCGAATGACCAAAAATCCCAACTTTTTCAGTATCGATCCAAACATAGATTTCGCCCAAATGTTCTATCGCATTTACGTGATCCCGCAGGTTATCGCCCATATTCATATAGGAAACCTCCCGAAACTTTTTAGATCGTCCTGCAGTGCCCAGACCGTCTACCGCCACAACGACAAAACCAAGCTCAGCCCAGGACTGGTAGTCCAAAGCCCTATCAAACGATTTGGGGTAAACCTGGGTATGCGGACCGGTATAGGTCGCATCGATCACGGGGTATTTCTTTTTAGGATCAAAATAGGTAGGTTTCCAGAGCGCGCCATAAATGGGTGTGACACCATCTTTTCCTTTGAGCGAAAAAGTCTCTGGAGCTTGCCAAGCCTCCGTTTTGATCTGATCTACGTTTGCTTCGGTAAGGGTGGTGACTATTTTTTCGGTAGAAGCGTTTCTCAAAACGGTTTTGGTCGGTGTGGAAACCGTTGACATGGCATCGACAAAGTATTTTCCGTCGTCCGAAAAGTCAATGTCGTGATGTCCCTTTTCCGGGGTTAGGGTTTTCATTTTTCCGCGTAGCGAAACTTTATACAGTTTTTGGTGATAGGGATTTTCATCTGTATCCACACCTGAAGCCAAGTAATAAATCTCCTTTTTATCCTTATCGATATGAGCAATTTCATTAATGACATATTCGCCATCGGTCAATTGTTTTAGCTTGTTGGTTTTTAGATCAAAAAGTTGCAGTTGCTTCCAGCCCGTGCGCTCAGAAAGGATAAGCAAGGCATCCCATTCCGCCAAGGTCATTTTTTCCTGAGCACAAACCGCTGAAGCCACCAAAACACAACTGAAAATTGAAAGCACAAACGGAAACCGAAATTTCATCATAGGATTGCAATTTTAGATTACCTGAAAACCGAGTGCATAAGGATCTTCTTCATCTATCGTAAGGGTGCTATGACCGTAGATACGCGCCCATCCCGAAATACTCGGTACTATGGCCGGTTGCCCTTCTAGCTGAGTGACTTTCTCAATACGCCCTATAAATTTAGAACCTATAAAGCTTTCATGCACATAATCGATTTGTGGAGATAGTAGACCTCGGGCGTGCAACTGTGCCAAACGCGCCGAAGTGCCCGTACCACAGGGGGAGCGGTCTATAGCCTTATCACCATAAAATACTGCATTACGGCCGGAAGATTTGGGATCGATGGGTGCTCCCGTCCACATCACGTGGCTCACGTCACGAATGGTTTCATTTTCCGGATGAATAAACTGACCCGGATATTTTAGATTGATCTGCTGCCGAAGCACCTGACTGAACTGAACGATCTTTGACGCGGTAAACATTTGCAGACCGCCAAAATTCTCCTGTGGGTCGATGATGGCGTAATAATTTCCGCCGTAGGCAACATCAAATTTGAGCTGGCCAAGTTCAGGGCATTCAATTGTAAGATCTTTTGCGGCCAGGTAACTTTTCACATTGGTCAACCGCACCCATTCCACTCTTTTGTCCTTTTGGCCGTAGGTGATTTCGACCAAACCGGCCGGAGCCTCCATTCTAATTCTTCCTGGCGTTTTAGGTTTGATCAAACCTTCTTCGATAGCAATGGTGATCGTGCCGATGGTTCCGTGGCCGCACATGGGGAGACAACCGCTGGTTTCCACAAAAAGGATGGCAAAATCATTCTCCGAGTCGTGCGGCGGAAACAATAAACTCCCGCTCATCATATCGTGACCGCGGGGCTCAAACATCAAACCCCGCCTGATCCAATCATACTCTTTAATAAAATGCTGCCGCTTTTCGCTCATTGTTTTTCCCACCAACTCGGGCCCGCCGCTTTTAATAAGCCGCACAGGATTGCCACAGGTGTGGGCGTCGATACATTCAAAGGTGTGGATCATTGGCTATTACTATTCTTTATTGTCATTCTTCTTTAGATTCAGCAATCCAGGCGTCAACTTGCTTTTCCAAAATGGGTAGCGTCACCGTGCCCTGTTCCAGAATCACTTGGTGAAACTCCCGGATGTTGAATTTTTCGCCCAATGCTATTTTTGCCCTTTGGCGTAGTTCCCTTATTTTCAATTCCCCGATTTTATAGCTTAATGCTTGTCCCGGCCAACCGATGTAGCGATCGGTTTCCGTGCTGATCTCGTGAATGGATAGCGCGGTATTTTCAGACATAAAATCAACCACCTCTTGTCGCGACCAGCCAAATGCGTGAATACCAGTATCGACCACCAGCCGGCAGGCCCGCCACATCTCATAGGTCAACTGACCAAATTTTTCATAGGGTGTTCTATAAATGCCCATCTCATCGACCAGATATTCACTGTACAAACCCCAACCTTCGCCGTAAGCGGAGAGGTATAAATTTCTGCGAAATGAAGGAATGCTATCGCCCATTTCCTGGTTAAGGGCGCCCTGTAAATGATGGCCCGGCACCGCTTCGTGGGCTGTTAACGCTGGTAAGGTGTACAACGGCCTACTGTCTAACTTGTAGGTGTTGACCAAATAATGTCCCGCTTCCGTACCGTTGATATTGCTGCCGGAATAACGCCCACCGGTGTATTTTGGCGCGATGGCAGCAGGAACCGGGATGACGCCATACGGTTGCCGCGGAAGCTTGCCGAAAAAAGCCGGCAGTTCGTTATCGATACGTTTGGCCATATCGCGGGCGTGCATTAAAAGTTCATCGCCGGTTTTGGCATAAAACTGTTCGTCTGTTCTCAAAAATTTAAGAAAATCCAAAAAACTCCCGTCAAAGCCGACTTCTTCGATTATGTTTTCCATTTCAGCCGTGATCCTCGCGACTTCATTCAATCCGAGTTCGTGAATGGACTTTGCGGTGTAGTCTTTTGAGGTGGTGTAATAATTGATTCTGTTTTGGTAGAATTCGCTACCGCCAGGCTGTGCAGAGACGCCTATTTCTGTTCGGGTTTTAGGCAGGTATTCTGTTTCAAAAAACTGTTTGATCTTTTTGAAGCTTGGGATAACACTGTCTGTGATGACCTTTTGGGCTGCTTTTTTAAGCGAATCTTTTCGCTGCTGCGAAATATTTTCTGGTAAATCTATAAACGGCTGGTAAAATGCGCTCGCTTCCGCGGAATCCACAATGTGAATGTTATAAGATGACTCGTAACCGTTGAAAATTATTTGTGGTTGGCTGATGCCCTCTTCAAGGCCTTTCCGCATCAAACCTATATTGCTCTCGACAAAGTAAGGGATCGCTTTTAGGGTTTCCAGATAATTTTCCGCTTGACGGAAACTGCGCAATGGCCGTATGCGATAATTCAGGTCCAAATGAAAACCCTGATCCGCCTGAATGGGATTGAGGTACATTTTAAACCTGTATTCATCAAGAGCATCCTGAAGCACAAAGCGAAGCAGCTCGTAGGATATGACCTCCGTTTCTGAAAGTTCATCCAAATCCACCTGATCTAATTGATCCAAGAGTTTGCGGGCAAATGCTGCGCGTTGTTTCGGCACCTCAGCATCGTATTTGCCCAATGGATAGTCCTTCAATTCGTAATCCCGATGATTTTGATAGCGGTTGATGATACTGTCTAAGTCCACTTCATTTTGCTGCGCGAAAGCACTTAGGATTAGAAAAGCGAACAACAAAAGGAAGTAACCTGTTTTCATTTATGACAGTTATCTAATAAGTTTAAAAGGTGACCGAACCTCGTGTCAACCTTATCGGAGAGACCTACAAGGTCTGGGAGACCTTGCAGGTCAGATGGACTTATCAGTTAATTTCCCATTTACTTTTCTGAAAATACCTGTTGGATTTTCATTTTTCAATTCTTCCGGAAGCAACTCCTGTGGCCAATCCTGATAGGCTACCGGGCGCACCCAGCGGTAGATCGCATCTGTACCTACCGAAGTAAACCTGCTATCTGACGACGCTGGGAATGGGCCGCCGTGATGCATCGATGTACAAACTTCAACACCAGTGGGAACACCATTGAACAAGATGCGACCTACTCGCGCGGCAAGTGCCGAGGCTATTTCCTGATGGCTGGCCAATTCTTCTTCTGCAGCGATCAAGCTACCGGTCAACTGCCCTTCTAAAGCGTTGATGACTTCAATAAGCTCAGCCTTGTCCGAACAGGAGACGAGCATGGAGAAGGGCCCAAATACTTCTTGCTGCAGCCCGGGTTTTTGCAGAAAATCTGTTCCTGCAACCTTTACCAGCGTAGGTTTGCCGTTGTTTTCCTGTTTTGATTCCAAATTAATGGAAAGGATTTCGACACCTTCGGTATTCATGATCATTTGTCTGGCGTGATCGTACGCCTTTACCATTTTAGGGTGCAACATACAGGTGGCGGTCTGTTCTGAAAGTTCCATAGCCAGATTGTTGGCGAAGGTATGCAGAGCATCGTCCTCGATCGCCAAGAGCAGGCCGGGATTGGTACAAAACTGACCGGCACCCAGATTGATACTTCCGGCGTATTTTTTCGCCCAATCGCTTCCGTTTTGCGACAAAGCCTTTGGTAAGAATACCACTGGATTGATGCTGCCCATTTCGGCGAAGACCGGTATGGGTTCACTGCGTGAGGCGCCCAATGCCATCAGCGCCTGACCGCCATTGCGGCTTCCGGTAAAACCTACGCCTTTTATCACCGGATGTTTGACCAGCCATTCCCCAACCTTGCTGTCCTGACTGTTTAAATGCGAAAAAACACCATCGGGCATATTGGTTTTTTCAGCAGCCTTGACGATTGCCGAAGCTACCAGCTCTCCGGTGCCAGCGTGCAGCGGATGGCTCTTGACAACCACGGGACAACCTGATGCCAAAGCACTGGCCGTATCTCCCCCAGCCGTTGAAAATGCCAGCGGAAAATTACTCGCGCCAAAAACCGCAACTGGCCCAATGGGTCGCAACATCTTCCTGATGTCGGCTTTTGGCAAAGGTTCACGGTCAGGCTGAGCAGTATCAACAGATGCCTGCACCCAGTCGCTCTGATCCAGCAAATCGGCAAATTTGTTTAGCTGCCCAATCGTTCTGCCGCGTTCGCCTTTGGCCCTGCCTTCGGGAAGACCGGACTCTGTCGTGTAGGCTGTTATCAGGTCATCGCCCAGATTTTCAATTTCGGTGGCTATGGTTCTTAAAAAGCTAGCTCGTGCTGATGCGGATATACTACTAAATTCAGGAAAAGCTTCGGCTGCTTTTTTACAGGCTTGATCAACTTCTTCTTGAGTAGCTTCTGTAAAGTCCCAAGAAGTTTCTGCGTTTGTCTGTGGATCGAAAGTTTTAAAAGTGGTCTCGCCCGCTGCTAGCAGTTCGTACCCAATTTGATTTTTTCCGGTAATCATAAAATTGATTGGTATGGTGAATAGAGGTTCTTTTGGCGCAAGCCTAAATCTGCTGTATCATTTTCTGTACTACTAAGATAAAATTTTATAATCAGGTAGCTGCGGGCGGCTTGCCAGTCCTGCTTCAATGATTTTGATAACTTGGTCCCGCCGCTCCCCGGCCAATGGCAAACGTGGCGCTCGGACATATTCTGAACCTATACCGGTATGTACTTCGGCCAACTTAATGTTCTGTACCAATTGTGGATCGATGTCCAACTCCAGCAGCGGCAGGAACCAGCGATAAATGGCGATAGCTTCTTCAATACGCCCAGCTTTTTGCAACTCATAAATAGCCACCGTCTCTGCCGGAAAAGCACACACCAGACCTGCCACCCAGCCATCGGCGCCCATCAATAGACTTTCTAAAGCCAACGTGTCAACACCCGTCAGTATTTTTAAACGGTCACCAAATCGGTTTTTAATACGCGTGACGTTAGATACATCACGCGTGGACTCTTTTACCGCCTGGATATTCGGTTCCTCGAGCAATTCGTCAAACATATCCAGAGTCACTTCAATTTTATAATCCACAGGGTTGTTGTAGATCATAATAGGCAAAGAAGTACCCTGGGCGATGGTCTTAAAGTAGGTTACAACTTCTCGGTCATTAGCTTTATAGCGCATAGGCGGAAGCAGCATCAGTCCACTCGCTCCGTCTTTCTCGGCGCTCTTTGCGGCAGCAACTGCCTCTTTTGTAGATTGTTCTGCGATGTTCATAAAGACAGGAACCTTGCCCTCGACAAGCTTGACGGTATTTTTGATAAGCATACTTTTTTCATCGGAAATCAATGTGCTGGCCTCGCCCAGAGTACCGCCAAGAACAATACCGTGGACGCCGGCATCAAGTTGTGCCTGAATATTTTTGGCAAAAAGATCGAGATCCAACTGGTCATTTTCAGTGAATTTTGTGGTGACAGCGGGCATTACCCCTTCCCAGCGCATTTTCATAATTTTTGGTTTGAAGTTTGGTTAAATTTAGAGAAATCGGCTTTCTCAAATGTGTGCTTTCGTCACCAAAACAAGTTTAAAATGTGATTTTTCAGGAATTAGGATCAAAAAAGCCTGTTCTTTGGCCAAAGCGAAATCAATATGGGCGTTGAAACCCAATGGCAGGCTATCATTATAGATTTTGGACCGACGATGTTTCTGGACAACAACTTCGGTTCTGGAAGCGGATTACTGCTGCGTACGAAAATCTTGAAAAGGTTTTAAAATAATTACTCCGACAGCACTAAAGACTCTGCAATAGCCCACCGTCAAGCGGAATTTTAGTTCCCGTAAGAAAAGCGGCTTTTTCGGAAGCCAAGAAAGCAACCAGATATCCATATTCTTTAGGAACACCAAGGCGTCTCACCGGTACGGCATCCTCCATTTGCTGTCTAATTTCCTTTTGGCTCACGCCCAGCACTTCGGCTTTTTTCTGGTTTAGTTGTTCAATGCGCGGGGTATCAAAATAACCGGTCAAAATGCTGTTAACTGTAATTTGATCAGGCCCGACAGCCGTCGCCAAACTTTTCCCCCAAGTCACCACCGCCGCCCGAATACTGTTGGATAGCACCAAATGCGGCAGCGGCTCCTGTACCGACACCGAAGCTACGTTGATCACCCTTCCCCATTGGTTTTTGCGCATATTTTTTAGCGCTAACTCTGTAGTGAGCACCACATTTTTAAAAAGCAGGTTAAAAGCTTTTTGATAGTCTGCGACCTCTTTCTCGAGCGCTGTTCCCGCTGGTGGGCCCTGGGTGTTGTTGACCAAAATATCAATGGTATTTTCTTCGAAAAAAGCACTGATCTTCCCCTGAAAATCCTCGTGATCTGCAAAATCCACTTGCAGCCAGTGATGCTGCTGACCGTCCTTTCGCGGAAGCGCATCAGAAACCTTTTTTAGTTTTTCGGCGTCACGTGACATCAGTGTAACACTGGCTCCACTTTGCGCCAATTGCATCGCGATAGCCTTGCCAATTCCAGAAGTGCTTGCACCGACTAAGGCATTTTTTCCTGTGAGGTTGATGTTCATTTCTTATCGGGTTACTGTTCTCGATGTTGTGTTGTCTGTTGCCTGAAAATCACATTTTACATTGACAGTCGTACTTCGTATTCTGTATTTTGTACTTCTTGAGTCGCATTTCTCGGTACATCCCTCGTTAAACTCGGGATTACTCAAAAAGCTTAACTACCAACAGGAATTAAGTCTATTCTCTTTGTTCTTTTTTCTATTTTCTTCACTCCTCTCTTCTCCATTATCGAGCAATTAATCCTTCAAGGAAACGCTCGTACCTCGCTTAGTACCTTACATGTTCAGAACTATCTGTATTCTTCTCGCGTAGGGCTAAAAACATCCAGCAATTTACAAGGAATGATTGCTTTCCCGCTATGCGTTTTATGGGGAGCGATGACGACGATATCACCGGGAAAATAGATTTTGGTTTCGCCGGCTAAAGTGAATTCAAATTCGCCTTCTATGACGTGCATCACCTGCTCGTTCATATGGCTGTGTTCAGGAACTTCGGCGCCGGCTTTGACCTCCCAAAAAGCTAAAGTGGTATTTTCGGTATGGACGAGTTTGCCATTGTAACCGGGCATGATTTCTTTGGGTGTTATTTCAGAAAGTTTCAGATGCATCTTATTTTATTTAATTCAAAAATAGATAATTCAATTGCCCAAAATCCTTTCGCCAAGCGACTTTAAAACGGCTTTCATCGCTTTGGGATCGCGGTTGGCTTCTTTGATGGTCAGGCCATTTTTGATAGGGACGAGTTCGTAGCTAAAGACAAACGATAGTTCTTTCGCCGAAAGGTCATACACCCCAAACCGAAGGTCATTAAAATACAGTTTTCCGTTAGATTTTGTAATCGCGTACCAGCCCTGGGAGATGTCAACCAGTCGTTTTATCGTTTCAGAATCTGTCCATTTGCCCAACAATTGGTGATTTTTTGGCATTCGCCGAAATTGAATCGGTTGACTGTCCAGAAAAGAATAATCGGCCAAAAGATAAGCATTGCCCACATCCACATTTGCCGCCCAAAGGATGGTATTGAAGGGTGCGGGCCGTGTGTCCATTGCCACATAGCTGATGCCTTGATCCCCAAGCGCGGTCTCAAAGCGGTTGAACGCGATACCCTTCAGAAAAAGACTGATTACCAGATATGCAGAACTCAGAAAAAGCCCCATAGCGTTGTAAAGCCGGCGTTTTTCGGAAACACGAGGAAGGCGCATCGCCAGGATTAGACAAATTATAAAGGGTACCGTATAAAGCGGATCGATCACAAATATATTCTGGATGGCAAGCCTATTCTCAAATGGCCAAAACAACTGCGTACCCCATGTGGTATGCACATCAAGCAACGGGTGCGTAAACAATCCCCAAAAAAACAACCAACCCCAACTTTTCCAGCCCACCTTTTCCTTCTGATGAATCTTACTCACCAGCCAACCAAAAATAGGTGCCGCCAACGCACTAAAAACAATGGAATGACTGAAGCCACGGTGAATCTCAATGGCCGTTACCGGATCTAGAAAATTGCCCACGATCGTATCAAGATCAGGAATTGTTCCCGCAATCGCACCCCAGAGCATTGCCTTGTTGCCCACCTTCTTTCCCAAAGTGGCTTCCCCAACGGCGGCGCCCAGCACGATTTGCGTAAGTGAGTCCATTTTAGTTATCGATAATATTCATTTTCCGCAGCAGGAAGGAAGCGTTCATATTTTGGCAAATTCCTTTTTTAAAAGTGTAGTCAAAATACAACTCATCATTGATGATTTCGGCATCAAAGTAATAATTTTTAACCGCATCCAGTTCGTTGGCCGCTTCGCAAAGGCTTAGATCATGAGTTGCGATGATCCCTGTGGAATGCGACCGCACGAGTTTCTCGATAAATTTTCGGGAGCCGATGGCTTTGTCGGTGCTGTTTGTTCCTTTTAGAATTTCGTCTAGGACGATCAGGTAGCGGTCAGTCTTAATGGCGTTGACGATATATTGCAAACGCGACAGTTCTGAAAAGAAATAAGAAGCCTCATCGGTTAGGGAATCTGTCGTGCGCATACTGGTGATGAGCTTGATGGGTGCGTATTTCACTTCGGTAGCGTTGATGGGAAGCCCAACGTTCGCCATCACGAGTTGCAGACCAACAGTTCTCAAAAACGTACTTTTCCCGGCCATATTCGCGCCGGTGATGATAAAAAACTCCTCGCTGTTTATGATGAAATCATTGGCGACCGCTTTAGTGGGATCAAGTAAAGGATGTGCCGCTTGCTTGGCTTCAAAAACCAAATCTTCATCGACCAACTTCGGAAAAGTGTATGCCGGATGATTGAACCGAAAGTTCCCCAGGCTGATGTATGCGTCGAAAAAAGCGATGACCGCAAACCATTGCCCGACCTCGTTAGCGTGCTGCGAAATCCACTGTTCGATGCGGTAGGCATTTCTTAGATCGGCAAGAAAAAAACCGTTCATAAATACCGCGACGATCATATTGTTGCGCTGATCGAGGGCGTTTAGCCTTTTGGAAAATTGGGCAAATGTACCGGAAGCTTTATCGCCTGTTTCAGGTTTTATTTTATTGATCTGAGCTTCTAGAAATTCGGCACTAAAATCTTCGTTTTCCAGCAGCAAGAGCAACTTGTAATATTGCTGAAATGTACTCTGAGCATTTCCCGCATTTTGCGAAAGCATATTGACCTTTTTCACCCAGGCCCCAACAACACCGAGACCAATAAAGAACCACGCCAAAACCAGCTTGCCCGAAATAATCTCGAAAAATGAAGCTGCCAAAAGCACCACCGAAACTATTGAAAACGCCAAAGGCACCCATCGCATTACCTTCGGTATAATGGTTTGATACTTGCGCAGCCAGTCAAGAATCTGTGCCCCGGAATAATCGGTTTTTACCAGCGCCGCAGTGGCCAAAAAATCCTGTCGCCATTTTGCCCGTTCGCCAAGGTCACCAATGGCCTGTTGTTTCGGCTCAATATTTTCAATGGAGTTTTCGGTAAGCAGTGCCGCCAGATAATCGGTGCCATCGGCAAGGGCGGTCCGGTTCAGGTATTGAAAGAATGAACCGTGGCCAAAAAGGTCGATATCCAGACTGTACGGATGTTGCGGATCGTTGTATTTTTCGCCGTTAGGCAAATGTTTGAATTTTCGATCAAGGACTTGCAGTTCGACTTCATTGAGTGCCAAAAGCTGTTTGAGAAAATCAGCTTTGTACCTTAAATCCGAATGACGGGAAACCAGAAAAATGAAGGCTGCAATACCCACCACAACGCTTATGGCAACAAATTGCCAATTGCCCCAAAGAAAATAGATCAAAACACATAGCGCCAAGAAAACAAGTAACCGAACTGTGCTGCTTACGGCAAGCTGCTTCTTTTTAACCGCGAGTTCAGCTTGAAATTTCTTAAGGTTTTCTTGATAAAAATTTTGGGGTTTTGGCATTTTCCGGATTTTGCCCTGCAAATATAGGACTCCCATTTTTTGAACCCGAAACGAATCTTAAGATTACCTATTATTTCAATAAATCAAGTTCTGCCCGAAGTTTTTTAATAAGCGATGCCACCACCAAATCATAACTGTGGTTGATGAGCTCAAGGACCATTTTGTCTTCCAGACCGGTATTGATCATCACCGTGTTCCAGTGGGTTTTGCTCATATGCCAACCGGGATTGATCAGGCCGTCGTATTCTTCCCGAAGCTCAATAGCCCTTTGCGGATCGCATTTTAAGTTGATGCGGCAGTTGCCTTTTTCCCATTCAGCCAGTGAAGTGAGCGCAAACATTTTTCCCATTACCTTAAAGACCAAGGTATCGTTATCAAACGGAAAGGTTTCGGTCACGCCGGGTTTTGTGGTGAAGATTTGGTAGAGGTTCTCAATGTTCATATGCTTATCTTATTGGACATTGCATCACAAAATCTTCCATCAGGAAGCCGTTGCCAATATCAATATCTTCGGTGGCAACAGTCTCAAATCCATACCGCTCGTAAAACCCAACAGACTTATTAAAACGGTTGACATTGAGCATCACGGCGTGGTCGCCTTTTTGTTTTGCTTCCGCGAAAGCGTGATCCATTAAAGTCTTGCCGGCACCCTTTCCCTGTTCTTGTGGCAGCAGATAAATTTTATGCACTTTAGTAAAACTATGCTCCCACTTCCCGGAAAGATGATGTTCCAGCGATAGATAACCCACCGCCTTTTCGCCCAAAAACATCAGGAACATTTTGTGCCCATTTGTCTGCTGCTCCCGCAAAGAATCCAAACTGTACATCATTTCCAGCATATAATCAATCTGCTCGGCACTTAGGATGCCTCCAAAAGTTGGTGGCCAGATTTTTAGCGCCAATTCTCGAATGGTTTGAAGATTTTCCGTTCTCGCAGGACGGATCAAGTATTCCGTATTAGCCATTTTTTTCGGCGATTTTGCCGGGTTCCTTGGGTGTTTGTAGTGCTGTGTAATCCAACCTCCAGCCGATGGTCTGCACGAGATTCTCCATAAGGGCAACAGTTTCCAGCGCCTGCTTTGAAGCTTCAAAAAGCAGACCGCTCTCCGGGATTTTATCAATTATGTGCTGCTTGGCCTCGCGGTTTATTTCGGTAAGATCGGTACTCGTGAAGGGATTTGCCCAGCCCTCGCGTTTGTCGTAATATTTAAAATCGGTCTCGATGCTAAGCAGTTCGGGCTTCGGGAAGTTGGTCAGGATGATGGTTCGGTTTTTCACATCGGGCTGCATCTTTATTTTGGTCAGGTCAAAACCCACATACGCTTTGGCATCGATCAGGACGAGCGCTTTTTTGCTTCCGAGAAAGAGGTTTATCCATTTGTCCTTGACGTTCTGGTAGTGGTAAATTTCGGCAAAATCACCCTCGACGGTGATAAATTTACAGACGCTGCGAATTTTTTCCATCAGCACCACAGACTGTGACGAGGCGTCCACCTTGCGCTTGTTTTTGCTGAAGTAGGCAAAAATGAAATAGGCAACAATGCTGCCTGCGGCCAAACCTATAAAAAGATATTCCATAGAAACAAATATAGCTTTCCGCGCGGTGGCTTCCAAAACAGCAGCGCATCAATATTTGGGCAGCAGTTTACTTCCCTATTTCGCCGAGATGAGTGAATTTGAAACCCTTTTCATATTTCAGTCCATAGCCAAAAATACGATCCATCGCGATGTGGGAAAAGAGGATGATGCCGGCAAGCTGAAGCGCTTTTGAAGCTGTAAAAATTCCAAGCAAATAAATCCCGATTGCTACACCCCTATGGTGAAAAAGATTGTATGACCACGCACCAATTTTCGAATTGATCAAATAGCCAAACATACCGATATCGGGCAACAAAATTAAACCAACAAACCACCAAGCGGAGTAATTAATTAGGCTAAACAAGTAAATGCCAAATAACATCAGAGCCAGTTCTTCTAGTTGAAGAAGGGTCTTCATAGTTGTCCTAGTATTCTTGATAAGCATACAGCACCGGTTTGCTAGGCGAGGCATCATTTACAAAACTGGTAATCTGCAGATTTAGCAAATAGTGTCCATCTTTTACTTTATGAGGAACGAAAATCATTTCTGTAATGGTGGCGTCCAAGCGCAATTTTCCTGATGTGTTCCAGAATGCATTGTGACTGGCAAGTACTCCATCATCCTTCTCCCGATCCACGCTGGGCAGGTCGATGAGCAAATGCTTGATACCACATTTTTTTATAAATTCGGAAGCATCCTCCATAAGATAAGGCCAGTTGGTATGTGACCACTTTCTGGATTCTTTCCCGCGGCTGTTGGGCAGCGTTCGGATGATTAAGGCTTCCGCCGGTTTTTCATTGAGCTGCGATTTAATCTGCTTGAGTGTAATAATCGCATCTTCACCTTTACTTTCTGGCGCGACCGTGATGAGCTGCGCACTGAACATAAACTGTTTAAGACAGTCGTTGATACTGTAAAACTCTTCGGTGATGTGGCCCACACATTCGGTATGCGTGCCGTGGCCGTGCGGGTTAAAAAAGATATTATTAAAATT
Source organism: Leeuwenhoekiella sp. (assembly GCA_049671285.1). Classification (GTDB taxonomy): domain Bacteria; phylum Bacteroidota; class Bacteroidia; order Flavobacteriales; family Flavobacteriaceae; genus Leeuwenhoekiella. Next base: position 105,642 of record JBATUQ010000010.1, on the reverse strand, counting down.
TATGGAAGCCCCTTCGCTTACTTTAGCAATCCATTTTTTTTCTACAAAAGGTTCAATTTTAGGAGGATCGATGTACCAGGCGGTGGGATTTTTCTCGCCGTCTTGTAACGGAATGGAAATATCAATGGGTTTGGTGAGGTCAACGGTTCTTAGTTTGCCGTCTAAAAATATTCGGGTGAGCATTGTGGTTGATTTTCAAATACTATTATAAGTATTCAATTTCCTAAATTTAGTAAGAAAAGGTCGCTTGCGATGCCATCACTTAAGAATTTTCCTTTTTTAGTGACCAAAATTTTATCGCCGTCGCGAAAGAGCAGATGTTCTTCCAAATGCTTCTGCGCTTGTTGCAGCGCATATTCCCGATATTTTTTTCCGAAGGAATTTTCGATTTTATCCAGTGCAATTCCCCAAATCGTGCGCAGGCCGGTCATGACATATTCGTTGTATTGATCAGTAACCGAAAGGGTTTCCCGTTCCACCGGAAGCTTGCCAGATTGGATTGCCCGGATGTATTTGGGATTGTTGTTAATGTTCCAACTGCGCGTATTACCATCAAAACTGTGCGCGGAAGGACCGATACCCAGATAGGATTTGCCGGTCCAATACGCGGTATTGTTTCTGGAAAAATAGCCTGGCTTCCCAAAGTTGGAAAACTCATAATTCTGAAAACCTTCGGCTTCCATCTTGTCTACGAGAATACTAAAGTGCGATTGCGCCACGTCGTCATCAACAGGATTAACAATACCTTTTTCGATAAATTTTTTAAGTGCGGTATTCGGCTCAACGGTCAGGGCATAACTGGAAATGTGCGGAACGTCCAGCGCCAACGCCTGATCTAGATTTTCCCGCCAGCGTGCATCACTCATCCCGGGAATGCCATAAATCAAATCGATGGAGATGTTATCAAAATACGTTTTCGCTAATTCTAGGCACTCGACCGCTTCAGTAGCATTGTGGGCACGGTTCATCAGTTTTAGGTCTTCCTCAAAGAACGACTGCACCCCAATACTCAACCGATTGATTCGGGAAGCGGCAAGCTTTTGCAATTTGGGTTCGGTCAAGTCATCCGGGTTGGCTTCAAGGGTGATTTCTGGATTTTCCGTTAACGCGAAATTTTTATCGATGGTGTCAAAGATCTTCTGAAGTTCTTCGGCATCGATCAGACTGGGCGTGCCGCCGCCAAAATAAATGGTTTCAATAGTACCGGGAATTTCGTCTTTCCGCAGGATCATTTCGCTGCAAAGCGCGTCAACCAATTCTGATTTTCGTTTTAGAGAAGTCGAAAAATGGAAGTCGCAGTAGTGGCAGGCCTGTTTGCAGAATGGGATGTGGATGTAGATGCCTGACATAAAGGGTGGGACTAGAGTATGTCTAAAAAACTATTTATCTTTAAGTTGTAAATTTGAGTATTAATTCTGTCCTATGCGCGAAACGGCCACCATAAAAAAGGAAATAATTTCTAAGATTGAAAAGTCTGAAAATCCCCAGGTGTTACAACTCATTGAGCAAATACTTGATGCCAATGGAGAAGGTGTTTTTGAGCTCACTTCAGAAATGCAATTGGAAATCGAAAAAGGCCGGGAGGATTTCACAAAAGGAAATTATAGCGAACATAAGGATATTATGCAAGAGCTAAGAATATGGCTGGACGCGAAGTGATCTGGTCTTCGCGGGCCAAGCGGGAACTGCGTAAAACATTGCTATTTTTCAACGAGCGTAACGGAAATACACGCTACAGTAAAAAACTTCTGAGCGAGATTGAAGATGGCCAACCGCTTCTGAAAATGTCCGGGTTCTGGTGCAGCAAGTTTATTTAATTTTCTACGAAATTGATGATACAAGAATCAAAATTCTATCCTTTTGGGACAATCGTAGAAATCCAGAAGAAAGGTTGGATAACTAAATTTTACAGAAAGTTACCATTAAAAATACCTGAATCATCTCAGGTAGCCCTAACCGAAGTATCCATTTCCGGAGTAAATCCTAAGACAGCGCGAACGAGAAGGTAGAAAGCTGTGGTCAAAATAAAGAAGGCCACAGGCCGATAATACCGTTTTCGCTTTCCGCTCATATAGTCTTTAAAAAGAATATGTGGTTTAGTAAATAGAAGGCTTAATGTAAGCCACAATGGCGCTTCAACAGAAAACAAACTTTGTGTCAAATCCTGGGTGATGTCCTTAAAGGTCAGCTCGTCCCCTTTGTTCCGTTGCCCGCATTGGTGGCAAAACACACCCATAAGCGGAGTTTTACAATTTCTGCATATGTTCTCAGTGGACGGCATTAGGATTTTACCCGTTTTTCATTTTGCTTGACAAAAGCTTCCCAGCCCGTGTAACTTTTACCAATCTCTGGCCTTCCAGAATTATAAAAATGGCAAACTGCTGCAGCTAGACCGTCAGTGCTATCCAAGTTTTTGGGCAGTGATTTCAAACCCAGAAGGCTTTGCAGCATTTTGGCCACCTGTTCTTTACTGGCATTCCCGTTACCGGTAATGGCCATTTTTATTTTTTTCGGAAGGTACTCGGTGACGGGGATCTGTCGCGAAAGTCCGGCGGCCATCGCGACACCTTGCGCCCTGCCCAATTTGAGCATCGACTGTACATTCTTGCCGTAAAAAGGAGCTTCGAGCGCCATCTCGTCGGGTTTGTGGGTATCGATGAGTTCGATGGTTCGCTCAAAAATAAGTTTGAGCTTGACGTAGGGATCGTCGTATTTTTTCAGCAGCAGTTCGTTCAACTGAATGAATTCCATCTTTTTATTGACCACGCGTATAATACCATAACCCATAATGGTGGTTCCGGGATCGATGCCAAGGATTATTTTTTCGTTGTTCACGTAATTTGCTTTAAGTGAGTGTTAATTAGAAATAATTAAAAATTGACAAAAAGTTGTGATTTAGCTTCATTTACATTTTATTTGAAACGTAAATATTTAAATATCAATGGAAAACTTCATAATTAGTCTGGTCGCGGGTATTCTTTCAGGCATATTTGCATCCTATTTTTTCTTGATGTTTTATCTTCGGAATAAAAGACCAAAAATAGCCATTTCCCCATTCATCAGTAAAGTGGAATCTAATGGGGAGATTACATTTCAATTCAAATTTATTAATCAGACCAATTCGGAAATATTTGATGTTTACTTTGAACCAACCTTCTATAAGCCTTTTGGTGATTTCAATGGAAGAAATTTACAAAGCACCGATATTCCACTAAAAGACAATTCACTCTCTTACATTCCTTTTAAGAAAGAAAACGACATACACAACCTACACGCTATGCGTATTAGAACATCCGTAAACCTTGAAAACCAATGGACCGATGATTCCTCCTTTATTAGACTTACAATTATTGCCAAACATTCACTTTCCGGACTGAATAAAGTCTTCGTGCACGATTTTTTGACTAAAGATTGCATCACTACCAAAAAGTTTCTTTCCGGTGACAATCTTGAGGTCAAGTAAAGCCCAGCTACAACAAATAATACAGAATTTCGTATATTTACAATAATTAAAAAATAAAGACTATGAAAAATGACGTAATTGTTGGGTAAAACCTTCCGAAATAATTTACGAAAGCTGGCATTTTGCCGGCTTTTTTAATTTACCTCAATAACCACCGGAATGGTAAACGACGTGCGCACAGGAATTCCTCTTTTTATCGCGGGATTGATCTTGGGAAGGGAATCCAGTCCGCCGTAAATCCAACCTTCCATTTTGGGAATCGCCGTTCTCACTGAATCAGATATTTTCAAGTTTTTGATGAGCGGCACCCCTTTTTCTGAAATAGCCAGTTCAATCCAGATCGTATCTAGCAATGCTTTCTCGACCACCATATTTTTGGTGGCAAATATTCCGTAAAAATGACTCACCAGCCGATTCTCAAAGCAATTTTCCCGTGCAACGTTTTCATAAAGGGAATCGCAGGCGTCAAAGGAAGGATAGTCATCAACCACACTGAGATCGATCTCTCTGAGTTCTTCTTCCAGAAAGGTTTCCGTTGGGATTTTTTTGGTCTCCACATCTTTGCAACCCCCAGTCAAGATTGCACACAATGCTGTTAAAAACCAATATTTTTTCATAATCTCATCCCTTCTAAAAAAACGAAAGATACTGAATTTTAAAATCTATAGCCCAGCCCAAATTCAACCCCTTCTGCTTTGGCACCATGTGCTTTTACGGTGACGGCTGCAGAAATATTTTCGGTGAAATAACGCTTTAAGCCCAACCGGTTGTACAGTCGGTTTTCAAATTCGTAAGGCCAATACACATAATACCCCAAATGGGAAACAAAAGCCATTTTGTTAAAACGCAGTTCATGACCCAGAAAAATGCCCACACGCTTCCAGTCCTCATCGCCCGAAACACCAAGCTCAGGGAACGAGGCGGCTTGCAGTTTAATCAATTCCTTCAAAAAGGTCCCGAAGAAGACATCCACACCGCCCACTATAGTACTTTTAGCTCCTATTCTCTTATCCGCAAAAGCCGAAAAATTATAGAACGGAAAGCGACCCTGCCCCACAATATCACTTTCGTTAACACCGGCGCGAATTGCAAGATTAAATTTTATAGGTTGGGAATAATCGGTGGTATCTGGAGTTGTAATTAATTCCGGAAAATTATCGTGCTCTCGATTATAATTGATTCCTGCCGTAAAACCCAAGGTATTGGTGCTGTTGTTGGGCGCGCGCAAATTGGCATTGCTGTAATGAATTATGGTAAAACCAGCATTAAGCCCCAGCCCGCCTATTATGTTTTTTTTATCATACTGCAGCGCGATATAGGTTGAACTCAACAGGCGTGTACCGTAAGCATTGTTGATGTAATTGGTTTCCCGGTCATAAGGATTGCTCGTATACGCGATCCCCTGCCCAATGCGGAAATAGGCATTTCGCTTTAAAAAATAGAAGTTGAAATGACCATAAAGGCCAACATTTTCGCCCAGGTATTCATTGTGCATATTTTGGTAGGTCATCGAGAATCCCCAATCCGGAAAATTATAACGTCGTTCCCAGGCGTTGAAACCATACGTCCTGCGGTTGTAACTTAGGATTAACCCAGTGGGATGGCCGGTAATTAAGTGGTTGATATCTGGATTGTGCTCTAATATGGTCCCGTAAAAATAGGAAGCATCCACCGTAAAAGGCTTTTGTTCTTCTTCCTGAGCCAAGAGCAAGCTGCCAGAACACAACAGGAAAACAAACGGTAGCCATTTTTGTATCATTCCTGAAATATAAGTCGGCCAGTGTACAATTGTTCCACTCTAACCAGTTCTGGCCGGTTTACCGCAATAACATCACCCGTTCCGGTCAAGGTGCCCAAAATACTTTGTTGCGGATTTACAATGATTTTATTCGCAGAGCGGTGGGTGACCGACACTTTCTCGGCGATAAGATCAGCTCCTTCAAAACGGGGGCTTTCATTGAAGAAGCGTACCTGGAGATCATCAACGGTTCCGTTGATTTTAAATAGGCTGCTACCGTTCGCTCTTACCTCAATCTTATCGCAATCGACGTCCAGGAAAAAGTCTCCGCTTTTCCGTATTTTGTTACCGCCCTCATACGAGGTGTCACTCAGGAGTTGCAAGCTTGTATAGTTTAAAGTTCCGATGCTGGTGATCTCAAATTTGGAAGCATTCCGTATCTCGTTGATGTCTGGAGCAGAAACGATGATTTCTACCGTACCATATTCCCTAACATAGTTACAGAAATTGTTGTTCTGGGCGACCAGCCTTCCGTCCTCTACATATACGTCAACATCTGGCAATAGGTTTTTTCCTGCACGCACGGTCACTTTTTGCGGGCCTTGCTGCAAGGTCATCCTCACATCTGCGTCAAGACGGATTTTTGTGAATTCGGGCAGATTCATTTCGACCTCCACCATTTCCCCGGCCGTCTGCCAGCAATCGCCAGCAGTCTCAGAGTCACACCCCAGCGAGCAGCAAGCTACGGCGAGAAAAAAAAATATATTTTGAATGACCCTCATGCTGATTAATTGTTATGCTTTCGCGAAAGCGATAAAATTACAATCGATAACCGATCCCAAACTCAACGGCCTCGGCTTTGGCTCCGTGCGATTTTAACGTGACAGCTCCAAAAATATGTTTTGAAAAATACCGTTTTAACCCTACCCGAAAATATACCCGTCCCTCAAATTTATAATCGTAATATGCGTAATACCCAGCTTGGGTAAGCAGGGCGTTCTTATTGAAGCGCAACTCGTGACCCACAAAAACGCCCAACCGCTTCCAGTCCTCATCGCCGGTCACGTTAAACTGGTTGCCAAAAGCAATACTTTCATACCGAATTTGTTCTTTGAGAAAATAGGCCAGGAAAAAATCTGCACCTACCTGAAGCGTGCTCTTGTGACTGATCCTCTTATCTGCAAACGCCGAAAAAACGAAGAAAGGATATTGACCAAGCCCGATAAAATCACTCTCGTTGATGCCCCCGCGCAACACAAAGTTGCCGTGAATGGGTTCACTATAAGATGTAGTGTCCTTCGGTTTGTAGGCAGGAAGTTGACCCTCGTCAAACTCATAGTTAACGCCAACGTTCACTGTCAAAGTATTTGTGCTGACATTGGGAGCCTTGACGTTAGCATTGCTAAAATGGACTACAGATAAACCCATTTGCAGACCAAAGCGATCTATGATCCTGGGCTGTTTAAAATTAAACATCAAATAGGTGGAACTCAGCAACCGGCTTCCAAATGCCAAATTCCTGAAATTATCGTCCACGTCGTATGGATTGCTTGCAACGGCCACGCCCTGACCTATGCGTGCCATCAACCTGCGCTTTAGCAAATAAAAATTAAAATGGCCGTACACCCCTATATTTTCGCCCAGATAGGGATTCTTAAAATCTTCATACACCATGGAAAAACCGTAATCGGGATAGTTGTATCGGGCAGACCAGTCGTCGTGACCAAAGGTGCGCCTGCTATAACCCAATATGAATCCGTCAGGATGGTCTGTTATGAGGGAGGAAATATCCTTGTTGTGTTCCAGGATACTTCCGTAATAATAATTAAAATCGAGCGTAAAAGGTTTCGTATCCTGCGCTTGAAGCGAAAATGCGGCCAAAAATATTAACAGTAGAAACTGCTTGTTGAACATTAAATTTTATTAAGCCGTAAAAGTATCAAAATAATTGAGATGCGATTGCCTCAATGTTATCACTCTTGCCCATAGAATAATAGTGCAACACCGGAGCACCGCCCTCCATCAGTTCGCGCGATTGCTGGATGGCCCACTCAATACCTACCTGTCGCACTGCCTTATTGTCCTTGCAGTTCTCAACCGCATCGATAAGATCCTGTGGCAGATCAATTTTGAACACCTGCGGTAACAATTGCAGGTGGCGTTTTACCGCAATAGGCTTGATTCCCGGAATAATAGGCACGTCGATACCAAAATCTTTTGCCAGTTTAACAAACTCAAAATATTTGGAATTGTCAAAAAACATTTGGGTTACCACATAATCGGCGCCTGCTTCTACTTTTTCTTTCAGGCGCTTCAAGTCTGTTTTTAAGGACGGAGCTTCCAGATGTTTTTCTGGATACCCGGCCACACCGATGCAAAAATCAGCACAATTACTGGTTTCGATAACGTTGTTCAGGTATTTGCCACAGTTCATCTCAGCAATCTGTTTTACCAGTCCGGTGGCGTACTCGTGACCGCCTTTGGCAGGCTGAAAGTACTGCTCTTCCTTCATCGCATCTCCACGCAGCGCCATCACATTGTCTATGCCCAGATAATGACAATCTACAAGAAGGTATTCGGTTTCCTCTTTGGTGAAACCACCGCAAAGCACGTGTGGCACAGTGTCCACCTCATACTTATGCTTTATGGAAGCACAAATGCCCAAAGTACCGGGACGCATACGGGTGATTTTTTTGTCGAGCAGGCCGTCTTTTTCTATGTAAATATACTCTTCCCGCGAAGTGGTTACATCAATAAAAGGCGGTTTGAACTCCATCAACGGGTCAATGTTGTCGTAAAGTTCCTGAATGCTCCTGCCCTTCTTTGGCGGAATCAATTCAAAGGAAAATAAGGTTTTACCGTCCGCTTTTTTTAAGTGTTCTGTTATTTTCATATGCCCCCTGGCCCCCGATGGGGAATCTTTCAGGTATTTTAATTACTATTCTGTCATTTTCTTCTGGGCGCCCGGGCGGGCTATCCGCTACAACTCCTCGTTCCTGCGGGGTTTTCACTACTATCCCTGGCGCAATTTCAAACTTAAGGGAAAGCACAGGAATTGGATATCGTTGGCGTTTAAATTTTATATTTCCGCATTAAACCTCCCCGGCTTTGGCTGCGCCATAGCATCCCCTCCTTTAAAAGGAGGGGAGCCGCCGCACATTAATTTAGTCATCCGCAATATTTGGGTTAAGCCATTTTTCTGCGGTGCGTAGGTCCATGCTTTTTCGCTTTGCGAAATCTTCTACTTGATCCATTTTTATTTTTCCAACGCCAAAATAGCGAGCCTCGGGATGTGCAAAATAATATCCAGACACCGAAGCTGCCGGCCACATGGCGAGACTTTCCGTTAGTTTTACACCAATTTTTTCCTCCACACCAAGCAATTCCCAAATGGTCAGTTTTTCTAAATGATCTGGGCAGGCAGGATAACCCGGTGCCGGCCGTATGCCTTTGTAACTTTCCTTGATCAGGTCCTCATTGCTCAGGCTTTCTTCGCTGGCATAGCCCCAATGCTTTTTCCGCACCCGCTCGTGCAGGTATTCTGCGAAAGCTTCCGCGAGGCGGTCGGCTAGGGCCTGTACCATAATGCTGCTGTAATCATCATTGGCCGCTCTAAATTTGTCTGCCAATTCCTGGGTGCCAAAACCAGTGGTAACACAAAATGTTCCTAGATAGTCTTTCTTTCCTGAATCCTTCGGAGCAATAAAATCCGAAAGGGCAATATTGGGTCGACCAGCCGCCTTTTTACTTTGTTGGCGGAGCGTTCGGAAAATCCCCCTAGCCCCTAAAGGGGGAACATTTACTTCAATATCATCGTCATTGACGGTGTATGCTTCAAACAATCCAAATATGGCTTTCCCGGTCAATAGTTTTTCATCAAGGATTTTACGCAACATTTTTTGAGCATCGGCAAAGAGTTCTTTGGCTTGGACACCAACTACATCATCTTCCAAAATATCAGGATACTTTCCGTGTAAATCCCAGCTTCTGAAAAAGGGTGACCAGTCAATGTAGGTGATGAGTTTTTTCAGATTAAAATCTTCAATCACCTGAGTGCCCATCCCGTTGGGTTTGAAAGCCTCAAAATCCTCCCAATCTAACTGCCATTTGTTGGCTCGTGCTTCTTCAATGCTCAGATATTCTTTACGCTTACCGCGACCTTTAAATTTTTCACGGAAGTCCGCATAATCTGCCTTAATATTAGCTTTATATGCCGTGGCTTGTGGATTGAGCAAATCGCCAACCACCGTTACCGCTCGTGAGGCATCGTTAACGTGAATGACAGCTTCGGGATATTCCGGATCAATCTTGACGGCGGTATGCGCCTTGCTTGTAGTGGCGCCACCTATTAATAACGGTACAGTGAAATCCTGCCGTTTCATTTCTTTGGCCAGAAAGACCATCTCATCAAGCGAAGGCGTAATCAATCCGCTGAGACCAATGATGTCCACATTGTTTTCTTTCGCGGCAGCGATGATCTTTTCTGGCGGTACCATGACCCCCAAATCGATAATCTCATAATTGTTGCACGCCAAAACCACACTTACGATATTCTTACCAATGTCATGAACGTCTCCTTTTACCGTAGCCATTAAGACCTTATTGGATTTTGCCTTTTCATCCGCCGGTGGTGGATTGTCCAGTTTTTCCTGTTCGATATATGGTAACAAATAAGCAACCGCTTTTTTCATCACCCTGGCCGATTTTACCACTTGCGGCAGGAACATTTTTCCATCACCAAAGAGGTCGCCCACGACGTTCATTCCGGTCATCAGATGGCCTTCAATCACTTCGATGGGCTTATCTGCGGCCTGGCGTGCTTCTTCCACATCATGCTCAATGTAGGCATCGATGCCTTTGACCAAAGCGCGGGTAATCCGGTCCTGCAATGGCTCTTCGCGCCAACTGAGATCAACCGATCTTTCTGATGAAGTCTGTTTAACGTTCTCTGCGAAATCAAGGAGGCGCTCGGTGGCATCCTCACGACGGTCGAGGATAACATCTTCAACGTGTTCTAAGAGATCCTTCGGAATATCGTCATATACTTCAAGCATCGTAGGATTGACGATGCCAATGTTCATCCCCGCTTTGATCGCGTGGTAGAGAAATACGGAGTGCATCGCCTCCCGAACGGTATTATTCCCGCGGAAGCTGAACGATACATTGCTCACCCCACCACTCACACTGGCGTAGGGCAGGTTCTCCCGAACCCATTTGGTAGCTTTTATAAAATCGATGGCATTGCGGCGATGTTCATCCATACCTGTAGCCACCGGAAAAATATTCAAATCAAAAATGATATCTTCCGGCGGAAAACCCACCTGATTCACCAAAACATCATAACTACGCTTGGCAATCTCGACGCGGCGGTCGTAGTTGTCGGCCTGGCCCACCTCGTCAAAAGCCATAATGATTACGGCAGCACCATAACGTTTTATTTTTTTGGCGCGGCCGATGAATTCTTCCTCGCCTTCTTTTAAACTGATGGAGTTGACAACACATTTTCCCTGAACCACCTGAAGTCCCGCTTCGATAATTTCCCATTTTGAACTGTCGATCATAATGGGGACGCGGGAGATATCGGGTTCTGCGGCGATCAGGTTCAGGAATTTTACCATGGCCTCCTTGCCTTCGATCAGCCCATCGTCCATATTGATATCGATGATCTGAGCGCCGCCTTCCACCTGATGGCGTGCAATTTCCAGCGCTTCATCAAACTGTTCATCTTTTATCAATCGTAAAAACCTGCGGGAACCGGCCACGTTGGTACGTTCGCCCACATTTATAAAGTTACTTTCTGGGGTGATGACCAGCGGCTCCAGCCCACTTAATCGCAAATACTTTTTGGGCTGCTGGATTACTTCTGATTTCTTTTTGTCTTGCACTTTAGGCATGAAGCGTGCTTTTTTGGAGCGTGGGGACACGTCTGGGTTTATAATCCTTGGCCAAATTGGCAATGGCCTGAATATGTTCTGGCGTGGTACCGCAACAGCCGCCGATAATATTGATCAATCCTTTTTCCAGGTAGGTTCTGATCTGGTTGGCCATTTCGCGTGGGGTTTCGTCATATTCCCCAAAGGCGTTGGGCAGTCCGGCATTGGGATAGGCCGAAATGGCACAGTCCGTTCTGTTGGAGACCACTTCGAGATAAGGCGTTAATTGCTTAGCGCCCAAAGCACAATTGAAACCCACGGAAAGCAGGTCCATATGCCCAATGGAAATTAAAAAAGCTTCTGCGGTCTGACCAGAAAGTGTCCTGCCGGAAGCATCAGTAATGGTGCCGCTCACCATCACGGGAATATCGATATTGCGTTCTTCGCGAATCTCATCAATCGCGAAAAGCGCGGCTTTGGCATTGAGCGTATCAAAAACGGTCTCGACCAACAATAGATCAACACCGCCATCCAATAATGCTTCTGCCTGTTGTTTGTAAGCTACCCGAAGTTCGTCGAAAGTAATTGCACGATAACCGGGATCATTCACGTCTGGTGACATGCTTGCGGTTTTGTTGGTTGGTCCCACGGCACCAGCAACAAAGCGGGGTTTTTCAGGTTCTTTTTTGGTAAAATCTATGGCTACTTGCTTGGCAATCTTGGCCGACTCATAGTTGAGTTCGTAAACCAGCTCTTCCATCCCGTAGTCTGCCATGGCAATGGTGGTCCCGGAAAACGTATTAGTCTCCACGATGTCTGCGCCTGCGGCGAAATATTTTGCGTGCACTTCGGCAATGGCTTTGGGCTGGGTGATGGAGAGCAAATCATTATTGCCCTGCAAAGATTTGTGCCAGTCCTTAAAGCGTTCCCCACGGAAATCTTCTTCCTTGAATTTATAGCGCTGCAACATCGTTCCCATCGCCCCATCGAGGATAAGGATGCGTTCTTGCAACACTTCTTTTATTGAACTCATTTTTAAGATGTTATTTCTAAAACGTACTTCTTGATCGTAAAACTTCGGGCAGGGATTGAGCGGCCTGTCTGAACACTTTTTCCCTTTCCGTAAGGATGGGAAAAAAGTGAGTAGCGAAAGCCTGCCTTTGCCGGCAGGCAGGCCCGGTTAAGCCCGCATAAAAATTACCAAGAAAGTAAAAGGGAGAGATTGACCTTTCGTTATCTAGCCAATACCTTCCAAAACTTTGAAAGGTCCCAACCTGCGTCGGGATTCGGTAGAATGTAGCACCTTCTCCATCCCGACTGCTCTCGGGACAAGGGTTGCCAAGGCTTCACTGGGTCTAGTCCCTCTGCCTTTCTTGATAACCTGCATCATCTGAATGAACATTGCAAAGTAAACGCATAGGACTATGCTTTGCAAATTGTTTTGGGCATAAAAAAACCCCGCGATAAGCAGGGCTTTTTGTTTGCTGACGGCGATTAATCTATCGCCTGCACCACTGCCTTTTCTGCCTCTTTGCGACTTCCGTCGAAACCGTCGATACCAGAAACCGTGGTGTACTTCATCACATAGCGTTTGCCCGGATTGATGATTTTATAAGCGGCCTGGCACATCATTGTCGCTTCGTGGAAACCACAAAGAATCAGCTTGAGTTTACCGGGATAAGTGTTGACATCGCCAATTGCGAAAACTCCCGGAATATTTGTTTGATAATCTAAAGCGTTGTCAACCTTGATGGCATTCTTCACGATATCCAATCCCCATTTTGAAATCGGACCTAATTTTGGCGAAAGCCCAAATAGTGGAATGAATGCATCCGCTTCCAATTTATATTCATCTTCTCCTTTCTTAATGACGACGGTATCAAGTTCGTCAGTTCCTGCAAGACCCACGACTTCCGCAGGCGTGATCAGGTTTATCTTGCCAAGCAAACGCAGCTCACGGACTTTTTCCACAGAATCGAGGGCTCCCCGGAATTCATTCCTTCGGTGCACCAAAGTGACTTCTTCAGCTACATCAGCCAAGAAAATACTCCAGTCTAAAGCGGAATCACCGCCACCGGCAATGACCACTTTTTTATCGCGATAAACTTCAGGATCTTTGATCATATAGGCAACACCATTGTCCTCAAAACCATGAATATTCGGGATCAAGGGTTTTCTAGGCTCAAAACTCCCCAAACCACCAGCGATTGCAACTACCGAGGCCTGATGTTGTGTGCCCTTGTTGGTTGTCACGATAAAACTGCCGTCTTCTTGTTTGTCGATGGTTTCGGCTCGTTCTCCCAATGTAAATCCGGGCTGAAATTGTTTCCCTTGTTCAATAAGATTATTCACTAATTCGCCTGCCATTACTTCCGGAAAACCGGGAATATCATAAATGGGTTTTTTGGGATATATTTCGGCGAGCTGACCTCCGGGTTGTGCCAATGCATCAATGATGTGGCATTTCAACTTCAAAAGTCCAGCTTCAAAAACCGTGAATAATCCTGTGGGTCCTGCACCTATTATAAGAATGTCTGTCTTGATCATAACGTTTGCTCCCCCTCTGTCCCCCTCCTAAAGGAGAGGAAAGCCAAAAGGTATTTTTTAATTTGCTATTCTTTTTCTATTTAAAATCCTAGTTTAATAAGGATTTCCAGTTCCCAATCCCCGAAGGGGGGAACACTAGGGAATTCTTCTTTTTATAATATTACTTTAATAAAAATGTAATCTTTTTAATCGGTTTTTACAATCTCTTCGGGATTTTCCTCCTTTTCAGATTTTTGAGATGGTTTTGCTATCAACCCCTTGGTAAACTCATTAAGTGCTTCGACCTTTTCCTCGAAATCCCCTTTAATGGTCTTTCTGTACTCATTCAGATTTTGCACCATATCATCAATATTTTCCGGAATCACTTCTTCAAAAAACTGCCGAAGCCGTTTTGCCGTGGTCGGTGATTGTCCGTTGGTACTGATGGCTATTTTCACGTGGCCTTTGGTCACAATCCCGCCCATATAAAAATCGCAAAGGTCGGGAACATCTGCGATATTGGCGAGGATAAAACGTTTTCTCGCGCCTTTATACACGCGTTTGTTTACTTTAGGGCTGTCTGTTGTGGCAATCACAATGTGCCTCTTCTTCAACATGGAAGGCCTGTATTTTTTTTTGGTGATCTTGACGTGGAATCTTTCGGCCAAGGCCAAAGTTTCTTCCCTAAAAAAAGGCGCAACCATCTCTACCTCTGCATCGGGACTCGACTTGGTCAGGAAGGTCAGTTTTTCCAAAGCCACGTTACCTCCTCCCACGATAAGGATTTTGAGGTTCCGTACTTTTAAGAAAACGGGGTACAACGTATTGCGTTCTTCACCAATCATACAATTTTCGTTATCTGCGCTTTGTGCTGTATTTCTTTAAGTTGGCTATGGTTGTTCACTACCTCTCCAATAACAATTACCGCCGGGTTGGCCAACTTTTTTTCGGCAACTACGTTCTCGATAGTACCAATGGTGCCTATACCGATTTTTTCATCGGCACAGGTTCCATTTTGAATGATTGCAACTGGTGTATTGTCTTTTCCGCTTGCGCGAAAAAGTTCACAAATCGTTCCCAGTTTTGACATTCCCATCAAAATCACTACTGTCGCAGACGACTTTGCCGCCAAGGCTACATCTTCTGAAATTTTATGCTCTTTGGTCGTGCCGGTAATCACCCAAAAGCTTTCCGAGCTTCCCCGCTTGGTCATGGGGATGTTGTTATAAGCAGGAACCGCTATCGCGGAACTAATTCCGGGTACCATCGCTACTTGCACACCTCGTTCTGCAGCGAATTCCATCTCCTCTGCTCCACGCCCAAAAATAAACGGATCACCACCTTTTAAACGTACCACGTGACCGTGGCTATACGCCCGGGAAACGATCAATTCATTTATCTGTTCCTGCTGATAGGCATAACAACCTTTCCGCTTTCCTACGAAAATCTGTTCGGCGGCTGGATTGATATAACTTAAGAGTTCTGGATTAACCAAAGCGTCATAAAGAACGACAACTGCGTCTTTGAGCGCCGTAATGGCTTTCAGCGTTATTAAATCAGGGTCTCCAGGTCCGGCACCAACAATGGTAAGCTTTGGGAGTTTAGTTTGCATAAGCCAATTGCTTTTTTCGGTGGGTATCTACCCGGTCAAAGAAAGCAGAAGCTTCCTGAAGATAGCGTTTTGCAAAAGCTTCAGTAGGCACGTTTTCCTTGATTTCATATACCAAGTTAGCAAAAGTTTTTTCGCCAGCTAAATTATTTTCACCAAAGGTATCGTCAAACTGGCTAATTATATTGGCGTGTGTGTTGGTTTTGACATCCTCGCTGAGCAACAATGCCTTGGCACCGTTGACCAATCCGGCATACGAATGATAAATACTGTCTGAGTATTTTCCGGCTTCCAGAGTTTCGATCGCGCTGGCCAGCTTGTCTTTAGCTTCTAGTAAAAGCGTTTGTACCAAATCGATCACCACGCCGGCACACTCGCCCACACCAACAGCCTGTATATACTTTTCATCATTTCCCCAATCAACAAAATCATCTTCGGTAAGATTGTCTGTTGATGACAAGGGATTTAAGATTTCGTAGAAATACCTTTTGCCTTTTTCGTCATAATAGGACAAGAAATCCAGATCTCCAGCATTGGCGTGATAATCATCGAGAATTGTTCGTAGTGCTTGAGGGCCGCGCTTACTGGGGATTTTAATGACCTTATCTGCAAAGCGCCCTTGGCCGTTGCCAAGAATACCGCCACCAAGCAAAACCTGAAGTGCTGGAGCGACCAATTTTTCTGGTGTACGTACGCTCATCCCCTGAAATCCTATATGTGCCATATTGTGCTGGCCACAGGCATTCATACAACCACTGATCTTGATGGTGAGGTCTGTGTTGTTGAGATATTCCGGATACTCCTCTTGAAGAACTTGTTCGAGGACATCTGCGATCCCGGTGCTGCTTGCAATCCCAAGATTACAAGTGTCTGTACCGGGGCAGGCGGTGATATCTGCGGTGGTGTTGAAGCCGGGATCTGCAAAGCCCAATTTGGCTAATTGATCGTAAAAGAATGGCAATGCTTCTTCCCTAATGTGGCGCAGTACAATATTTTGTCGCAGCGTAAGACGCAGTTCATCTGCTGCATATTTTTTAATTAATCCGGCGAGTTTGCGGGCGTTGTCGGTATAAAAATCCCCCAATTTCACCTTGATGCCTATTGCAAACAAGCCGGATTGTTTTTGTGGAAGCACATTGGTACGCTTCCACGCTTCATATTTTTTTTGATCTGAAATTTGAACTTCGGGTATGGCGGCAGTCGTAAACTGAGGCTCACCTTCAAATGCAGTGGTAGCTACCGGATAGTTTTCGTTAGAAATCGCTTTGCGTTCTTCGGCAACCAGATCCATAAAGGCGTCTTTCCCTAGTTCTTTGATCAGGAATTTCATTCTTGCTTTAAGACGTCGTGATCGTTCTCCGTGACGGTCAAATACGCGGAGTACCCCTTCCGTTAACGGAATAATTTCATCTGCCGGGATAAATTCGTATAATAAGTCTGCCTGACGGGGTTGAGAACCTAGTCCACCTCCCAGCATCACCTGAAACCCTTTTTGACCATCTTTGATTTTCGGTAGAAATCCTAAATCGTGTATAAAGGCCAGTGCAGAATCTTCATCTGAGGATGAGAAGGAGATTTTAAACTTTCGGCCCATTTCCTGACAAACCGGGTTCCGAAGGAAAAACCGAAACAAGGCATCAGCATAAGGGCTCACATCAAAAGGCTCATTGGGATCAACACCGGCCATTGCACTAGCGGTAACGTTTCGTACCGTATTTCCGCAGGCTTCCCTTAAGGTCACATCATCTTTCTCCAGCTGTGCCCACAGCTCTGGCGTACGGTCAAGACTCACGTAATGAATCTGAATATCTTGCCGTGTGGTGATATGCAAACGCCCTCTGGAATACTCGTCTGAAACATCAGCAATTCGCAACAACTGGTTGGATGTCACCCTTCCAAAAGGTAACTTGATACGAATCATCTGCACACCTTCCTGACGCTGCCCATAAACACCACGTGCCAAACGCAAGCTTCGGAAACGCTCCTCATCCACCTTTCCTTCTTTAAATAGGCGAATCTTTTGCTCCAACTCCAAAATATCCCGTTCAACAACTGGATTCTCTATCTCTGTTCTGAAACTCTGCATAATTCGTTTTTATCTATTTTGAGTAAAATCCTTTCAATCTTACGCACTTCTTTTTCGCTTTTGCGAAATTCTATTTCTTTATTCCTATCGGAATAATAGGATTATAGGTCAAATAAAAAATCAGGCCAATTGAATACCGCATTCCGAATTGCTTTTAGGCTTGGTAGGATCGTAGTAATTGAACTCATTGGGCAAATTGTGATCTCGCAAATACGCCTGAATCTTTAAATCTGAATAATTATAAAACGGACTTACCTTCAATAAACCTTCTTTGTTGATGCTCAAGATATCCAATGAATCCCGGTAAGCTGTCTGTCCTTTTCGAATATTCGTAAACCAAACATCAGGTTTGTGCTTGTTAAGGGCTTTCTTAAAGGGCTTTAGCTTTACCGCCTGAACAAAGTCCAAAAAATCCTCATCTTCCTCGTTAGGGATATTTTCACCAAAACCGTGAGGAGCAGGATCACAACGATGCAATGCAAAAGGCAGCAAGCTGTCCAGCTTTTCTGCATAAGCAATCGTATCTGGCGTATTAAACCCCGTATCACACCAAACCAATGGAATTCCCGGACGTTGCGTCGATACCGCGTGAATTAATGAAGCACTGTTGGGGCCAAAGTTGCTTGTCAAAACAGGCCGCTCAGCAAAACTCAATACAAACCGAATGATTTGAGCGGGTGTCTTACGCTGCAAAAAACGGTTGTACTCGGCCAGATTGGCTTTAATATATATGAGCTGATCGTTTTTCATTCTTTAAATTCTTAATCCCTATCGGGTTAATAGGATTATAAAACAAAAGTAAACCTGTACTTGGTAACTGACAAGTTTTTAAGAGTGAATTTTTCGTTAAGGGATAATGAAGCATAGGGATGGGGCATTTGCTTTGCGGTTTAGGGTTTAAAAATTCAAGGTTCAAGGTTCAAGGTTCTTTAGAGGAAAATAAGATGTGGCCCCTCGACTGCGCTCGGGATGACAGTAATGAGGTTCTCGAGTAGCGTTTCTGCAAGAGCGGAAACGTGTACCGAGATAACCGGATCAAAATTGAAAATTTAGGTTCAAGGATACCTCAAGTACTGCGCTAACAGGATGCAATTTCTCCTGATACCTCGGTCGAAATGACTGTAAGGTTTTCGAGCAGCGTTTCTGCGGAAGTGGAAATGTGTATCGGGAAGACCGGGTTCTCTATTAAAAAATCTGGGGCCATCGACCTAATCCAATTCCGCCCCTCTCTTGGCATTGCAGTGCCTAATTAAATCCTGCTTTAAACAGGCAATTTCTTCTAGACGGTGTCCGTACACCTTTGGACGCTCCTTATACTTCTCTATCGAAAGCTCCATAAAATCGAGAATGGTTTCTTTTTTACCGTTAATGATTTCGTATTGATTGGCATCAAGCCGGATATTTTCAGGTAAATCTGGGTCACATCTTGGAAAGTAATAGTTGGCAAAGTAATCTAGCTGACCAATGTCGATAACATACTTAAATAGAGAGTTTTCTTCTCTAAGAGAAGGTTTATTTACATCTTTTGGAAAACATTTCATCAAATGCAAATACTTTTTAATAAAACCGGCATAGGGTTGATCCGTTATTTTTTTACCCTCTTCATATTCAAACCCGAAAATTTTGGTATCCATGAATTTTAGAACAACCTTTTCTGCATCGCCTGTAAAAGCATAGTTGTCCTTGGAAAAATCACAAAAATCCATCACTTGAAATGCGTTTGGTGGGCCTGGATCTATAAAATTACCAAAAACACCGGAGCCTTGACGATCATAAACCATGGCATCGGCATCAATTTTGATCAATTCTATTAATGCCGTGGGTTGATAGTTGGGGATATTTTTGGAAAAGTAGTTGGAGTGCTTATATTCCAGAAGACCTTTAATCTTCTCCTCTAAATAAACTTTACCCGGAAATCCCTCAATTGGTAGTTCATATGCATCCCATAATTCTCCGTTTTTCGTAGTATTAGCTGCATTTATGAATTGATACGTTGGGGTTGCATAGATACCGTAATCGACATTCGCCTTGGCAATATCAACCTGTAAAAAGACCACCTGATCTCCATACTTCTTTGCCAACGCTTCATATATTGGCTGTGCTTCTTCGCAGATATGACACTCACTACTATAATACTCCACAACCACAAGTTCGTCAGCTTGTAAATTATGGTTAAGTATTTCTGGGGTAATCTCATATTGTGTAAAGCCCGGGGTGGATAGCAATAGGAATAGTGGCAGGATGACTTTCATAAACACAAGTTTGGCTTTATGCCAAATTTAGAATAAATCACAAGAAATGCCGGCTATCAATTTGTGTGAAAGAATAATGTTTTCAGGTAGCCGTTTTCAGATGATGGCGAATACGGGATGTGATTTTACCCCCTTTGCATCGATAATAGATACAGCGAGGTCTTCGGGTTGCTTTTCTGCAAAGGAACAAATGTGTACCGAATAGACCGGGCTAGGAGCAAAGCATACAAGGTCTTATAGATTAGATCAAATCCGTAAGTGTATTGCTATTTAAAACCTTTAAAGTATTATCCCGCACTTGTATCATCAAACTATGTACAGAACACGTCCCTTCATCCGGGCAATCTGCACATCGCTCGTAATAGTTTAGACTCACGCAAGGAAGCATAGCCACCGGTCCTTCGAGCACACGCATCACCTCGACCATTTTAATGTCTTCGGGTTGTCTGCGCAGGTAGTAGCCGCCGCCTTTTCCTTTTCGGGAGGAGAGAAATCCAGCTTTCTTTAAGGTCAGCATAATGCTTTCAAGATATTTCTGGGAAATATTCTCGCTTTTGGCAATCGCACCAATCTGTACCGGGTCACTGCCTTTTTGATTTTTAGCGATATAGCTTAACGCTTTGATGCCGTATTTGGTTTTTTTGGATAACATTAATTTAACCCCCTATATCCTATTTCTAAAATTTCCTTTTCCGCTAGACTAGGATCACCTATAAAGTTTTCAATAGGTACAATATTGGTTTCCAAAGCTTCAACTATTTTGATTGTAGTGGGATTAAACAATCTCAACCAAACTATTTTAGGCGGAGTACCTAAGATAGTTGCCAAATCAATAAAATCCTTATCGCAGGTTACGATGGCGTCATAACCATTCTTCAAGGCAAACTCTCTTATTTGAATATCCAGCGCATCAGTTAACCCAACATTTTTGACGTGTTCTGTCTCCGAGAATAAATTTTTGACCTTGGACAAGATTCTAAACGAAATATTTTGATCAAACAGAACTTTCATCTCATCAACGCGACCGTATTCTTACCGGCAGCAGCATAGGCCAAACAAGCAAGTATTTGATGTTTGTTTATCTCCGGAAAATCATACAGGATTTCATCAACTGTCATCTCGCCTGCAAGCCACCCCAGAACATCATAAACTGTAATTCGCGTTCCTTTAATACAAGGTTGCCCAGAACGCTTTCCCGGTATAATTTCGATATGACTACGAAAATCAATCATCTCAACACTTTTGTTAAAGTTACAGTTTTTCCAAATAAGATTACGGTTCGGAAATTTGATGTAAAGTTTAACGTTACGCTTCCAAAGCTTGTTTTAAATCGGCAATCACGTCTTCTACGTGCTCGAGACCCACCGAAATACGTACCAGTCCATCGCTAATCCCAACTTGCAAGCGGTCTTCTTCACTCAGTTTGCTGTGTGTGGTGGAGGCAGGATGGGTGACGATGGTACGGGTGTCGCCCAAGTTAGCAGATAACGAACACATTTTTATGGAGTTTAAAAACTTTCGGCCGGCGTCGATGCCGCCATTTACTTCAAAAGCGACAATGTTTCCGCCCAGGCGCATTTGTTTTTTGGCCACTTCGTATTGCGGATGTGACTTCAGAAATGGATATTTAACGAAATTAATCTGTTCGTGCTCCTGAAGAAATTCAGCGACTGCCAAGGCGTTTTCACAATGTTTTTCTGCACGCACGGCCAAAGTTTCCAAACTTTTGCTCAACACCCAAGCGTTAAATGGTGACAATGCCGGACCGGTATTTCGTGCAAACAAATAAATCTCCCGAATCAAATCTTCTGGGCCAACAGTCACACCGCCAAGAACCCGACCCTGACCGTCAATCATTTTTGTGGCCGAATGAATCACTAAATCAGCTCCAAATTTTATGGGTTGTTGCAAATATGGCGTTGCAAAACAGTTGTCCACAATGTAAATAAGGTTATGCTTTTTGGCGATTTTTCCGATTAGTTCCAGATCAAGCACATCAACGGCCGGGTTGGTGGGTGATTCTACGTAAAGAACTTTAGTTTCGGGTTTGATCAAAGCTTCGATAGTGTCCACTTCATCCACTCTAAAATACGAGGTGTTGATGTTCCACTTCGGAAGAAACTTCGTAAATAACGAATGGGTCGAACCAAAAACCGAGCGGCAAGAAACAATATGATCGCCACTGTTGAGCAAAGCCGCAAAGGTCGAAAAAACCGCGGCCATCCCCGTAGCAAAAGCATAACCTGCTTCGGCGCCTTCCAACTTGCAGATTTTATCAACGAATTCGCTGGTGTTGGGATTGGTAAACCGGCTGTAAATGTTGCGCTGTTTTTCTTCGGTAAAACTGGCGCGCATATCCTCGGCATCTTCAAAAACAAAACTCGATGTCAAGTACATCGGCACCGAATGCTCCAAAAATTCAGAACGGTTAAGTTGGGTGCGTATGGCTTCGGTCTCGAAATTATTGCTGCCGCTATTTTTATTACTATTGTTATTCGTTTTGCTCATTTATCACTTGTTCATTCTCAAAATTCTGGAGTTGCGAAAACCTATCATATGAGATCACCGCAGTCCAAAATTTCTTTTCTCTTTTCTCTTTTTTCTAAACTATCCCAAAATCTCCCCATTGAGATGAACCTGATAGGTGACTTCAACGCCTTTTTGCAGCGTAATCGATACCGAGCAGTATTTTTCAAAACTCAGTTTGGCTGCGCGTAACGCTTTTTCTGGTGGGATATCACCTTCCAAAAACACTTCAACGCGCATCGCATTAAACGGTTTGGCTCCACCAACTTCCACTCGGTCACCTTCCACCTCCACTTTATAGGAATCGATCTCCAATTTTTGCTTCTTCAGTATCGAAATAATATCGATCGCGCTACAACCGCCAACGCCCATCAATAAAAGTTCCATCGGGCTGGCGCCTTTTACCTCGTCGCGGGTTTTGTTATCGATCATCACCGGAACTCCAGAAGATCCCTTGGCTTCAAAAAGGTACTCGTTGTCTATGCGGTTAAGTTGTACTTTCATTGCAATAATTTCTTAAGATGCTGTGTATCTATAATTGTTTTAGGTATGTGCGGTTTCCCAGCTTTTATCAATTTTTTATCCCCCGTCCAAAGCAGACAATCCAGTTCGTAGGCTAGCGCCAAAAAAGGGATATCATCCTGATCTACCTCATCTAAAATTTCAAAAGCTCTCACCCAGTTTTCTGATTTGATCTCTTCTTCAGAAACTATTTCGACGATACTAAAAATCAAATTTTGGATTTGTATTAATTTCTGTGAAGGGAGCTTCGTGTACCTTTCAATCTTCGGAAGATACTTGCTAATTTCTTCCAACATCAATTTTGGCGCAAAGAATTTCAGCTCTTGATCAAAGTCCATCAATATTTCACCAGAAGGAGAACTAGGATTTAACAAAGCACTAAAAACGATATTGGTATCAACAACCAAATTCACTTTATAAACCTTTCTTTGTTTGCTGACCACCAGGCGGCTTTAGATTCCCGGGCTAGGTCCTGCGCTTGTTCTTCGGTTGCTTGACTTTCTTTAATGGTTTCTTTGTACTTTACAAACTTCACAATGCGCTGCAAAATATTTTCGTCTATATCACCACTAAGGCGCAGAATGATTTCATCGTTTGTTCGCTCTATGACCATAAAAGTTTAATTTACTGTAAAGTTAACCAATTAATCCGCAGTTACCCTTCCCGCTCGGCCAACTTAAGAATATCCCCAAACACGCCCCGCGCTGTCACGGCCGCACCGGCACCGGCTCCTTGTATCACAAGCGGATTTTCTCCGTAAGATTCTGTATAAATTTCAAAGATGGAATCACTTCCCTTCAACTGTCCCAATGATGAATTTTTGGAAACTGAAATCAATTTTACCTCCAAAATCCCACCACTATCTGTCGTCATATCCCCGTGCAGATCGCCTACATAACGCAGCACTTCATTTTCTTTGAGGGCTTTTTTTCGAGACTCGAATATCGGATCGAGTGCCTTAATGTTATCCAAAAAATGTTGGGTCTCGCTTTCGCGGAAATCCTTCGGAACGAGATTCTCAATTTCAACATCAGCAAATTCCTTGTGCAGGTCGAGTTCGCGGGCGAGGATCAACAGTTTACGGCCCACGTCATTGCCCGAAAGATCTTCGCGGGGATCGGGTTCGGTAAAACCTTGATCGATGGCACTTTGCAAAACTTCAGAAAAGGGTTTGTCTTCCACCGAAAAGGTATTGAACAAATAACTCAACGAGCCGGAAAACACCCCTTTGATCCGTGTAATATTTTCACCGGAAAGGTGTAACAACCGTATGGTATCGATCAGCGGCAATCCGGCGCCCACGTTGGTTTCATAGAGGTATTTCTTTTGATATTCGGATAAGGTTTTGCGCAAGTTGCTGTAGTAATCAAACCCAATGGTGTTTGCAATTTTATTGGAAGACACAAGATCAAAACCGTTTTCAATCAGTTCCGGATAGTGATTTACAAAATCCCGGCTTGCGGTATTGTCTATCGCGATCAGGTTGACAAGATGGTTCGCTTCCGCGAAAGCGATAACGTCAGCAACGCCACCACTTTCTGCGTTTGTTTCCAAATCATCCTTCCAGGTTTCCAAAACACCGTTTTTCTCAAAAAGGACTTTCCGGGAATTGGCTATGGCAAAAATATTAAGGTGAACTCCTTTACGTGCCTCAATTTTTTCCGCGGAAGCGATCAATTGATCGATCAACGTACCACCTACCAGACCGTGACCGAAGATTGCAATATTGACCCGTTTCGCCACGCCAAAAATATCACCGTGCATCACATTGAGCGCCTTATGAATCTGCTCCTGCCGAAGCACCACACTCACATTACGACCGGTCACCGTATTATTAAAGAGCAACGGGACAATACCATTTTTAATCAATGCCGCATATGGTTTGTGAAAAGTGCTCAAATCCTGGCCCACAATCGAAACCACGGCCACCTGATCGACCACCTCGATACGGTTGACGTCGCGGTTGTAGAAGTCGATCTCAAATTCCTTTTCGAGTGCCAACACGGCGCTATCGGCCTGAGAGCCTTCGACGACCAAGCCAATTCCCCGTTCTGAAGAACCTTGCGAAATGATACTAACGCTGATTTCCTCAGCTTGCAAAGCGGTAAAAATCCGTGCATCTACGCCTACTTTTCCCAAAAGACCACGGCCTTCCAGATTGATCAGCGCCATATCTTTCAATACGGATAGCGACTTAATCCCCTCCTGCTCCTGATGCGCAGTAATCAGCGTTCCCGTATCGGCAATATTAAACGTATTCAACACCCGCAACGGAATGTTTTTCTCAATCAGCGGAATGATGGTTTTGGCATGCAAAATGGTCGTACCAAAATTGGCCAGTTCATTCGCCTCGCTATAACTCAGCTGTTTGATTTTTTGCGCGTCCGGAACCAAATCAGGGTTAGCGGTAAAAATCCCATCAACGTGGGTATAATTCTGAAGCTCGGCAGCATCGAGGTAATTAGCCAGAAGGGAAGCGGTGTAATTACTTCCGTTACGGCCAAGTGTGGTTGTATGATCCTGCGAATTTGAGCCAATGAACCCTGTCACCACGTGCACCGTATCGCCTTTGGTCTTGGCAAAATGCTTGATTGTTTTCTCTTTGGAAAGCCGATCGTTTACTTGAGCGTTTCCGAATTTATCGTCGGTTTTTATCAGTTTTCGGGAATCGGTGAAACTGGCTTTTATGCCGTGCTCCTGAAGCAGAAAAGTGATCAATTTGGCCGAAATAATTTCGCCGTAGGCCAAAATACTGTCCTTTACCCGTTGCGAATAATCCCGAAGCAGGGACACGCCTTCAAATAATTTTTCCAGATGATCAAACTCTGCCGAAAAATCAACAGAGAAATCATTTTGCTGGTAGTTTTTAAACGCTTCCCAGTTCTGAAAATATTCCAATCCTTTTGCTGCCTGACCCAAGATAAATTCCAGTTCGTCTGTTGCCCCCCCGCGTGCGGAAACCACCACGGCAAGCCGTTCGCCTTTTTTCACCTTTTGATCGAGAATTTCGATCACGTTGGAAATGCCCTCTCCGTTGGTCAAGGATTTTCCGCCAAACTTGACAATCTTGATTTTGCTGTCGCTTTGCTTGGGTTGAAAAATGGGCTGAAGCAGTTGCTCCAATTGTTCAAATTCGATCAAAAAAGCATCGTGCCCGTGCACCGAATTGATTTCGCCATAAGTCACATTGTTCTTAACCTGCGCCAATTGTTTATAGGTGTCGCGGTTTTCTTCGGGCGTAAAAAACAAATCTGAATCTACCCCGACGATATGGATGTTTGCCGAAACCTGTTCCAAAATTTCAAAGCTTTCCCCCCGGCCTCGGGTCACATCGATGGTTTTTAAGAGCTGGTTCATCAATTTATAGGCGGAAAGCTGAAAGCGTTCCTTCAACTTGGTACCGTGATGATCGAGCCAACTTTCCACATTAAATACCTTGAGGTCGCTGTTGGTGCTGCGCTGAAATTTACTCTTGAACGATTCCGGTGTGCGATAACAAAGCATGGCGTGCATCCGGGCATCGTGTACCGGCTGGCTGCTGTTTTTTAAAATCTGTTCCTGAATCTGGCAGTTGGCGATGAGCCAGTCGGTCGACTTCCAGTCTGAGGCAACCGGGATCAAGTGCTTCGTTAATTTGGGTTGCAGCGCGGCCATTTCCCAAGCGATCCCACCACCCAGGGAACCACCGATTATGGCAAACAGTTTATCAATTCCCAAAATTTTTAGACCTTCTAAAAAAATTCGGGCGATATCCTGAGCGACAAAGTCTTTGTGGTTTTCGATCAAAAAACCGTCAAAACCATTTCCTGGTACATTAAACGCCACCACGGAATATTGCTGGGTGTCGATGCACTTTCCATCACCGATGATGCTGTTCCACCAGCCGTCATCTCCAGCTACGTGCGAGTTTCCGGTAAGGGCGTGGTTCACCAAAATCACCGGCGCCTCTCCCAGCGGCAGACCGAAAAGTTCGTAACTCAATGGCAGATCAAGGGTAAAGCCGGATTTAGTAGTAAATTCTTTAATTTGAACGGTTTGCAACATGGCAAAGTTTTTCCTTTAAATATGGTGATACCATCCTCTCGAGCATTGGTTAAAATAGGGGAAAATGGTTTCTTTTAAATGGTTGTGTATATCGTGAAATATGGAAAGAAATATCACTTAAAATCATGCAAATCAAGTAATTCGAGAGTGTCAAGGTGTTTAAAATCTTTGACATTTGAAGTAAGTAAAACTAGATTATAAAGTAACGAAGTCGATGCAATAATTGAATCTCCTATACTCATAGATTTTTGACGCCTTAGATGAATCGCATTTGAGATTACTTCTTCACTAATAGAATAACCATTTGAAAGATTAAAAAAGTTCTCAAAATAGTTAATATCACTAGGTTTTATCCTGTGATAACCCAAAACTTCCAAACGGCTTATCTCAGAAACATAAAGTTCTTGTTCTAATAACCAATTGCGCAATGGTTCCCGATCTGGGAGACTCGAATAAATAATAATATTTGAATCCAGCAATACTTTAAAAGTACTATCGACCTATCAATTTTTTATCTTTTCTGATTTCTTTTTGCCACGCCC
Source organism: Leeuwenhoekiella sp. (assembly GCA_049671285.1). Taxonomy (GTDB): domain Bacteria; phylum Bacteroidota; class Bacteroidia; order Flavobacteriales; family Flavobacteriaceae; genus Leeuwenhoekiella. The sequence goes on along the minus strand of JBATUQ010000010.1, from coordinate 78,461 downwards.
CGGCGTCAGATATACTGGTTACTCCACCAGCTTCTGCCTTTTTCCTCATCAGTGCAACGAGCTCTCTTGACTTTAACTTGGCGTCTTCAGAAACCACACTTCCTTCACTTTCCAACCTAGTATTCACAGCAGTATCCAAACCAAGTTGGTTTGCAAAATCCTCGACTTTTTTCAGCAATTGCTGATTAGTACTCTTAACTATAAGTTCCATAGTATTTTTATATAAAGATAAAGTATTGTTCACTTTGACGCTCAGAATTTTGGCCTAGCTGCTGGGCGTGTCTGCGTTTTATTTAGACTTAATTTTGGAAAACGCAGACTTCAAATCGGCTTTTAGGTCTTCAATGTCTTCCAATCCCACTGAAAGCCTTACCAAATCTTTGGTCACGCCGGTCGATTCTTGCGCCTCGTCACTCAGCTGCTGGTGTGTCGTGCTTGCCGGGTGAATAATCAATGATTTGCTATCGCCGATATTGGCGAGCAGCGAGAAAATTTGAGTTTCATCGGCTACTGTTTTGGCACCTTCGAAGCCCGCTTTTAGTCCGAAAGTTACGATACCGCTTTGTCCCCTTGGCAGGTACTTTTTCGCTAGATCATAATAATCACTTTCCTCCAGACCGGGATAATTGACCCAGGCAACCTCCTCTTGCTGCCGAAGCCATTTGGCCAGTGCCAAAGCATTCTCGCTGTGTTTTTGCAAACGAATATCCAAAGTTTCCAAACCTTGAATAATCTGAAAAGCATTAAACGGACTCAATGCTGCCCCATGATCACGAAGTCCTTCAATGCGGGCTTTGGCGATAAATGCGGCCGGGCCTAAAATATCATGATAAATCAAGCCGTGATATCCTGCGGAAGGTTCAGTGAATTCCGGGAATTTTCCGCTGGACCAGTCAAAAGTTCCGGCGTCGATGATGATGCCACCTAGTGCGGTTCCGTTGCCGTTGATGTATTTGGTCAGGGAATGGATGACGATGTTTGCACCGTGCTCAATCGGGTTGAGCAGCGCCGGAGTTGCTACTGTGTTGTCCACGATCAAGGGAACCTTTTGCCCTTTCGCGACAGCGGAAATCGCTTCGATATCCAAAACATCAAGCTTAGGATTTCCGAGTGACTCAATGAAAACCGCTTTGGTATTATCCTGAAAAGCATTTTCAAAATTCTCGGCTTTAGAAGGATCCACAAAGGTTGTCGTAATGCCCAATCGGGGAAGGGTAACGCTCAGCAAATTGTAAGTCCCACCGTACAAACTACTGGAAGCGACAATATGATCACCGGTTTTAAGCAACGTGAGCAAGGTCGTATTGATCGCGGCTGCGCCAGAAGCTGTCGCCACTGCTGCGATGCCTCCCTCCACTGCGGCCAAGCGTTGCTCTAGGACGTCGTTTGTGGGGTTGTTGAGTCGCGTGTAAATAAAACCGGGAACAGAAAGATTGAACAAGCCCGCGGCGTGTTCTGAATTGTCAAAAACGTAAGACGAGGATTGATAAATGGGGACAGCACGTGTACCTCCGTTTTTTGTGGTGTCGTGACCGGCGTGTAAAGCTTTTGTGGCCAATTGTTGATGTGTACTCATTGTTGTTTTTTTGAGTTAATAATTAAATTAATTCAAAGCAAGGCCCGGACAAACTGGGCGTAAGTAATGAGTATGTTATGTAAGAAAGAGTAAACAATTCCCAGGGATGGAAAATGTTTTGGTCGTTATCTAGCCGAATAAACCTTTAGAGAAATTTCAAAAGGTCCCAACCTGTGTTGGGATTCAGTAGAATGTAGCACCTTCTCGTTCCGGGAATATCCGGAAAAAGGGTTGCTAAGGCGTCATAGGGTCTAGTCCCTCGGCCTTTCTTGATAACATAGTCAGTATGCTTGTGAACTTAGCTTCAAAGGTTGCAAAATGTTTTTTCCCTGTGCAAGGAATTATCGATTTATTTGAAATATTTATTCCTTCTCAAGGATAATTATTCAGCATCAAGCAATTGTTGATTATCGATTTTTTCTAATCGAAAACCTATACTTATCATTTTGCTTAGGATATTAGAAGGTTCTATTTAAACTTTTAAAACAATATCGCGAACCTATCGGTCAAAGCTTTCAACACCGGGAGAAATATCATTAAGGCAATAGTCTGCATTCTCAAGTCCAGACTTCCTATTGGGAAGATAACCTATAGAAAAGCTCAGGAATCAGAATGGCTATAAACGTTAATATTTTATTTGTTCAGTAGGTAAATATAGTCGTCAAAATCAACGCCTCCACTAAATATCTCTACAGACCGTTTAACAATTTTGGAAGCCTCCTCAGCAGAAAAACCAAGCCTCAGAGCATACTTCTCCACAAGAAAACGCTCGTGATCATCTATAGAATGATCGGCAAAAATCATCCGGAAAAGATCGTGCAACCGTTCCAGTCGCTTTTGGGTGGTAGACGGTGGGTTGATGGGATATTTGGTGGGGTTTTCGAGAACTTCGACAATTTCAGAATCGTCAATATCCAATTTGACCGCTAGCCGCTTCAGCATTTTTTCCTCTTCTGGGTTGAGATCGCCATCCACCGTGGCCAGGTTTACAATGGCCGCAAAATGCCCCATGTTGCGCTTATGTTCGCCGCTATCAAATAAATCAGTAAAAGACATAGTTCTAAAAAAATTGTGCCGCCAAATATACTTATTCCCCAAGTACTTTAATCTAAATGGCAATGCAAAAATGACCAATTTTAAATCAGATAAATTCAAGCTTCCTGATAAACATTTCTTAACGCTCCGTGAGGATTATCGCCCAATCTTTAACTTCCCTCAAAACCCTCAGATATTGAGTTCCCAACCTTTACTTGCGTTTAATGATAAGGGCATTTATTGCGCCGCAGCAGAAGTTTACCTCGATCCTTGGAAACCGGTGAAAAAGGCTATCATTTCCCACGGGCACGCAGACCATAGCCGATGGGGACACAAACAGTATATCACGCATCATACTAATGTGCCGATCATCAAACACCGGTTGGGCGATATTGTCGTGAGCGGTAGAGCCTACGGCGAAAAGTTCACGATCAACAATGTAACCTTTAGCTTTCATCCGGCCGGGCACATCATTGGCAGTTCGCAGATCAGGGTAGAACATAAAGGTGAAGTTTGGGTGTTTACCGGCGATTACAAGACCGAAGATGATGGCGTTGCTGTCCCTTACGAACCCATAAAATGCCACACCTTTATTACAGAATGTACCTTTGGCCTGCCCGCTTTTAAATGGCGACCGCAAGCGGAAGTCTTTCAGGACATTAATAATTGGTGGGCGCAGAATCAGGCCGAAGGAAAGACTTCGGTAATTTTTGGCTATTCTCTGGGAAAAGCACAACGCCTTCTAAAATACCTCAACACCGATATCGGCAAAATATATACTCACGGCGCCATTGAAAATATGACCGAAGTGATCCGCCCATTATGCGCAATGCCACCCACGGAACGCATCACTCGCGAAACCACAAAAGAAGACATCCGCGGAAACATCGTCGTCGCACCGCCCAGTGCCCACGGCAGCACCTGGATCCGGAAGATGGTGCCCTACGTAACTGCCTCTGCCAGTGGCTGGATGACCTTTCGCGGAGCGCGCAGAAGAAGGGCGATCGACAAAGGTTTTGTGCTTAGCGACCATTGCGACTGGCAAGGCCTGCTGGAAAGCATAGAAGCCACCGGCGCCGAAAAAATCATCAGCACCCACGGCTACACCGATATTTTTTCGCGCTACCTGCGCGAACAAGGCTACGACGCCCGCACCGAAGCCACACAGTATGAAGGTGAACTGGGAGAAGAAAACAATAAAGAAGACTCAAACGAAGATTAACACCACGCTCCCTTCTCCGTTGGGAGAAGGGCCGGGGATGAGGGAACAAGACTATGAGGGCCTTTGCCAAACTAATACGGGAAATAGACAGCACCAACAAAACCAATGTCAAGGTACAAGCCCTGGCAGACTATCTAAAAGCTGCGCCAACCAATGACAAGTTGTGGACGATCGCTATTCTTTCGCACCGGCGACCACCGCGGCCTGTGAACACCACGTTGCTGCGGGAATGGGCCAGTGAATTGGCAAAAATTCCGTTGTGGTTGTTTGAGGAAAGTTATCATATCGTGGGTGACCTTGCCGAGACCATCGCACTGGTCATTCCTGCTTCCGAAGAAAATTCTGAGAAAAGCTTGACGGAGTTTCTTGAGGAAATTTTGGCGCTTAAGAAAAAACCGGAAGACGAGAAAAAGGCCTATCTGCACTATAACTGGACGCATCTCAATTATTACGAGCGTTTTGTTTTTTCCAAGTTGATCACAGGAAGTTTTCGCATTGGAGTGAGCCAGAAATTGATGACCCGCGCCTTGGCAAAAGCTACCGAAATCGACGAGGACATCCTTGCCTATAAACTGATGGGCGACTGGAAACCGCAGAACACCACCTTTGAAGATCTTATCCTCACCGAGAAAGCTTCCGATTATCTTAGCAAACCGTATCCATTTTATTTGGCATATGCCATTGAGGACAAAGTTTCTGATTTAGGGGACGTGAACAATTGGTTTGCCGAACACAAATGGGACGGCATCCGCTCGCAGGTGATCATTCGTGAAGGCGAATTGTATGTCTGGTCACGCGGTGAAGAACTGGTAACCGACAAGTATCCCGAGTTTGAAAAATTCGTTGGTGTCATCCCTGACGGAACTGTGATCGATGGCGAAATCCTTCCGTTTCCCAAAGGCGTAATTGGTACTTTCAATGATCTGCAAACACGTATCGGTCGGAAAAATGTTTCTAAAAGTTTGTTGAAAAAGGTGCCGGTACGGCTTCGGGCATACGATATTTTGGAAAGGGAAGGCAAGGACTTGCGCGATTTGGCTTTCGCCGAAAGGCGGAAAATACTGGAAGAATTATTTATAGAAGTAAAGGCTGAAGGTTTCCCGCTGGAATTGTCTGAAACCATGGAATTTGACAATTGGGAAGCCGTTGCCCAAGAACGCGACAGCTCCCGCGAAATGTTTTCCGAAGGATTGATGCTAAAGCGAAAAAATTCCACCTATGGAGTAGGCCGAAAAAAAGGCGACTGGTGGAAATGGAAAGTCGATCCGCTGACCATTGACGCTGTTCTGACCTATGCAATGCGTGGTCATGGGCGCCGCAGCAATTTATTCACGGATTACACCTTTGGACTTTGGGACGAAAACAAGGAAGAACTTGTCACTTTCGCAAAAGCCTATTCCGGTCTCACCGATGCGGAATTTAGAAAACTGGATGCTTGGATTAAAAAAAATACTTTAGAGCGTTTTGGACCCGTACGTAGTGTAACACCACATCATGTTTTTGAAATCGCCTTTGAAGGTATCGCGCCTTCTTCCCGTCATAAAAGCGGTGTTGCCACCCGTTTCCCGAGAATGCTTCGCTGGCGTACGGATAAGAAAATTGAGGATGCCAATACGCTGGAGGATTTAAAAGCGCTAATTCCTAAACCGGAGTAATTCAAATTAGTTTTACTAATTTAAAACTTGACGTGGCTCCCCTCTTTTTCAAGGAGGGGATTCCTGACTACGTCAGGACGGGGAGGTTACGGGTTGAATTAGAACTAAAATTTGACCTCTAACATTCCCTGTTAAACCTGGCGGTTTAACTGTCCCTTCCTTGACAAGGAAGGGAGCCTTTTATCAGTTCTTATTTCAGCTGCGCTGAAATAAAAAGCCAGTCAAAAAACAAAAAGCCTGCTCAATGAGCAGGCTTTTAAAATATTTTATTTTTAGATCAGGTTATTCCACCAGGACAATAAGTTTATTATCGTTCATTTCTACAGTGCCAGACTGGATGAGAAGCAGCATTTCGCCGGCCTCCTTACCCTTTTGAAACTTGTTTTGAAACGCCTTATTAATTTTGATATCACCCTTGATTTTTACCGTGCCTTCTTCAAGAAGTGCAACGATAGGCGCGTGGTTGTCCAACATTTGAAATTGCCCATCAACGCCTGGCACTGTTACCGAAGTGGCGTCGCCGCTATATAATGTAGCTTCCGGACTTACTATTTCTACGTGCATAGTTAAACTTGTTTAACTACCCTGAACTCGTTTCAGGGTTTTTTAGTTTTTGGTGCGAATTATGAATTGACAGATAATAGATGCTGAAACAAGTTCAGCATACGCCTTCGGCTACGCCTCGGATAGCATTTTCTCACCGGCTTCGATGGCTTCGTCGATGGTTCCTTTAAGGTTGAAAGCAGCTTCTGGAAGGTGATCGAGTTCACCATCCATAATCATGTTAAAACCTTTGATGGTGTCTTTGATATCAACCAAAACTCCTTTGAGACCGGTAAATTGCTCCGCCACGTGAAAAGGTTGTGACAAGAAACGCTGTACACGACGTGCGCGGCTTACCGCAAGCTTATCCTCCTCAGAAAGTTCTTCCATACCCAAGATGGCGATGATATCCTGAAGTTCTTTGTAGCGCTGCAAAAGCTCTTTTACGTTTTGAGCACAGTCATAGTGCTCTTTACCTAGAATATCTGCAGTAAGGATTCGGGAAGTAGAATCCAAAGGATCAACCGCAGGATAAATACCCAATTCCGCGATCTTACGTGAAAGTACCGTTGTGGCATCCAGGTGGGCAAATGTTGTTGCTGGCGCAGGATCTGTCAAGTCATCCGCAGGTACATAAACCGCCTGTACGGAAGTAATCGATCCACGTTTTGTTGAGGTAATACGTTCCTGCATCGCACCCATTTCGGTAGCCAAAGTAGGTTGGTAACCCACCGCTGAAGGCATACGACCCAAAAGTGCGGACACCTCAGAACCTGCTTGGGTAAATCGGAAAATATTGTCAACGAAAAAAAGAACGTCTTTTCCTTGTCCTTCCCCGCTTCCGTCACGGAAATATTCCGCAATGGTCAAACCAGAAAGCGCCACACGTGCACGTGCCCCGGGAGGCTCGTTCATCTGACCGAAAACGAAAGTCGCTTTAGACTCTTTCATCGCCTTCTTGTCCACTTTGGTAAGGTCCCATCCGCCTTCTTCCATAGAATGCAAAAAGTCCTCACCATATTTTATAATACCGGATTCGAGCATTTCGCGAAGCAAATCGTTTCCTTCACGCGTACGCTCACCAACACCGGCAAAAACCGAAAGACCACCGTGGCCCTTGGCAATATTGTTAATCAATTCCTGAATCAAAACCGTTTTACCTACCCCGGCACCGCCAAAGAGACCAATTTTCCCCCCTTTTGCATAAGGTTCGATCAGGTCGATTACTTTGATACCTGTAAAAAGTACTTCGGTAGAAGTGGAAAGGTCCTCAAATTTTGGAGCTTCGCGGTGAATAGGAAGTCCGGCCTTACCTGCTTTAGGCAAGTTTTCCATCCCGTCAATCGCATCACCGATCACGTTAAATAGACGACCATAAACATCCTCGCCTACCGGCATTTGTATGGGTGCACCTGTAGCGACTGCGTCGACACCGCGGCTAAGGCCATCGGTGGAATCCATCGAAATGGTACGCACGGTGTTTTCACCGACGTGCGACTGCACCTCAAGAACGAGGAGCGAACCGTTTGGCATAGTGATTTCGACAGAATCATAAATTTGGGGAAGCACTGCGCCAGCAGCAAATTCAATATCGACAACCGGGCCGATGATCTGGGCAACTTTACCTGTTACTTTTGACATGGGTAGTAATTACTGTTTAACGATTTACGTCACCAAAAGCAGCTTGACCAAGGTCTAAAATAGGTGCTGTTTTTGGTCGTGCAAATATAGATTTTAATTTTTAAAACCGTGAATGGTTGGGAAGTGAAATTACTAAGTTTACAAAAATGAGTTCGTGCAGATTTTTGGTGGTGATGTATGAAGGCAAAAGCATTGTAATTTCCATTTTACCGCTCCACTTCTGACCCTACCGAAACAGATTTTTAGTTTATTTCTTTACAATTCGTATGGTAGTCACCCCTTGATCTGTCTGTACATTTAAAAAATAAACACCAGTCTGTAAATCAATTAGATTAAATTCTTTTTGAAACTTATTTGAAGTAAAGACCAGTCTGCCCAAATTGTCATAAAGTCTGGAATTATATATTGTCGCTTCTTTCGAGATTAAAAACAATTTATCCTTAAATGGGTTGGGAAAAACACTTAGCCCTACGCTCTCGGTTATTGCAACGCTGAGATTTTCATCGATTTCATCCAGAATTGTGGTTTGTGACCAGTGCCCTTCGGAATCCTTTACCCTAACAAATAAAACATCTTCAAAGTCATAATTTCCTGCTGGATAGTCCACCCTGAAAGTTTCTGAAATATCGGCCTCCACCTCAGGTATCTCTGGCGTTGCCAAGCCAAAAGTGGGATCACCACCATCGACGAAGAAATACTCGATATCTACTATTTCCACAGGGTCATTATTTCCAGCCACTTGAATATTTCTTCTAAAAGTATGGCTCCAACTGCCAGTGGCATCCTGAACACGCCCAAAAAGCTTATGATATCCCAAGGAAAGATTATTGGGAATAGCCGTCAAGAAGGCCTGTTCAATATCTGTTTCCTGTGGGTCAATTTCAAAACTGGTCCCCGTCCCAAAGGCAAAATCCTGATCGATGATATATTCGCCCTTCAGCACAGAATTGTTGATTTCCGGAGCTGCAACAAAAAGGTTTCTTCGTACGGTATGGCTCCAGTGATTGTTCTCATCTTTGACCCGGTAAAACATTTTATGGTTGCCCGCCTCAATATTTTCGGGGATAGCCGCTAGAATGTTAGCTTCTATATCTTCACCAGAGGTAACGGCGACAAGCGTATTCAAACCAACTCCCAAATCATCTTCAATAAAATACTCTATCTGAACAACTTCACTTTGAGAGAAACAATACCCACAAATTAGAAATACTATAGATTTGATACTATTTTTCATAATCTATCAGTAATTGGTTCGCGCCTTCACGTTTACCGGCAATTCATCACCCGCCTCAGAAACGCCCGTTGTCGAAACGCTGTAGATGACCGGGATTGCTGCCAAACCGGAAAGGTTGTAACGGTTAGCAACGGTTGCCCCGCCAAAGGCTCCGCGCTCAGCACCATCCTTACCAGGCACATTGTTGGTGGCATCAGACTTTAGCTGATAACGACCATCGGGACTTTCACTATCTACAAAAAGATTATTCATCGCCGGTTCCAAAACATTTTCTGGAGTATCCTGAAAAACACCGGAGTTTGAGACCGTGTTATATTCTACATTGGCGTTGGTACCTTCGTTGATATTTGCCGTAATACCAGCTGCGCGAAGAATATTGTTATGAAATGCGTTTGTATTAAAATCGAGATTTAGCTCGTTTGGTGGACCATCAAAAACATTGTTCTTACAACTTTCTATAATATTGTTTGTCCAGATAAGCTTTTTTTGGACTATATTATTATTGAATACCAAATCCTGTGGTGCGACAAAAGAAGTGCAGCAAGCGTTAAATAATACTTGTCCCGTACCAACAAAAATATTCTGTAGAATTTCAATGTTGACCAAACTTGAATTAAAACCTATGCCTCCCTCTATTCGGCATCTCTTTATTGCGATATTATTTGTTCGGATATAAATATTTCGGTCTGAAGTACTATTGACACTGACCATATTAAAACCTATCAGTTCTGAACCTTCAGATCCTGAACTAAAGGTGGCTTGCCCTAGTCGCGTGTCATATACATTATTCGATGTTTTTGAATTATCTGTAACAAAGTATCCACCACCAATGATGACTAATCGCTTTGTTATTACTGTACCAATGTAAGGTTGAATCGAGGACTCCACATGCAATGTATCACCATCTTTAACATTGGCATTGGCGACTGCTTGATTAATCTGTTTAAATACAGGGTAGGCTGGAGTTCCGCCGTAATTCTCACCAAAGTTATTGGTATTGTCGAAATTGCTTTGGTTGTTTACGCGCCAAATTTTTGCTTGGAGGGTTGAAGAGCTAATTAAAATTGCAATTAGCAGAAGTAGTTGGGAAGTTGTTTTCATATTGATTTAACTGATTAGTAATTAGATATTTAACAGATACAATTTAGACATACCACTAATACGCGGCAACTACCTTTAGATGGTTTTCGACTAGATGCAAATATTTAACTATCAATAAATTAAATTGAATTATTTTAAGTGTTTAAAAGGGCTTAATGAACCTTTTGGAAGCAGTTGGCTAGATAGCAGTAGGAAAAGCATTATTAAATCTAATACCAAGCAATGTATATCAACTCACTCCACCGTCACACTCTTCGCCAAATTTCTGGGTTGATCTACATTACGGCCAAGCATTACGGCAATATGATACGACAACAGTTGGAGTGGAATGGTCGTGAGCAAAGGGGACATCGAGTCCATCGTTTCCGGGACTTCAATGACGTGATCGGCTAGGTCGCGAACGGTTTTATCGCCTTTAGTCACAATCCCAATGATTTTTCCTTTTCGGGATTTTATTTCCTGAATGTTGCTGACAACTTTCTCGTAGTGTCCCTTTCGCGTGGCGATCACCACTACAGGCATCTGCTCGTCGATCAGGGCGATGGGGCCGTGTTTCATTTCGGCGGCTGGGTAGCCTTCGGCATGGATATAGGAGATTTCTTTAAGCTTTAGCGCACCTTCTAAAGCAACCGGGAAGTTGAATCCGCGGCCGAGGTACAGAAAATTGCGCACATCTTTATAAACTTCGGCGACCTCTTTTACGTGTTCGTTGCTTTTTAGTGCTTCTTCCATCATTGCTGGAATACGGTCAAGTTCCTGCAGGTGCATCCGGTAATCTGAGTTGGAAATGGTTCCTTTCGCTTTAGCTAATTTCAAAGCAATCAATGTGAGTACTGTAATTTGGGTCGTAAATGCTTTCGTAGAAGCCACACCAATTTCTGGTCCGGCGTGTGTGTACGCCCCGGCTTGTGTTTCCCGCGAAATGGAACTGCCTACCACATTACATATTCCGAAGACAAAAGCGCCATTTTCCTTGGCCAACTTGATCGCGGCCATGGTATCTGCGGTTTCCCCGCTCTGCGAAATGGCGATCACCACATCATCGCGGTTGATTACGGGATTACGGTACCGAAATTCAGAAGCATATTCAACTTCAACAGGAAGCCGAAGCAATTCTTCAATAATATATTCGCCAACCAGACCGGCGTGCCAGGAGGTGCCACAAGCCAAAATCACGATACGTTTGGCATTGAGAAATTTTTCCAGATGTTCTTCTACTCCCGCCATTTTAAGGACTCCGGCGCGTTGCTTCATCCTACCGCGCAAGGTATCCCGAACGGCTTGTGGCTGCTCGAAGATTTCTTTCAGCATAAAATGTGGATATCCGCCCTTTTCGATCTGCTCGAGATTCATCTGAAGCGTTTGCACGTAGGGCGCTACAAGTTCATCTTCCTCAATTTTAAAAATTTTCAGATCCTTGTGCGCGCGTACGATAGCCATTTCGCCATCTTGCAAATAAACCGCGTCGTGCGTAAATTCTATAAATGGGGAAGCGTCTGAGGCGATAAAGAACTCATCCTCGCCAACACCTATTGCCAAAGGACTTCCTAAACGGGCAACGACAATCTCGTTGGGCTTGGTCTTGTCAAAAACGGCGATGGCATAAGCACCCACAGTTTGATTTAAGGCGATCTGAACTGCCTTACCCAGCCGAACATCCTCATTCTTCTTAACGTCCTCGATCAGGTTAATAAGGACTTCGGTATCTGTGTCTGATTTAAAAGAATATCCCCTTGTGATCAACTCTTTCTTTAACGACTCATAATTCTCGATGATCCCGTTGTGTATAATTACGAGATTGCCGTTGTTGGAATAATGCGGGTGTGAATTAACATCATTGGGTGGCCCGTGGGTGGCCCAGCGGGTATGGCCGATGCCAACATTCCCTTTTTTGGAAATTCCGTCGTCAAAACGCTTTTCAAGATCTGAAACTTTTCCCTTGGTTTTGCAGACCACCGTGTCCTGACCATCGTAAAGAGCAATACCAGCACTGTCGTAACCCCGGTATTCCAGCCGCTTCAACCCATTAAGGATTATAGGGTATGCATCGCGTTTACCAATGTATCCAACAATTCCGCACATAGTTATTCATCAATATCGGTGTAGAAAATCTCAAGTTTGAGGCGCTTGTCCAGGTTACTGCTTTGGTTGCCGTGCAGCACAGTTCCTTTTTGGGAAAATATCGACGTAAAGGGCACTCTCGTCACGGGATCGCCCTGGGTGGCACCACGCACTTCTCCCGTGGCCGTAGAAATTATATTTTCTGTCACTACCACGCCCAATGACGTCGACGGGCTGTCATTACTTTCCAGTAGAAGCTGCTTAATATATTCGGTAACATTAATGGTATAGCTTACACCATTTCCATTTTCGTCCCGTACCAATGCTTGAGAATGGTTGTTGAGGTTGCCAGAGTTTCTGGCATAATCCACTAAGAAGTTATTTGTGCTTAGATCATACAAATAAAGACGCTCAGGTTCAGAAAAACTGCCACCGCCCAGTGCCTCTATTTTTTCTTGATCAACAAAGAAAGTGATCTCCGCATTCCGAATGATCCTGTCTTCTGCGCGAAGGGCCTCCAACTCTTCAGGAATGCCGTCTCCATCAATGTCTGCTCCAAAAAGATCGATGACTGCCATTGCTCCTTGCCCTCCTTTTAGATATAGGTTTTCTTCGCCTGCACCGGTATTGACATCATCAAATTCATCCACGACTTCAGCCCTAAAATCGTTTTGGTAACCCACTATTGTAGTCGCCACGTCTTGAGACGTTCCTGTTTGGGATACCTGTTCAAAAATAAGGGAAACAGACTGACTGCTTCCATCCAATTCATAAAAGAGGGTTATACGCGCGTTAAACAGGTCAAAAAGAAAATAACTGGGATCGCCGTTGGCCGGAAGGCTTTCCAAATAAACTCCCCTAAAGAAATTCTTGAATGCGTTATTATTTGCAAAAAAAGGACTTCCGCTGAAAGCAGCAATATTGGCCTCCCAAAATTGCACGGGTATTGTTCCATAAATTCCAGGTTGCAGATTGGTAATTGTTGTATCTGTTACCACACCGCTGCTATCAAATACATAAGTGTCGTTCCTAATCTGTTCACTGGAAACTTCAAAAGTGCGGTCTGAAAAAATTACTTCACCCCTTGCCCCATCAAATTCATCGAGCTGGTTGGAAAAATAAGTTGCCCGCTGTGAGAGGTCGTTTGGGTTTAGGTCATTAAGAAAATAATTGGAGCGGTACATACTCAGCCTAATCTCATCCCCGCCAAATACCGAGTCAAGGGTAAATGAGGTCACCCCTTCTGCATCAACTGAACTGTTGCTGTAAAAGGGCAGGTAGAACACCACGCTGTCCAGTGACACCTCTGCATTAAATTGGGGATCTGGTGTACTCAAGACCACTTGGCTCAGCACATCTGCAGTGGTCTGCCCATAAAGGGGATGATTAAAAGTGCCCAGAGCACCAGAACTGGGGCCACTGGTCTGAACCCCTGTGTTCACTAAACTTTTGGTGTAGGCAACAAGAGGAACGCCTTCACTTCCAGACGAAAAATTTACGTCATCCACAAGATCTCCACCTATGTACTGTATATCTTCTGAACAAGACATGAACAACAGCAATGCAATCATTCCTGCCAATACGGATTTTATTTTCATTAAAGCAATTTGTTTCTTTTGAAAACGCCCATTTTGGCGTTAAAGTATAATTTTGACCATCACAAAGGCTGGCTAATCTAAAAGACTACTCCTTAGTTGTGACGTTGCAGCGTCCAACACTATTCCAGCACCTTGGTCATGTAAAAGTTTTCGTAAGCAGCGGCAAATTCCTCCTTCTTGGCAAAAGGCAACACTGGGATTTTTGTAGTATTTAAATATTTGACCAGTTCTTCATCGAGTTCTTGGGAACCCACAACGGCTGCGTCACTGCTTTTAATCGCGACTTTCATAAGATTGTTGTAACTGGGCTGAGCCAACTCTGCAATTTCTGCTTTGTCAATACCATCAAAGGCAACCTTATCGATCATCTTTGGGTTCAAAGTACCCTCAAAACCGGAGCCATAAACCGAAGTCACGATCTTACTTTCCTTAAATAGGGGTTCGCTGGCGTAATATTTTTTTAGATACAACGGAAGCAAGGACGCCAACCACCCGTGTACGTGAATAATATCTGGTGCCCAATTGAGTTTTTTTACAGTTTCAACCACCCCTTTGGCAAAAAATATGGCACGCTCGTCATTGTCAGGGAAGAGCTTGCCTTCTTCATCGGTAAAGGTGGCTTTCCGCTTAAAATATTCTTCGTTATCGATAAAATAAACCTGAATGCGCTCTTTGGGAATGGAGGCCACTTTGATGATCAGCGGCATATCAAAATCATTGATGACCAAGTTCATACCGCTCAATCGAATCACCTCGTGCAGCTGGTGGCGGCGCTCATTGATGTTGCCATAACGTGGCATAAATATTCTTATCTGGCCTCCTTTGCTGTTTACCATTTGCGGCGCTTCAAAAGACATAGAGGCGATTTCGGTTTCCGGGAGATATGGGATTACTTCAGATGATACATATAATATCCTCTTATTTTTCATAAAGTGCGGCTTAAATGAATGTACTGCTAAAAACACGCAAAATTACTAAATTTTATGCAGATTGATGGCAAAGCCCTAAGTTTGCCGACTATTTAAAAAAACCCAATGACCCCCATACGGCTACGTGAAGGCATAAGGAAAGTGGTGGCAGGCTTACAGGGCAATGGCAGTACGGTAGGATTTGTCCCAACGATGGGCGCTCTGCACCGTGGGCATCTGCAAGTGATAGACATTGCGTTGAGCCAGTGCGATCACGTGGTGGTGAGTATTTATGTGAACCCGACCCAATTTAACGATGCAAAAGATCTGGAAACGTATCCACGTGACCTAGGGGCTGATGTTGAACTTTTATTGCCTTACGGCGAAAAGGTCACCGTCTTCGCACCAGATTCTTCAGAGGTCTATGGTGAGCACGTGGCCTCAATATCCTACGATTTTCAGGGTTTGGAAAAAGTGATGGAAGGCAGCTTCCGTCCCGGTCATTTTGAGGGAGTGGGCACGGTGTTAAAACTTTTATTTAAAATTGTTCAGCCAGATAAAGGGTTCTTTGGTGAAAAGGATTTTCAACAGTTGCAGATTATCCGAAAACTGGTGGAAATTGAAAACATTCCAATAGAAATCATCGGCGTTCCCATACAACGCGAAAGTGATGGACTGGCACTCAGTTCCCGCAACCGGAAGCTGTCCGAAGCCCATCGCAACGCGGCACCTTTATTGCACAGCATACTTCAACAAGTGCGGAGCGATTTTGGCAAGAAAGACATTTTGAGCATCCATAAGTGGGTGGCCGATCAATTTCAGAAAGCCCCGCTTTTAAACTTGGAGTACTTCGAGATCGCTCAAACAATAGACCTTGAACCTGTACAGAAAATTCAACAGGGCAGACAGTACCGGGCCTTTCTGGCAGTATTTGCTGGAGACGTTCGTCTTATTGATAACATAGCCTTAATTTAAAATCAAATACCTTTACAACATGCTTGTAAATGTCGTTAAATCAAAAATTCACCGGGTCAAAGTAACTGGCGCTGAATTACATTACATAGGCAGCATAACGATTGATGAAGACCTGATGGATGCCGCAAATATTATTGAGGGGGAGCGCGTGCAGATCGTGAACGTGACCAACGGGGAACGTCTTGAAACCTATGCCATTCCCGGACCCAGAAAAAGCGGCGAACTTACCTTAAACGGTGCCGCAGCCCGCAGGGTGGCTAAAGGGGACATCCTGATCCTCATCGTCTACGCCTTTATGGAAGTCGAGGAAGCGCGCGCATTTAAACCTACCCTTGTCTTTCCCGATGAAGAAACCAACCTGCTGAAATAGCATTGGGTAAAAAAGAAATCATAAAGCTTTTAAAAATCGTTGTTCCGTTGGGGATAGGGTTTTTTTTGATCTGGTATTCAGTTGGGACGGCGACCCCGGCAGAAAGGCAAATATTATGGTCAAATATAAAAAATGCTGATCCGCTGCCCATATTCCTCTCCTTGCTGTGCGGCCTTTTGAGCCATTTATCCCGTGCTTATCGCTGGCAGTACCCTATCCGGGCAATGGGTTACAAAACCTCCTTTAAGAATAAATTTATGGCGGTCATGGCCGGATACCTGGCCAATCTTGGTGTACCACGCTCTGGCGAAATGCTGCGCGGTGCCCTACTTGCAAGCTATGAGGAAATTCCTTTTGAAAAGACCCTTGGGACCATCATCGCCGAGCGCCTGGCCGATCTTGTTGTGCTCATCGTGATTGTAGTGATCACCTTCAGCCTTCAGAGCCAGGTGCTGCTTGAAATCCTCGAAAATCAAAATATTGATTATCTCACCATTATATTGGTTCTGGCCGTCCTTGGTGCAGCCGGAATACTCGCCTACTACCTCTTAATGCGATCCAACAATCCATTTTTTAAAAAAGTGGCCGGTTTTGTCAATGGCTTGATCGATGGAATTAAGAGCATCTTGAAAATGAAACACAAAATGCTTTTCATTGCACATACCCTCTTCATTTGGGCAATGTATATTATGATGTTTTGGGTAATCAAATTTTCCGTTCCTGAAATGACGTCTGTAGGAATCGGTACAATTCTCGTGGCATTTATCGCAGGCTCGATCTCCATGTCTGCCAGCAACGGCGGGATTGGCGCCTATCCCTTTGCCATAGGTACGATCTTCGTGCTTTTTGGGTATTCTAAAGAAGGTGGCGAGGCTTACGGGTGGTTGCTTTGGGGCACGCAGACGCTCTTAGTCATAGTTCTGGGTGCACTCTCTTTTTGGCTATTGCCCCTTTTGAACCAAAAAAAGTAAGAAAACACTTTCGCTTTCTGTGAGAAGTTTATAACATCTTGTAGGTCAATTCTTAAATATTCATTCTTTTCGCGTTCGTTAGCGGAATTATTTATATTTTTAACCCAATATTCCAACTTATTATGAAGCTCATTTCTTTTATCGTGCTTTTTTTGTTTGTAACCCAAGCCGGGGCACAGACCTATTACACGACCATTAACTCCAGTAATTTGGAGCAGAACGTACGCCTCAAGGTGCAATTGCCCCGCAATTACAAAACCAATACCCATAAAAGATATCCACTGGTCCTCACCCTTGACGGAAGCTACCTATTTGAACCCGTTGCAGGTAACGTTGACTTTTTGAGCTATTGGGAAGAAATGCCAGAATCGATCGTGGTTGGCATCATACATAATAATAGGAACAAGGAAACCCTATATGGTGAGAAAAACTATTTGCCCATTTTGCAAGGAGCCGGTTTTTTTGACTTTGTGGGAGGTGAGCTGTTGCCCTGGCTGGACAGTCAGTACCGTATCGCACCCTTTAACGTCATCGTAGGGCACGATATAACGGCCAACTTTCTCAATTTCTTCCTCCTTAAAGAACGCCCTTTGTTTGACGCCTATATTTCACTTAGTCCCGAACTTGCGCCAGAAATGACCGAAAGGATTCCCTATGCCATACAACAGTTACGCCAGAACATTATGTACTATCAGGCGACTTCCAGCAGTGATGTCCCAGAACTTCGGGAAGATATCTTAAAACTTAACGAAAATCTTACCGCTTTACAGAACGACAGCTTTTATTATTCTTTCAGTGATTTTGAGAAGGCAACGCACTACACTTTGGTGTCCCGGGCAATTCCGCAGGGATTGAGTTATATTTTTTCGGCATACAGCCCGATCAACAACCGGGAATTTCACGACGACTTGTTGACCATTAAGGAATCTCCCTACTCCTACCTGAAGAAGAAGATAAAAATCGTTGAGGAGCTCTATGGCATTGAAGGACAGACGAGCAGTAATGATTTTATTGCGGTGGCAGATGCACTTTACAGGAGACAGGATTGGTCCGGACTGGCCTCTTTGGGGAAACTGGGTCAAGAAATCTACCCTGACAAGGTCATGGGCAGTTACTATCTCGGTATTTCCCATCATGCACAAGGCAACGATCGCAGGGCTCTCAGGATATTAAAAAATGCCATGGTACTGGAGGAATTTGCCAATATCACGAAGAATATGATCATCGCCCGCTGCCGGCTCATTGAGGGTGATGATTAATATATACTGCACGAAACACCAAATAACACATTGAGAAACCCTAAAACCAACGCGATTAACTAACCACCTACAAAACCATTTAAAAAATGGATCATCCCAAAACCCCTAGCAACGCATTTCCATTAAATCGTCTTGTTCACTTCCCGCTTACATTGGTCTTGTTTTTGACCTTCTTGAATACATCATCCGGGCAGACCCTTTATGAAACCCTGCAATCGGGTAAATTACGCAAGGAAGTCAAAATCAAGATCCAGCTACCGCGAAAATATTACGAAAACAAGGACAAGTCATATCCACTCATTGTGGTGCTTGATGGGGACTACCTTTTTGAGCCGATGGCCGGGAATGTCGATTTTATGAGCTACTGGGAAGAAATGCCAGAAGCCATGGTCGTTGGGATTATGCAGGAAGACCGCGAGCTGCAGACCACAACCAATACGAATACAAATTATCCAGATGACGAAGGCCGGCGTTTTTTTGAATTCGTTGGTATGGAGCTGATGCCCTTTCTCAACACGCGCTACCGTTTGGCTAACTTTAACGTAGTTGCCGGTCACGATCTCACGGCAAATTTTATCAATTTTTACCTGCTTAAACCAAACCCGCTTTTTAACGGGTATATTTCACTCAGTCCCACTACTACCCCCCAAATGCTGGAACGGCTCTCCACCCGCTTGAAGGATACCAAATACCCCACATTTTACTATCTCGCCACGGGTTCTGAAGACCCTGAGGACCTTCGGGAAAACTGTTACAACATTCATCATGAGCTGGCAATTCTCAATAACGAAAACGTCAAGTATTATTTTGACGATTTTGATGATGTCACTCACTACACCTTGGTATCCCGCGCGATACCACAGGCCCTGATCGACCTGTTTGGAATATTTAGGCCCATCACCAAAAAAGAGTACAATGAGGTGATACTTAATTTAGAAAAAGGCGAATACTACGATTATATAGACAAAAAATACAAACTGATCAAAGAGTTATACAGCCTAAACGAAAAGGTGCGCTACAATGATCTTGTGGCGGTTTCACAGGCAATGGTAAAAGTCAACGACTGGAAAGGCTTAAAAAGATTAAGCGCACTTGCAAAAGAGCACTACCCCGGCACAGTGTTGAGTCCCTATTATGAAGGACTATCCTTAGAAGGAAAGGGGGACTATGATAAAGCCTACCGCACCTATCAAGCAGCGTATATTTTGGGTTCCGTGGGCAATATTGATCGTGAAGTACTTTTAGAACGCGCCGGCAGGATCAAACAAAAGTATGGCTATTGATACATTTGCTTTTCTGAGGTAAGCTAAAGAGTGCTAAGTACGGGAATCCAATGATATCCTTTAATTTCGCTTAAAGCGAAAAATTTAATGGCTAAAATAAAAACCACTTTCTTCTGTCAAAACTGCGGTGCCCAATATGCAAAGTGGCAAGGCCAGTGCAACTCCTGCAAAGAATGGAACACCATCGCCGAAGAAGTTATTCAGAAAGAGGAAAAACAATCTTGGAAAACCCAAAGTACTGCAACCGCCAAAAAAGCAGCACGACCGGTACGCATTTCCGATATTGAAACCACCACCGAAGCCCGCCTAGATACCCGTAATGAAGAACTAAACCGAGTACTTGGCGGTGGTTTAGTCCCAGGATCGTTGACGCTTTTAGGCGGTGAACCCGGGATAGGAAAAAGCACATTGATGCTTCAGATTGCGTTAAATTTACCCTACCAAACGCTTTATGTTTCTGGCGAGGAAAGTGCACAGCAAATCAAAATGCGCGCCGAGCGCATCAACCCCAATGCTCCCAACTGCCTGATTCTTACAGAAACCAAAACCCAGAATATATTTCGGCAAATTGAAGAGATTGAGCCAGATATCGTTGTGATCGACTCCATACAAACCTTGCATTCGGATTATATAGAAAGTAGTGCCGGAAGCATTTCACAGATTCGGGAAACCACCACCGAACTCATTAAATTCGCCAAAGAAACCGCGACACCAGTCATTTTAATTGGGCACATCACCAAAGACGGAAACATCGCCGGACCCAAAATCCTCGAACATATGGTAGATACCGTCTTGCAGTTTGAGGGCGATCGCAATCACGTGTACCGCATTTTGCGCGCTCACAAAAACCGCTTTGGTTCTACCAACGAACTGGGCATTTATGAAATGCAGGGCAGCGGATTGCGGGAAGTTAGCAATCCGTCTGAGATTTTGGTATCCAAAAATGATCAGGACCTCAGCGGTACAGCGGTCGCGGCTACCCTGGAGGGAATGCGCCCGCTGATGATCGAGATTCAAGCGCTGGTGAGTTCTGCAGTGTACGGTACGCCACAGCGCAGCGCAACGGGCTACAATGCTAAACGGCTCAATATGTTGCTCGCGGTTTTGGAAAAACGAGCTGGTTTTCGCCTCGGAGCGAAAGATGTTTTTTTAAATGTTACCGGCGGAATTTCAGTGGATGATCCTGCGATTGATCTTGCGGTTGTGGCTGCCATTTTATCTAGCAATGAAGATATCGCAGTCGCGAAAGATATCTGCTTTGCCGCTGAAGTAGGCCTCGCTGGAGAAATACGTCCCGTCACCCGTGTGGAGCAACGCATCCTCGAAGCTGAAAAATTGGGCTACGGAAGCATTCTGGTTTCCAAATACTGTAAGATTCCAAAGCAAAAATTTGTGATTTCCGTAATACGTGTCGCCAAGGTTTCAGATGTGGTGACGTGGTTGTTTGGCTGAAATAAAAAATTTTAGTCAAAATGAATTTGTTTTTATCTTTATACATCGAACTTCTATGTATATTTGGTTTTCAAAATTTAGTTATGGTCAAGCTTTCCAAGGAACTTATTGGCGCATCGATGATTCCGTTACTACTTTCGATAATTTCGAAGAAAGAATCTTATGGCTACGAAATCATTCAACGCGTCAAAGAATTATCCAATGATGAAATCGCCTTTGGCGAGGGTACTTTATATCCCGTCTTGCATAAACTGGAAAAAAAGAACCTGATCGAAGCCCACTGGAAAACCGCAGACACAGGCCGAAAAAGAAAGTATTACCGTATCACCGAAACTGGGCTCTCCCAACTTGCTGAAGAAAAAGAGAACTGGACTTTTATGAATCAAATCATCCTCAAGCTATGGAAAACACAACCAAATTTGATCTAACCCAAAATGTTGTAAACTGGAAAGCGGACCTTCATTCAAAAGAAAATCTGACCCAAGAAAATATCCTTGAGCTCGAAAGCCATTTGCTTGACGAAATAGAAAGTTTGAAAACAAAAACTCTTAGTGAAGAGGAAGCGTTTTTTGTGGCAATCAAGAGATTGGGAAACTCTGAAAGCCTTTCGCAGGAATATGGCAAGGTGAATTCAAACATCATTAACTGGGAAAAACTACTGACGCAACTGCAAGGAGTCCTTATATACTTCTGCTTTTTTGGAGTGGTTAGACTACTTATGCACGTTTACAATTTTTTCACTTATGACGCTAGTACATCAAGTCCTTCAATTGAAATTTCTAATCTTGTAATTCAATTAACACTAGGGCTTATATTTATAGTTCTATATTCTTTTCAGCTGAAAGTCGATACATCGAAGTTTTTCAATTTAAGGAACATACCATTGCTAATTGTCTTTGCGATTGTAACCCAGAGTTTTTCCCTGTGGGCCATTCCAGCAATGATGAGCTCAAAATATTATGCTATTGATATGATCAACTTTCACGCTTTCAAAATTATTTTTTCGATTGTGGTGATGTGTTTGGCGGGCTTTACATTCTATAAATTCATGAAGAAAAATAAGCAAACCCTACAAATCAGTTCTTAAAAAAATCACTCCATCAACGCCTTCCTGATCACCCGGCTCCAGATCGCATAACCCTTTTTGTTCATATGCAGCCCGTCTGACATATAGAAATCTGGATTGGGTTTGTCGTCTAGCGAAATCATCTGCGAGAACACATTGATAAACTGCGCGTCGAGTTTCTTGATGGCATATTCAGAGAGCAGTTCGTTCATCTCCATAAACTGTGGGATCATATGTGCGCGCTCCAGACTGGGTTTTAGGCTGATCACGGCCAGCGGTACTTTGGGATATTTTGTTTTTACGGCATTAATCAATTCTTTAAAATCAGCCAAAACTTCCAGAGGGGAACGGCCTTGAGCGATGTCATTTTCACCGGCGTAGAGAATTAGTTTGGAAGGATGTACATTCTCAAAAACCTCTTGAAAATAATGCAGACACCAGGCATACGTTGAGCCGCCAAAACCAAGATTCAACGTATTGAGCGGAGCCAGGTTTTCCTGCATGCGTACCCATAAACGCACCGAAGAGCTTCCGTAAAAAACGTGTAATCCTTCGGAATTCTCCAGTTTTACAACTCGGCGGCGTAGCCTTTTGATCTCGTTTTCCCACATCGGCGGCGGCGCTTCATCCGGTAGGGCAGAAAAGTTGGTGGTCATTAAAGCATTGACCCTTTCGCGCGCCTGCGACACATAATCCACATATTCCTTTTGGTACTCGATGACAAAATTTTTCAGGGCCTGTGGCGATTGGTCTTTTAAACGCTCACTGACTTTAAAGGGTTCCAAAACTCTGCAGTAAAATAAGGTGTCGTTGATGCGTTTATCAAAATTTACCAAAACGATAGGGACGATATAAGGCTCGTCTTTTTGGTTTATCGCCAAAGTAAATGCCCCGGTTTTAAAAGGCCCGGGAGATTCTTCAGTGGTGTATGAAGTGCCTTCCGGACTGATGATCAAATTTTTGCCATCCTCTAAAAACGCTGTGGCGGACTTGTAAAAAATGCTTCGGTTATCAGCAGTATTTTCTGTAGCGTCGCTTTCAGACTCTTTGGTAAACACGTTGATATAACCAAGGTTATCGTAATAATTTTGGTGGCCAAATTCCTGACCTTGGCCCACACGCACGGTACGAATACCCGGTTCGCCATATTTTTCGTCAAGCAAAAGCGCGCTGATAAAATGCGAATCGAGCGTTATCTGAAAATTATTGCTCAGGGTATAAAACGGGTGGTTCACCAAGTGGTTGTAAATAAAAATATTCCCGCTTTCCTTCGGAAGATTTTCCCGTCCTTCGATATGCACCAGAACAGGCTTGATCGCCTTTTTGGTAGCCTCGGCACAGGCTTTACGTAAGGCTTCCGGTGATGCATCGGAAACATTTTCGGCAACGGATTCATAAATTTCGCGCAAGCCATTCATAAATCGATGTTCCCGTTGGTCATTTTTCAAAAATTCCAAACTTAAAGAAGCAATATGACGCTCCAGTGCAGTTCCGGCTGTTACGAGTTCATTCAGTTTTGCATACGCCAAATTTTTTGTGGTAAAATCCTTGAGAAGGTGATAGACCGCATGCAATTGCGACCCCACCGAAAGCCGGGAACGGTTGTTTTCTATCAATTGATAAACCGCTTGAATACTGTGCTTCCCTAATAGAGAGGTGTACCGCACAAAAGCCGCATTCACTTGGTTGCCTATCAGCCACAACAGCCGCAGATAAAACTTTCGCGCAAAGCGAACATCATTTTCCAGCAACTGCAATATGTCTTGATAACCAATAAAATAAACGGCGCTTTTTGCGGTGGTAACCGCATTGCAAATATCCCGTTGACCTATCAAAGACGACCAGCCAAAAATAAATCCAGAACTAGAAATACTGCGCTGGCTCACATCAACCTTGCCTTCCAGCCGCTTGATCGCCACCTCGCCGTGTATGAGAATAAAGAGTCCTTGGGTAAATTCATCCTGTACATACAAGGTCTCGTCTGGCTCATAATCCCGGCGTTCGGTCAGGGCTGCAAGGTTGGATAGATTGCCTTCGGAAAACTGATCCAGAAATGGCGACCGGCGCATCAGGCTTACAATTTCTGATTTTTCCATTTCGGGACCCATAAAAAACTCGTCCTTCTCATCGGGTACCCGAAAACGGTGCGGTTGTAAAAGTTCGACGTGTTTGTTCAGCGCGTTTTTCAACAGTTGATAATTGCCAACACAAGTAGCATAGAGCAGCTCGTTTGAAACATCGTGCTCCACATATTTTCTGAATTCTTTAAGCTCCACCTTAAAAAACGTGGCATTTTCACTCGACACTTTGCAGGTATATGTAAACCGTCCCGGCGGCAACAGGCCATTCCAGCCTACCGGCGTCAAAGGTTTTTCGGTTTGTGCCACCAGGATTTCCTGCTCAGGATTGTGAATTTTCACATGATAATCGATGCGTCCGTGCAGCAGCCAATGTACATATTTCACCTTTTTATGTGTGACACTGATGGAAACCCCATGAGTTTGGGTAATTATGGAACCGGAAGGAAACCGGTCCTGAAGCATATTTTGGGTCAAAGACTGTTGAAAAGGAGAAGGATTTTTTTTAGGCATCCGCCAAAATATGGTATTTCACATAAATAGGTCGATCTGCAATTGGGATTGGGTCAATTTTTGTTGAAATAGAATTTTAAAACCTTCTTTTTTATCGATTTAAAAACCGAAAAGGATTAAAACAACCTTATGATTTACAACCCTTAACGAAAGGCACTAATTCACCTTAATTTCCTAATTTCGCAGTCCGATTTGAAACGGCATATCATGAGCACAAAATTCCCCGAATATAAAGGGCTTGACCTTCCCAAAGTAGCTAAAGAAACACTGGCTTTCTGGCAGCAGGAAAACATCTTTGAAAAAAGTATCTCCACCCGCGAGGGCAACGAACCTTATATTTTCTTTGAAGGCCCTCCATCTGCAAACGGGATGCCCGGCATACATCACGTGATGGCGCGCACAATCAAGGATATTTTTTGCCGCTTTCAGACCCAAAAAGGAAAACAGGTTAAGCGAAAAGCAGGCTGGGATACGCACGGACTGCCCATAGAACTGGGTGTCGAGAAAGAGTTGGGAATCACCAAAGAGGATATTGGCAAGAAGATTTCGGTGGAGGATTATAACGAAGCCTGCCGCAATGCCGTGATGCGTTACACAGATATCTGGAACAACCTCACCAAAAAAATGGGCTACTGGGTAGATATGGAAGATCCCTACATCACCTACAAACCCAAATATATGGAGACCGTGTGGTGGCTGCTCAAGAACATTTACAACAAAGGCCTGATCTATAAAGGCTATACCATACAACCGTATTCGCCAAAAGCCGGAACCGGCCTAAGCTCCCACGAACTCAACCAACCGGGAACGTATCAGGATGTGACGGATACGACGGTTACGGCATTTTTCCCCCTAGCCCCCGAAGGGGGAACTCAACAAGTATTTAAAAAAGCTTTCGGTTTGAGTGAAAGCTCCCCCTTCGGGGGCGGGGGGGAATGTGGATTCCTCGCTTGGACCACCACCCCTTGGACGCTTCCCTCCAATACAGCATTAACCATAGGACCAAAAATTGATTATGTTTTGGTCAGGACTTTCAATCAGTACTTGGAAAAGCCTACTGAAATCAACGTTGTCATAGCAAAAGAACCTAAATTAATTGCCAATCAGTTCAAAGGTGATTTCTATGAATGTCATTCAGATGAAGAGTTTCAATACGCCTCTCTAAAATTTATTGCCGAAAAACAATTAAAAATTTATAAGGACAAAAGATATCAGGAGAGTTTAACGGATGAAAGAAAAAAAGAAATTGCTGAAATTTTAGCAAAACCAACTAAAAAATTCAATCCCGAAACAGATGTTTATCAGAATCCGAATGAGGATCTTGATAAATATATTGCTATGATAAAAAGAATAGGTATCCCATATCAAATCTTAGCGGAATGTAAGGGAAGTGACCTCATCGGAATTAGATACGAACCCGTAATCGACTATGTAAAACCCTACCACAATCCAGAAAACGCCTGGCGTATCATTGCCGGTGATTTTGTCACTACCGAAGATGGTACCGGGATCGTGCATACCGCACCTACTTTTGGTGCTGATGATGCACTGGTTGCGAAACAGGCCGAGCCGGAAATACCACCGATGCTGGTCAAGGATGAAAACGACAACCTCGTTCCACTGGTGGATTTGCAAGGGAAATTTAGGCCGGAGCTGAAGGAATTTGGTGGTAAATACGTCAAGAACGAATATTACCCTGATGGCGAAGCGCCCGAAAAGAGCGTAGATGTAGAAATCGCAATCAAGCTCAAAACCGAAAATAAGGCCTTTAAGGTCGAAAAATACGTACACAGCTATCCCAACTGCTGGCGTACCGACAAACCTATTTTATACTATCCGCTGGATTCTTGGTTTATCAAAGTGAGCGATGTGCGGGATCGCATGCACGAACTCAACTTAGGCATCAACTGGAAACCGAAAAGTACCGGGGAAGGCCGTTTTGGCAACTGGCTCGCCAATGCCAACGACTGGAACCTGTCGCGCTCACGCTATTGGGGAATTCCGCTGCCTATTTGGAGAACGGAAGACGGCAAGGAAGAAATAATTATCGGTTCGGTGGAGGAACTTGTTGCTGGTATCGAAAAATCAGTGGAAGCTGGGTTGATGGATGCCAATCCGTTTGAGGAATTTGTTTCCGGCGATATGTCTGAAGAAAATTATGACCTCATCGACTTGCACAAAAACGTAGTCGACGCAATTGTTTTGCTTTCGCCGAAAGGCAAACCGATGAAACGGGAAAGCGACCTGATCGACGTTTGGTTTGACAGCGGAAGCATGCCCTACGCACAGTGGCACTACCCTTTTGAAAACAAAGAAAAAGTAGAAAACACTTGGCGCAAAGCTGACTTTATCGCGGAAGGCGTTGACCAGACGCGCGGTTGGTTTTACACCTTGCACGCCATTGCCACGATGACCTTTGACGATGTGGCGTATAAAAATGTAGTTTCCAACGGGTTGGTTTTGGATAAAAACGGCCAGAAAATGTCTAAACGTTTGGGCAACGCTGCCGATCCGTTTACTACGCTCGACACTTTTGGGCCAGACGCGACCCGCTGGTATATGATCAGCAACGCCAATCCTTGGGACAACCTAAAATTTGATCTGGACGGAATAACCGAAGTGCAGCGCAAATTCTTTGGCACCCTTTATAACACCTATTCATTCTTTGCTCTGTATGCGAATCTGGACAAATTTAATTTCAGCGAAAGCGAGGTCGCTTACAAAGATCGCCCCGAAATCGACCGCTGGATCCTTTCAGAATTGCACAGCTTGATTGCAGATGTGGATGCATTTTACAGCGATTATGAACCTACGAAAGCCACACGTGCGATCAATTATTTTGTTCAGGAAAACTTGAGCAACTGGTTTGTACGCTTGAGCCGAAGACGTTTCTGGAAGGGTGAATACGGTCCTGATAAGATTTCGGCATACCAAACGTTGTATGAATGTTTGGTCACGGTAGCGCAGCTAGGCGCTCCCGTTGCGCCGTTTTATATGGATCGATTATACAAAGATCTTAATGCCGTAACTGGAAAAGATACCGCAGAAAGTGTACATCTTTCCGATTTTCCAAAAAGTAATCCGCTGTTTACCAACAAATCGTTGGAGCGCAAAATGGAAAACGCACAGACCATTTCCTCCTTGGTGCTTTCGCTTCGCGCGAAAGAAAAAATTAAAGTTCGCCAACCGTTGCAACGGGTTATAATACCTGTCCTGAACGACGAACAACGTGATGAAATACTTGCAGTTCAAGATCTTATAAAGTCTGAGGTGAATGTCAAGCAGATCGAATTGCTGGATGATGCCTCTGGGATTTTGGTCAAAAGCATCAAACCGAATTTTAAGGTATTGGGGCCAAGATTTGGAAAGGATATGCGCACCGTTGCCAAGAAAATTAATGAAATGCAACCTGCTGATATAGGCACCTTGGAAAAAGAGGGAAAATTCACTCTTGACATTAATGGAAAAAGTGTTAATTTGGCGCCCGAGGATGTAGAAATAACCTCGCAGGACATTGAGGGCTGGCTGGTTGCAAGCAGCGGAAGCCTAACAGTAGCACTTGATGGAAGCATCAGCGATGAACTGAAGGATGAAGGTATTGCTCGCGAAATCGTAAATCGCATTCAGAACCTGAGAAAAGATTCGGGATTTGAAGTGACAGACCGTATTGACGTGACGCTTTTACAAGCAGAAGAATTGGACCGTGCAGTTCGGGAAAATTTAGAGTATATTAAAAATGAAACATTAACCGCAAACCTTGAACTCACAGATGATGTAGAGCAAGGGGTAGCAATAGAGTTTGATGATATCGCCACTAGGCTTTCTATCAAAAAACATTAAAATTTGACGTTATGGCAACAGAGACCAAAGAACGCTACAGTGACGCTGAGCTTGAAGAATTTCGGATACTCATACAGACAAAAATTGATAAAGCGCAGCACGATCTTGACCTTATAAAAAGTGCGTACATCAATAACGATGGTAATGGCACCGATGATACCTCACCTACCTTTAAAGCCTTTGAAGAGGGCAGTGCAACGATGAGCAAGGAGGCAAATTCTGCACTGGCGATACGTCAGGAGAAATTCATTCGTGATCTGAAAAATGCCCTCACGCGCATTCAGAACAAGTCATACGGTATATGCAGGGTAACGGGAAAACTGATCAATAAAGAGCGCTTAAAGCTAGTTCCCCACGCTACTCTAAGTATCGAAGCCAAAAATATGCAATAGGCATTTTGCCATTAAATAATTGACGCTCCATATTCGTGGGGCGTTTTTAGAACCTAATGGTTTCTTATTTATCATTTGCTGAATTCTTTCGAAAAAATAAAATCCCCGCCTGGCCTTCGGCCCTGCGGGGATTTTTTTAGTTGGTATTGTTGGCTGATCGGTAATTACCTCTTAATCAGTTTTTTGGTAGCAGAACTACCATCCTCACCGGTCAACTGTATCAGATAAATGCCCTTGGTTTTGTCCCCAAAGGCAATGCTGTTTGAACCACTGCGCAGTTCGCGCTTGGCAATTACCGTCCTTCCGTTGATGTCAAATACGGTCAAGGTAAGTACTCCCGATGTGCGTACCACAAAGCTGTCCTCCACCAGGGTAGGATATACCTTGACAGAACCAACACTGCCAATGGCTGAAGATGAAAGGCTGGCAGTCGTTGTTGTGGTCGCGGTAGCAGGTGGCGGGGGGGTGATCCCGTCGGCCACACTGAACACCTCAATGGCCGAAACCTTGGGACGGTTGACCGTTGCCGAGAACATAAGGTTGAGCTCACCGTCGGTCACGGAAACCTCAAAGGTCCTGGAGAGCGCACTGAACTTGCCCACTTCCGCATAGATATCGAGATCGGCCACTACGGTCTCCCCTTCGGCCTTGACCGACATTACGCGCTGTCCCGCAGCGTTCCAGTAGATTTCTGCAAAATGCAGCACTACCCTGGTGTTTCCGTTGGGCACGGGAAAACTGTAATTGAACGTACCCAAATCCGAAGATGAGACACGCTCACTGAGGAAGAGTGGATCTAAGTCAGTTCCGGAAACCTCAGTGGTGCTGCTCATATATGCATTCCCGGAGTCAAAATAACCATCTTCCATAAACTGCAGGTCGGCAGAGTGATCGTAGGACATGCCCCCGGCATTGATTCGGTACTGCGCAATATCCCCGGTAACGCACGGTACTGTCCTATATATCTCGATCGCCGATATCTGTGGCCTGTCCGCCGTGGCGCTGAACAACAGGTCGAGCGAGCCGTCGGTGACCGACGTACTGAACTCCTTGATCAGGGGTATGAACTTACCGCCGGTCTCGCCATAGATATCAAGGTCATCTATAATCTGGGCCCCTTCGAGGTCCACATCCATGATGCGCTTACCGGGGGCGCCGTGATAGACTTCCGAAAAGTGGAGCACGACCACGTAGTCACCGTTGTCAACGGGGAAGTTGTAGTTGAAGCTCCCGTTGTGCTGAAGGCTCCACCGCTCACTGCTGTAAAGTTCCGCCATCGGGTAGCCCGTACCATATTCGTTATAGTCTATGGTGTAACCGGTATCGAAGTACTGGTCCATCTCAAAGGTAACATCACCATAGGTGAACGCACCGGCACCGGCATTGATACGGTACACCGCATCGCCCTTGCCACACGTGGGCTCATCGCCCATAACCGTGACCATAGAGGAAACACGCTCCCCACCAGCATAATAACATACTATATTGACGACACCGCCAGTTGTTGGCGTGAAGCAGTATTCCACCTCGCCATCGGCATCAGTGCTCATCGAGCCAACAGAGTTGCCATCAACCTCGGTGAAGACCTCTACACCCGCAAGCGGGTCGCCGAACTGGTCAAGCACCGTGCCCGTGATGCAGATCTCCTCGCCGGCCATTACAGAGACCATATCAGGATCTAGCGTCAGTGAAGTGGGCACAGGAGTAACGGTGTCTGGTGTCACGGTAACTGTGGAAGTAACGGGACTTCCACCAGTATAGTAACAAACCACTTCAACGGTTCCCGTGGTTGTAGGGGTAAAGCAATATTCTACCTCACCATCGGCATCAGTATTCATGGAACCGACAGGACTGCCATCAACCTCGGTGAAAACCTCAACGCCGGCAAGCGGGTCGCCTACCTGATCCAAGACTGTCCCAATAATACAGACTTCTTCGCCTGCGACCACAGAAACCGTCTCAGGATCCAAGGTCAGGGTAGTAGGCACTGGCATTTCAACCGTATAGGTTGTTTGGTCTGAATTAGTACCTATCGTTGCCGTAACTGTATCCTCACCTCCGTTTGCAGGGGTATAGCAAAAAACCGCCTCCCCATTAGCATCAGTAATCCCGAAACCTTCGGCGTCGTTTGTGCCGCTTACTACAAAGTCAACCCGGATGCCAGGAAGTGGATCACCCAGATCATTTTCTACAGTTGTTGTAAAACAAAACTCTTTACCCTGAACAACTGGGTCGCTTATATCTATTATTGCTATTGTTTGTACTTCGGCAACCTTACCCAAAGCCTGACCCCCAGGGTAACCATAAGAATCAAAACTACCAAAGCCATACATAAATGCTCCGAATGGTGATATACCATTAATATTGTGGGTGCCTGCCGAAATCTCTACTTGAGCACCTGAAAATCCCGACGAAGCAATTGCAGTAAACTCAGAAGCATCAATAGGCGAGCCATCAACAGACACACTACCAACTTGACTATTGGGTACGGCTAAATTAATAAAATGTTTGTTAAAACCAGTAGCTGGTGTTGTTACTGTATAGCCGTTCTGAAATTGCTCAAAGGGAGGGATCAACATCATAAAGGGGTCAGATACGATTCCATCGCTGTTTTGACCTTTGGAGTATTGGGCGAGGAGAACGGGCGCTGATGACACAATCTCGACAAATTCATCACTTGGAATATCCAGTTCTTCAAACTCGCTGGTGTTTAACGTGAAACTTCCTGAAAACCCGTTTGTTCCGGTAACAGTTACTGCCGTATTATCTTGAGAAGCCAAGACGCGAAATATATCTCCAGATGTCCGTGTCGCTAATGGCGTAGTGACAAATTGCTGACCATAAGAGGAAGATGGTGGCATTTGCTCAATCATATGATCACAAAAAGGAACACCAGGTGGTACATTGGCACAAACGTGCCCTCCAAACACCGCAATCGGCTTATCAGAAGTGACACTGGTTCCTGTTAAGTCGTTTGAAGAACTACCTGTAGCGCGAAGTTGATATGTCTCGCCCTTGTTTAGAACGATGGTATAGGGAATACCAGAACTTCTAATGCCTGCATTGCTAGCCGGTATAATCTCAACCTCTGTATTATCTTCAATCGCAACTACACCCATGAGACTAGCAAAAGCGGTGCTCAAATTTGGATATGACATTATTAAGTATTCAGTATCTAATATATCAACAGGTAGTGCAAGGAAAGCATCCGTTGTAGCATTTCTTTGGTTGAGACCGTATACGGTTACCTCATTATTCGCAAATACCCGTATTCCCTTGTTCTCTATTCCATCAGCTACTGTAACCATAAGCGTTGAGGGAATGTCTATGGTATTTACTAATCCCGGAACAATGCTAAAAGGTAATAGTGTACCATCAGGGAGTTCTACCGCACCATCTGTAGAAATTTCTCCTGTAATAAATAGCTTGAGCGAAGGGGTCCCTTCATTGGCGTTGAACATCACCCAAAACTCTTTACCCTTATTATCCGGAATTTCAGTTTGTGCCTGTAATGGCAGTATAAATAGGAGCAATAGCAGCCCCTGTACAAATTTAAATAGTTGTTTTTTCATAATGAATTTGGTTAAATTAGATTAATGGTTTATTCAATAGTTAATAGCATCAAAGCGTGACAGTTAACAGATTTCAAGATATTTTTTTTTGTTGCACCAAAAGAGGGGCAAAAGCCCTATTTCGTCCAAATTCATAATATTTTAACAAATTGTCGCCTATCTATCAGGTGTTTGTCAGATTGTCGTTAATCTTTATCATTTAGGGTATGGGTAAAATTTCGGTTTGTAAGAATTCTCGACCACTCAATCGTTTTCGTTCGATTTAGAATGCACGATATCAATAGTTTATAATAATAGTTTTAGCCAGAGCCAGTCCATTTCTGATTAAATCGGCTTTCTAAGTGCAATCGCAGATGCCAATTGTGAAAGTTGAACCCTTATAATTAAGGTGCAAAAAAATAAACAGAGTTGATCTGAGAATTGATTTATTAAGGCCATTTGGGCATCCGATTATTTAAAAATCTTGCGAATAAGGTTTTGGATTGAGCACCAACAATCTCAATTTAATAACCGTGCTTTCACCTTTCAAAGAATTTTTGAATTTCAGAATCAACAACACCCTACCTTTGTCCACTCGAAAGCATTTGCATTTTCCATGTCGAAAAACTTAAAAATGGAGTCGGCTTACCTACTTATACGTAGGCTACTTATGGTTTGTACAATGCTATCTTGCGCGATGGCTATTAGCCAAAAAACCATCTCCAAAAACTACAGCGGAATGTCCCCAACAGGAATTCTAGTAGAAAGCGACGAGATATTCAAAATCACCGTAACCACCTCTAAAACCGATGAAATCATCCTAAAAACGAAGATCGATGGGGAAACCTTTGAAACTTTCGAAATCAAAACGAGTATGGAGGACTCGCTGCTTGTCATCCGGACAGGGCGTGCACTGGGCTATAAAAAAATAGACGACAAACTCGCCGCTCACAAGGTAATGTCCGTTGAACTCATCATTGAGATGCCCCAGGACAAAGAATTATATATAGATAGTGATTTGGCTTCGGTGGCGTTGACCGGCCGTTTTCGGTTTATTAACCTCAACCTGCTGCAGGGATACGCACGCCTGAATCACTTTCGCGGAAGCGGAACCATTAACACCAAAGGGGGCTACGTGACGGCTCGGGTTTTTGAGACCAGCGTTGATGCGCGCACTAACAACGGCAAGGTTATTAAAGAGGTTTTGGGCAATTGTCCTGAACGCTTGAAAATTCACAGCATTGATGGCAACATTGCTGTCTTCCCCTTGCAATAATTTAGCTATTTTTACCGAATTCTATCCATTTCCTTATGTCGTTAAAAAAGGCCGTGGGGATTATCGTCCTCATTCTACTTATAGATCAGATCAGCAAAATTTACATCAAGACCCATTTTGAACTTCAGGAAAGCATAGAAGTTTTCAGCTGGTTTAAGGTCTTGTTTGTCGAAAACAAAGGGATGGCCTGGGGCACCGAGATTCCTGGAAATTATGGTAAGTTGATCCTGACGCTTTTTAGGATAGCGATACTACCGCTAATTGGGTACTGGCTTTATGACTCTGTAAGGAAAAAGGCTTCGCGCATTTTGATCGTCGCCGTTTCCCTGATTTTTGCAGGTGCTTTTGGCAACATCATCGATTCGGTTTTTTATGGGGTGCTCTTCAGCAGCAGTGCCGGTCAGGTGGCGGAGTTTCTTCCGGAAGGTGGCGGTTATGCCGGCTTGTTTTACGGAAGGGTCGTAGATATGCTCTACTTCCCCATCTGGGAGGGCATCCTACCGTCCTGGCTCCCCGTTTGGGGCGGAAAGGCCTTTACCTTTTTTAATGCCGTTTTTAACGTAGCTGATACCGCTATCAGTACCGGGGTTGGCCTGCTTCTGGTTTTTAACAAAAAGGCTTTCGCCAAAAACTGATTTAAAAGATGATGGAGTACCTGTTGCCAAACTTTTCCTTATTGGCGGCCTCAAAACGCGCACCGCATTGCTCAACGGCCCGTTTGAGGTTGTGCTTGAATAAGGCTTGATCAGAAGTTTCACCGTTGTGCAGAATATTATAAACGGGAGCATTGTTTTCAAATACAAGATGTATTCCTGCGGGCTTGACTACCGTATAGACCTTCATGTCAACCGTCCTATCACTGGAGTTGTGATCCAAACTGCTTGCAATGAATTTTTCGAAAATCAACAGTAATAAACGCTGGTCAAATTTAACCACAGGTTCTTCAGAAAAATCGGCATACAATGTGGCGTCATTCTGTTCTATCTTCTTGGTAAAGGATCGCTTCATCCGGTCAAAAATGGGCTGCAGCTCAACGGCTTCCACTTCGTCCCCGTCAAACTGGCTCAAACGCAAATTGTCCTCTACGGTGTGGATTAGCCCACTAAGTTCACTGGATATCTGTTTATAAGCTTTAAACAGCTCCTTTTGCTTCTTGCTGAGAGTAGTCTCCTCAATCAGATTCTGCAACATATTAAGATTGCTTATTTGAGTATTTACACGGTGCTTGACATAATTGGTCATTAACAGCAGACCATTTACCGGCGCAATAACACGTGGTTGCCATTTATCGTATCCACTTTTTTGCTCTTTAACCGCCTCAGCAGCGTACCCAGAAGTTTGGTCAAGGCTCTTGGTATTACTGAAATTGTCTTTCATACGATGGGATTTTCCGGGATATCCTCCGGTTTTTGGTCAGCTTCAATCCAGCAAATATAGAGATTTCTTTAGAAGTAAAATACTTTATCTGCTGTCACACAACAGTTTAACGCCACATCAAGAGGGTCAGCTGGAATTCCCTGCTTTTCTTCTGAAATCAGGGAGAGCCCTATCTTTATACAATCTGGACGGCACTGGCTCAAAAAACGATCGTAAAAACCCTTGCCATAACCCAGCCGGTTGCCCTGTTGATCAAAACAAAGCAAGGGTACAAAAACCACATCGAGCTGTTCAGGTTGAATGGAAATGCCTCCTTCGGGCTCCGGAATACCATAGGCATTGATAATAATCTTAGTATTATCGGTTAGCAAGAAATGGGTCATTACCAATGTCGCAAAATCAGACCGCGACACGATTACATTTTTATCCTTTCCCTGTAAAACACTCAGCAGGTATTCTGTATCGACTTCGTTTTGTTTCTTGATCGGAAGGAATATGTGAAAGTTTTCAGAGTCCCAGATAGGCAAGGTCAGGACGTTATTGGCAATTGCCAGGCTACTGGCGTCCACTTCTTCTACCGATAACTGCGACCGAAGCCTTTTATATCTCGCCCGAAGTTCATGCTTCGTCATCCTTGCCACTCACTGAAATATGAAAAATCGCATCGCCCTGATAGACCAAAGCGGCCTCGTTGACATTGATTAGATAGCCATCGTTGGAAGATTTTACCTTATGCCGAAAAGTACCGTACGGATCGGTAATGGTGGCAATGGTCTCGCCTTTTTCGATCAGGTCCCCGCAGGTGCATTTTATGTGCAGCAACCCGCTGTATTTTGCACGTATCCACCGGCTGCTCTTGATGATCACCGAAGCATGTTTGGCTTGCGGAACCTCAACAGACGCGCCCAGCATTTTAAAATGATGCAGCATCCGCATCACCCCAAAAACCCCTTCCCGCACGGTCTGCTTGTGGCTTACCTGCGACTTTCCACCCTCAAAGAGCAAGGTTGGTTTGTTCATTTTGGCACAGGTGTCGCGATAACTTTTCACTATGTTTTTAGAATACACGATGAAAGGCGCATTAAAGGTTTTGGCATACGCCAAAAGATCGCTGTCCCCTTCTGCAATGCGTATTTGGGATGCATTAAATCTCGCACTGCCACCGGTATGAAAATCCATACAGAAATCAGCCACCGGAAGGATTTCGTTGACAAATTGATACGCAAACCGGCTGGCGAGTGAGCCATTCTTCGTTCCGGGAAAAACCCGGTTGAGGTCTCTCCCATCAGGAAAATTCCGACTTTGGTTGATAAAGCCAAAAACGTTGATCACAGGAATACAGATCACCGTGCCCCGTGCCGGTCGGTTAAGCTTCCGCGAGATCAACTGCCGCACGATTTCCACACCATTGATCTCGTCGCCGTGCACGCCTGCTGTGATTAAAATACAAGGACCTGGCTTTTTTGCCCTTTCAATAATGATGGGTACCTCGACCGAGGTAGTCGTGTACAGTTTGGCCAAATTAAAATTGATCGTACGGCGTGCTCCTGCCTTGATCTTTTCGTCCAGAAGATGTAGTAGGTTATCGTCGTCAATATGTGCCATTAAATGCCACGCTCTATATAACGGATGATGCTTCTTGCGATGTTCTTGCCCGTGGCTTTCTCAATGCCTTCGAGCCCCGGTGAGGAATTCACCTCAAGGATCAACGGCCCACGCGCACTTTGCAGCATATCAACTCCGGCAACGCCCAGCCCCATCGCCTTGGCCGCTTTGATGGCCGCGTTTTCCTCTTCATCGGTCAAGTCAATAACTTCTGCAGAACCACCACGGTGCAGGTTAGAACGAAATTCTCCCTCCTTTCCCTGGCGTTTCATTGCGCCTACGACCTGGCCGTCAATCACAAACGCACGGATATCTGCGCCTTTGGCCTCCTTGATAAACTCCTGAACAATCACCCGCGCCTGCAGCCCGTTAAAGGCTTCGATAACAGACTCTGCCGCGTTTTTGGTTTCTGCCAAAACCACACCTAGACCTTGGGTACCTTCCAGAAGTTTGATAATTAGCGGTGCTCCACCTACATGATCAATCACTTCGGCCACATCCCGGGAATAGTTGGTGAATACGGTTTTGGGCAAACCCAACCGCGCACGGGATAGAATTTGCAAACTTCTCAACTTATCCCGACTCCTTACCAGTGCCTGCGATTCTGTGGTGGTAAAGCAGCCCATCATCTCAAATTGACGCACCACGGCAGTACCATAAAAGGTGATGGAAGCACCCACACGTGGTATGACCGCATCGGTTTCATTAAGGTAATGCCCCTTATAATATACTGAAGGTTTTTTCTTTTCGATTATCAGATCGCATTTTAATGGATCGATCACCTCTACGCTGTGCTTACGCTGTTTTGCGGCTTCCACCAGACGGGAAGTGCTGTATAGGTTACTGTTTCTGGAAAGGATCTTAATGTTCATTTATTTTGTGTTTGTAGGATAGGTCCGTGAGCTCGGTGTCCACGATAAATTTTTTTGTTAGGAATTTTCGGCCCAACAGCACAGGAAAGCGCATATCGTCGCGGGAACTCAGCGTCAGCGAAATCTTGAACGTACGGCCAAATAGGGTAATTTTAGACTGAACCACATACCGGTATTGAATCTCGCCATTGCTGCTTTTTACGGCGGTGATGTCATAGGCGTCAAAAATCATTTCCCGGCCGTTGTTTTCTGAATGCTGGGGGTCAAGAAAGGTACAGATGAGTTGATCCCCTTCTTCACGGATATGATTGCAGTGTATGGAGGAGGTGTACGCCCCGGTATCTATTTTGATGTCAATATCGGTATAGCCCAGTATGGGAAAGTCAGCTTTGTCTGTGCGGCCAATGATCGTTTTTTCCATAGCTTGGTAAATTTACTAAATAAGACCGCTCCTATGAAGCCCCGGGAGGATTTCCGTTTTTATAATTCGAGTTTGGGCAAAAAGAGACCCGGCCCTAATGTTTACTAACTGATTTATTACCCCTAAATTTATACCTGATGAACAGTGAAGATTTAGAAGTACAGTTAAAGACGTTGCCCAACAGTCCCGGGGTTTATCAATACTACGATAAAGCCGGTAAACTCCTGTATGTGGGCAAGGCCAAAAACCTTAAAAAAAGGGTTTCCTCCTATTTTACCAAAAGGCACGACAACGCCCGTACGCATGTTTTGGTCAAAAAAATAGAGCAGATCAAGCATATTGTGGTCAATAGCGAGACGGATGCCCTTTTGCTGGAAAACAACCTGATCAAAAAATACCAGCCACGTTATAACGTCATGCTTAAGGATGACAAAAGCTACCCGTGGATCTGTATTAAGAACGAGCGCTTTCCCAGGGTTTTCCCTACCCGGCGGTTGATCAAGGATGGCAGTGAATATTACGGCCCATTTACCAGTATGAAAACGGTGCACACCCTACTCGACCTTATAAAAGGGCTCTACCCGCTGCGTACCTGCAAGTACGATCTTTCGCAGGAAAAAATTGACGCTGGCAAATACAAACTTTGTCTGGAATATCATTTGGGCAATTGCCTGGGGCCTTGTGAAAACCTGTATCCTGCGGAAGAATATCATGAAAACATCAACGCCATCCGCGAGATTGTGAAAGGCAACTTTAAAGATTCCCTCCAACGCTTTAAAAACCAAATGAAACGCCATGCGGAGAATCTTGAGTTTGAAGATGCCCAGCGCATCAAGGAAAAGATCGATGTGCTGGAAGGCTACCAATCAAAAAGTACAGTGGTCAATCCCACGATAAGTAATGTAGATGTTTTCAGTATTGTTTCTGATGAGGGGTACGGTTATGTTAATTTTTTACAGCTTTCGCACGGCGCCATTATCAGATCCCATACTTTGGAACTCAAGAAAAAACTGGACGAAACAGATGCCGAACTTCTTGAAATTGGCATCATTGAAATCCGTCAGCGCTTTAACAGTCAATCTCCCGAAATTTATGTCCCTTTTGAAATTGAACTTGGCGAGGATATCAAAGTCACAGTTCCGAAACTGGGTGATAAAAAACGCATCGTCGAACTTTCTGAACGCAACGCGAAATTCTTCCGTTTGGAACAATTTAAACAGACTAAAATTGTGGATCCAGACCGGCACGTAAACCGGGTGATGGCACAAATGAAAGTAGATCTGCGCCTTTCCGAAGAACCCCGGCATATTGAATGTTTTGACAATTCAAACATTCAGGGAACCAATCCCGTGGCTGCCTGTGTGGTGTTTAAAAATGGGAAAGCCAGCAAAAGCGATTATCGCAAATTCAATATTAAGACCGTAACGGGTCCCGATGATTTTGCTTCAATGGAAGAAGTCGTATTCCGGCGTTACCGAAGACTGCTGGCTGAAGAGGAACCGCTTCCACAGCTTATCATCGTTGATGGTGGTAAAGGCCAACTTTCCTCTGGCGTAAAGGCCTTGGAAACTTTGGGGCTGCGCGGAAAAATTGCCATCGTTGGCATTGCCAAACGTCTGGAAGAGATTTATTATCCCGGCGATCCCATCCCAATGTACCTGGATAAAAAGAGCGAAAGCCTAAAAATAATCCAGCAACTACGGAACGAGGCACATCGTTTTGGCATAACCTTCCACCGTAACAAAAGAAGCAAAGCTGCGTTTAATACAGAGTTGGAAACCATTAGCGGTATTGGCGAGAAGACAATCGTCGAACTTTTACGGCACTTTCGTTCGGTATCAAAAATCAAGAAAGCTTCCGAAGAAAACCTGGCCGAAGTTATAGGGCCGGCAAAAGCCAAAATCATCCATACGTTTTACCACAAAGACTGATGTCAAAAAAAAATCAACTTTTCCTGCTGTGCTTTTTCTGCTTGGTGAGCCTGGCTGGAGCGCAGGTAGTTGATTCCATTCCAAAAAATTTAAAAGTGGGACTGGTACTTAGCGGTGGTGGCGCAAAGGGCTTGGCGCACATCGGGGTTTTGAAGGAAATTGACGCTGCGGGAATACAGTTGGATTACATTGGCGGGACAAGTATGGGCGCCATCGTGGGCGGCATGTATGCGGCCGGCTATTCTGCCAGACAACTGGATTCGCTGTTTAAGATTATTGATTTTGAAGAACTGATCCAGGACGAAATACCCCGTCAGGACAAAACTTTTTATGAGCGCAATCTTAAAGAACGCTATGCGCTCACCCTGCCGTTCCGCAATTTTAAACCCACCTTGCCTTCGGCGCTTTCAAAGGGTCAAAATATGTACAACCTCTTTACCCAACTCCTGCACCCTGTGGGGCAGATAGATGATTTCAGCCAGCTCCCCGTTCCGTTTTTCTGTGTGGCCACAGATGTGGAAAAGGGTAAGGCGATAGTTTTTGATTCCGGCTACTTGCCCTTGGCCATGGCGGCGAGCGGAGCACTTCCATCATTATTCAGTCCCATAGTCATCGATGGAAAATTGATCCTGGATGGTGGTGTCGTTGATAATTACCCGGTAGAAGAACTCCGCAGCCGCGGAATCAATTATGTTATTGGTGTGGATGTTCAGGACGGTCTTCGCGATCGGGAAGCCCTGACATCTGCGCCCGAAATCTTAGTGCAGATTAACAACTACCGCACCATCGAAGCGATGAAGTCCAAAAAGGAACTGACCGATATTTACATCCGTCCTGATATAGAAGGGTTCAGCGTGGTTGATTTTGACCGTGGACAGCAAATCATTGACAGCGGTCGTGTGGCTGCTTCCAAATTCAGGGAAGCCCTGGTCGATCTTGCTGCCAGACAGACCGGAACTAAACGTCAACATACACTTACCGCAGAATTTCCTGAAAAACTTGACATAGCTTCGGTTACCATAAAGGGCAATGCGTATTATACCCGCTCCTACATTCTGGGAAAACTGAAAATGCAGGCACCGCTCACCGCATCCTTTCAGAGTATTACACACGGTCTTAATGCTTTGATCGCCACAGACAATTTTAATAGGGTGAACCACCGGCTTATCGAGAAAGAATCCGGTTATGAACTGGAGATCGAGGTAGATGAAAAGGATATTACCACATTTCTACGTGCTTCCCTACATTATGATGACCTGTATAAAAGTGCTGCCCTGGCCAATGTTACCAAGAAGCGGGTACTTTTCCGTAACGATCTCGTTTCTTTTGACCTGATTTTAGGCGACAACAGCAGGTATGAACTAAACTACCTAAGCGACAATGGTTTTTATTTGGGATTTGGGATGAAATCTTATTACAACCGTTTTGAAAAACGGGTCGATGCGCGCTTTATCGAGCAGATTTCAAATGTACCGCTACCGGCCCTAAACAATATAGGCGTTGAATATCAAGACTTCACCAACCAGCTTTTTATCCAGACCCTTTTTGAAAGGATCTTTACACTGCGCCTTGGTTTAGAACAAAAGCTCATTGAAATCGAAACCCAGACCATACGCCAGGCCGAATCTGAAGACCAGAGATTTTACTTTGAGGACAGCAACTACTGGAGCCTATTTGGCGAACTACAATTTGACTCGCTGGACGATAAATATTTTCCAATCTCTGGAGCGGCGTTCAACGGGGATTTTCATCTGTATCTCTATGCTTCAGACTTCAATCCCGGGTTCGACCAGTTTTCCATAGGTCGTGCCAACTTCACTTATGCTCAGTCAATTTTTGATAACCTCGCCATCAACATAGGCGTGGAAGGAGGTTTTAAAATAGGGGGAAAACAAGTGAATTCCCTCGACTTTTACCTGGGCGGCTGGGGAAACAACTTTAAAAATAACATTGTTCCATTTTTCGGCTATGACTTTTTTGGCGCTGCCGGTGACGGTTTGGTAAAGTCTAATCTAACCTTGGATTTTCACGGTTTCAAAAACAGCCACATCCTTTTTGGCGGGAATTTCGCCAACGTAGAAAATGACCTGTTCATCTCGGGCAATTGGCTCTCTGCTCCAGATTATACAGGATATTTTTTAGGCTACGGCTTGGAAACACTTTTAGGTCCACTACAAGCCCGGTATTCCTACAGTCCCGAGCGAAAGGCAGGACAATGGTATTTCAGTTTGGGGTTTTGGTTTTAAGAAAATATTGACCTAGAAAGCAGTCTTTTTTTAAGATATTTACCCAAGACAGCCTAAAAACTGAGAATATCTAAAAAAGCTTTATGCCTTTCTATCATAAATTGGGTAAAATCCCACACAAAAGACACACCACTTTCAGGAAGCCTGACGGCAGTTTGTACTACGAGCAGCTGTTTGGTACGATCGGTTTTGACGGGATGTATTCCAACCTCTATCATGAGCACCGGCCCACGCAAGTAAAAAGCTTAACGGAAGGAGTTTCGGTCAAGCCGAAAATCGCGAAGGAAAACCACATACAGTCTTACCGTTTCCGAGGTTTTGAGATCGCGCCAGAAAATGATTTTCTCGACAGCCGCAAACCAAT
This sequence comes from Leeuwenhoekiella sp., assembly GCA_049671285.1. Taxonomy (GTDB): domain Bacteria; phylum Bacteroidota; class Bacteroidia; order Flavobacteriales; family Flavobacteriaceae; genus Leeuwenhoekiella. Next base: position 36,045 of record JBATUQ010000010.1, on the reverse strand, counting down.
TCTAACAAACAGCGACTGCACCATCCTTTTGGCCGCACCGAAAAATGCAACAACAAGTTATTTCTATAAGAACAGTGATGCTGACGAACTCATCTTCGTACACCGCGGCCACGGAAAATTGCGTACCCATCTGGGCAACCTCGATTTTAAATATGGGGATTATTTGATCATTCCGCGCGGGACGATTTACAAGATGGATTTTGAGACTACTGACAACCGGCTGTTCCTTGTAGAAAGCCGCCGCCCCATTTACACACCAAAACGCTACCGCAACTGGTTTGGTCAACTTTTGGAACATTCCCCATTTTGTGAGCGCGACCTGCGCCGGCCGTACGAACTGGAAACCCATAATGAAAAAGGGGATTTCCTGATGAAAATAAAAAAACAGGACAGCCTTTTTGAGCTAACTTATGCCACACATCCCTTTGATGTTGTGGGTTACGACGGGTACAACTATCCGTATGCATTTTCCATTCATGATTTTGAACCCATCACGGGGCGCATTCACCAGCCGCCGCCGGTACACCAGACTTTTGAGACCGATGCTTTTGTGGTCTGTAGCTTCTGCCCCAGAAAATATGATTACCACCCTGAAAGTATTCCGGCACCGTACAATCATAGTAATATTGATAGCGACGAAGTACTGTATTATGTGGATGGCGATTTTATGAGCCGAAACGACATCGAAGCCGGCCATATCTCGCTCCACCCGGCGGGCATACCGCATGGGCCTCATCCCGGTGCCGTAGAACGCAGCATCGGTAAGACAGAAACCGAGGAGCTGGCCGTAATGGTCGATACGTTCAAACCGCTAAAAGTATGCGAGGACGCAATGCCTATCGCAGATGAAGAATATTATAAATCGTGGTTGGAGTAAAGGATCCACACCTTGACTTTTTCCTAAATTCAGGGCAAGAAGTCTCTCCCTTTGGGAGACCTGCCTGTCGGCAAAGGCAGGGATGCCCATAGGGCAGAGAGGGCATACTGCTCTTTTCATAGAATTAATTTTAATACCTAAAAAATATGAGCAACACCATAAAAGAACCTAAAAAAATAATACCCGAAGCTGAAGATTTCCTGCCACTTTTGGGTACGGACTTTGTCGAACTATACGTGGGCAATGCCAAGCAGGCAGCCTATTATTATCAAACGGCCTGGGGCTTTCAACTGGTGGCCTACTCTGGGTTGGAAACGGGCAACAAAGAAAGCGTGTCCTATGTACTGCAACAGGACAAAATCCGTTTAGTGCTTACCTCTCCCATTAAACAAGATGGAATTATAAATGAGCACATCAACAAACACGGAGACGGTGTAAAAACCGTTGCACTTTGGGTAGATGACGCGACAAAAAGTTTTGAAGAAACCACTTCACGAGGCGCAAAACCCTTTCTTGCTCCTACTAAAAAAGAGGACGAAAACGGAGAAGTGGTCCTCTCTGCCATTCATACTTACGGAGAAACCATCCATTTTTTCGTGGAACGAAAAAATTATAATGGTCCCTTTCTACCGGGTTACCGCGCAGTTGACAAACCCTATAAAACCGAAACCGTGGGTTTAAAGTACATCGACCATATGGTGGGTAATGTGGGCTGGAACGAGATGAACAAATGGGTGGATTTCTACGCCGAAGTGATGGGGTTTGCCCAGTTGGTGAGTTTTGATGATAAAGATATTTCCACAGAATATACCGCTTTGATGAGCAAGGTGATGAGCAACGGCAACGGAAGGATTAAGTTTCCCATCAATGAACCCGCCGAAGGCCGAAAAAAATCCCAGATCGAGGAATACATCGACTTCTATAACGGTGCAGGCGTACAGCACATCGCTGTGGCAACAGACAACATCATCCACACCGTTACCCAACTTCGTGACCGTGGCGTCGAATTCCTCTACGTGCCAGAAATGTATTATGACACCGTTCTGGACCGTGTGGGCGAAATAGACGAGGATCTTGCCCCATTAAAGGAACTTGGCGTCTTGATAGACCGCGATGACGAGGGTTATCTGCTTCAGATATTCACCAAACCTGTTTTGGACCGGCCCACAATGTTTTTTGAGATCATTCAGCGAAAAGGCGCAACATCTTTTGGCAAAGGAAACTTTAAAGCCCTTTTTGAAGCCATCGAGCGCGAACAGGAATCCCGGGGTACTTTATAATATTTCATCATAATTGCTGTTCTGATTATCTTCGGTTTAACCGAAAGTTTACTTGGACACGATCCGTTTTTATTATTTTTGGAACAACTCTTGTAATATTGTCAATGTTCAATTTTTGATGATGAAGAAAATAGTGTTTTTATTAGTCGGGTTTCTTTTAATGACAGCCTCCACCACACCCGGGCAGGAAACTGCTTTTGAGGATGGAGAGTGGTTTCGCTTTAGGATGCGTTATGGCCTGCTCACGGCTGGCTATGCCAATCTGGAAGTTAAGGACACCCAGCTCAATGGCAAGAAAACCTTTCATTTAAAAGGGTTTGGTGAAACCACCGGACCAGTTGGGTGGGTTTTTAAAGTGGAAGATCACTACGAAAGCTACATTGACAAAGACACTAATCTACCATATCGTTTCATTCGTAAAATTGACGAAGGCGGTCACACCAAGGACAAAGTCATAGACTTTGATCAGGACAGCCATCAAGCTCACGTTTTTGATAAAAAGCACGGTAAAAAAACCACCGTTACCACTGCTGAGGATGTGCACGATATGATTTCGTCATTTTATTATTTGAGAAATTCCATCAATACCAAGGATTTGAAAATAGGTGACGAGACCGAACTGGATATGTTTTTTGATGAAGAAACTTTTAAGTTTAAATTGAAATACCTGGGGCGTGACGTGATCAAAACCCCTTTTGGTAGGGTGGCCGCCGTAAAATTTAGGCCCTATGTACAAGCGGGTCGTGTTTTTAAAGAAAAAGAAAGTCTTACCATCTGGATTAGTGACGATAAAAATAAAATACCTTTGTTGGTCAAAGCTGACCTCGCGGTAGGTTCCCTCAAAGCAGAATTAGATGCTTACAAAGGGTTAAAGCATCCGTTCCCCATTATAATAGATTAATTGAGGAACAGATAAACTGGCGCGAGGCATAAATTTAGCTCACAGGACAAATCCAAGGAATGACGCAAATTTCGCCAGAAATCCTCAAAGCTTTACAGGAAAAATACGATGCGATGGGTCAAGACATCAATGGCCAGCTCGAAGGCGTTCTGCACGCCAATCCTATTAACTATTGGGACTACATCCAGACTGATGCACTGCTAAATCTGCAAACTCAGCGCACCACCTTTCCTGATGAAATGGTATTTATCATGTACCATCAGGTCAACGAACTTCTGTTTAAAATGATCCTTTGGGAAATCGACCAAGTCACCAAGAGCGTAGATAACATTACAGTTTCTTTCTTTTCCGAAAAATTGGGCAGGATCAGCCGTTATTTTGATATGCTCACCGCTTCCTTCAGCATTATGAGAGATGGGATGGATATGGATCAGTATTTAAAATTTCGGTTGACGCTGAGTCCGGCGAGTGGTTTTCAAAGCGCGCAGTACAGAAAAATAGAATTTTCCTCAACCACCCTGAACAATCTGGTGGATGCCCGCTTCCGCGAAAAAATTAAAGATGAGAACAACCTTGATGTTGTTTTCGAACACCTGTACTGGCAAGCGGCCGGCAAGGACCATACGACCGGAAACAAAAGTTTTACACTTAAGGATTTCGAAAGAAAATATAAAGCCGAATTCCTACGTTTCATAAAACAGTATAAAAATCAGGATCTGTATTCTATATTCAAAAAATTACCCTCTGATCAGCAGAAAGATCCAAAATTGAGGGATGCCTTGCGGCACTATGACAGCACGGTCAATATTACCTGGGTGATGGCACACTACCGTACGGCACAGCACTATCTCAATCAGGGCAAAAAACCACTGGAGGCCACCGGCGGAAGTTCTTGGGTAAAGTATATGCATCCCAAGTATCAGAGGCGCATATTTTTTCCCGATCTTTGGACACCCGCAGAACTCGAAAATTGGGGACAGGAACAACCTACTTAGAAATAAAAAACGCATAAAATCTTGAGAAAGATCTTTTATATTTTACTACTCCTCACGGGAACCTTTTTTTCCTGTGCAGACGACCATCAAGTTGAGCAAAAAAAGGATGTCGCCCCTCCCCCACAAAAACCTATCACCCGTGCTTATGGTTATATCCTTGACGATTATGTGATAGAACGGGACACGGTAAGGTCTGGAGACAGTTTTGGGCAGATTCTATTTAACCAAGGTATTGGGTATGGCACTATACAAAAGGTGACGGATTCTGTAAAGGATATTTTTGATACCCGCCTCATTGATGTGGGAAAACCCTATGTGCTTTTAAAATCAAAAGACAGCCTCGAATTACCGAAGGTTTTTATCTACGAAAAAAACCTTGTTGACTATGTGGCAATATCTTTGGCAGATACCATAATGGCAAAAGCCTCAAAAAAACCGGTAAAAATTGTTGAAAAGACTGCCTCCGGTGTGATAAATGACAACCTTTCTTCCACCTTTGATGACCTTGGCTTAAACGTTCTGGTTTCTTATGCCATCGCAGACATTTATGCGTGGACCATAGATTTTTTTCATCTTTATCCTGGAGACCGCTTTAAGGTGGTTTACACCCAGGAATATGTCAACGATACCGTGCCAGTTTCCAACATCAGGATCAAGGCCAGCTGGTTTGAGCACAACGGCAATCCCATTTACGCTTTTGGTTTTGAAAAAGACACGATTATGGGAATCGACTTTTACGACGAGGAGGCCAATAACCTAAGACGGGCGTTTTTAAAAGGACCGTTAAAATTTGGCAGGATTTCTTCAAAATACAACCTCCAGCGCCGCATCGCCTACTATGGCAATAAGGTCAGGCCACATAAGGGCACCGATTTTGCCGGCGCCATCGGCACACCCATAATGGCAACTGCAGACGGTACGGTAACCAAGTCTGAGTACCGTGGCGGTAACGGTAATTATGTAAAAATTCGTCACAACGCCACTTACGAAACACAGTACCTACATATGAGAAAACGCGCCGTAAAACGTGGCGACTACGTGAAGCAGGGCGATGTCATAGGCTACATTGGGATGACGGGCAATACCGGCGGGCCGCACGTCTGCTACCGCTTCTGGAAAAATGGTAAGCAGGTAGACCCCTTTAAACAGGCTTTGCCTGATGCAGAACCACTGGCCGATTCCTTGCAACCCAAATATTTTGAATTTATCACACCACTAAAAGACAAACTCGACGCATTAACCTTTGACCAAGTAATACTATGAAACTGCAGAAAATCAACCCAACTCAAACCCAATCGTGGAAAAAGCTTAGCGACCACTTCGATCAGGTCGGCGACAAACATTTAAAAGAACTTTTTAAAGATGGCGACCGTGCCGAAAAATTTTCGGTGAGCTGGGAAGATTTTTATTTGGATTACAGTAAAAACCGAATTACCGCTGAGACCAAAGAACTGCTTTTGGCTTTCGCCGAAGAAATGAAACTAAAAGAAGCGCGTGATGCCTATTTCGGCGGAACCGCCATTAACGAGACCGAAGGCCGTGCCGTGATGCATACCGCCTTACGCTATAAAGGCGACGACCCGATCACCATTGATGGTGACAATGCCCTGGCCGAAGTTGCCGAGGTAAAAAAGAAGATCCAAAAGTTCACTGACAAGATCATAAGCGGCGAACATAAAGGCGCAACCGGCAAAGCCATAGAACATGTTGTAAACATCGGGATTGGTGGTTCTGACCTTGGTCCGGTGATGGTGGTAGAAGCACTTCAGTATTACAAAAATCATTTGGATGTCAAATTTATTTCCAACGTTGATGGCGATCACGCACAGGAAATTTTAAAAACCGTCAATCCGGAAACCACGCTTTTTGTGATCGTTTCAAAAACCTTTACCACTCAGGAAACCATAACCAATGCCAATACCGCACGAGAATGGTTTCTCACGAAATTGGCATTGAGCGGTGATGCCGCAGCAGATGCTGTATCCAAGCATTTTGTTGCCGTTTCGACAAATACCGAGGCGATTGATGCTTTTGGTATAGATTCAGACAACGTATTCCCAATGTGGGAGTGGGTTGGCGGTCGTTTCTCGCTGTGGAGTGCCGTGGGACTTTCGATCGCTTTGGCAGTGGGATATAACAATTTTGACTCCATGCTTACGGGTGCCTATAAAATGGATGAGCATTTCAAAACCGCTTCATTTGACGAAAATATGCCGGTTCTTATGGCGTTGATCAGCGTTTGGTACAACAATTTCTTTGGTGCTGAAAGCGAAGCCATTATACCTTACACCCAATATTTGCACCGATTCCCGGCCTATTTGCAACAAGCCATAATGGAAAGTAACGGCAAAAGTGTGGATCAGAACGGTAACAAGGTTGATTACCAGACAGGTACCATTATTTGGGGCGAGCCGGGCACCAACTCCCAGCACGCTTTCTTTCAGTTGATACATCAGGGTACCAAATTGATTCCGGTGGACTTCATCGGCTATAAACATTCCCTTCACGGAAACACCGACCACCACGATAAACTGATGGCTAACTTTTTTGCCCAGACCGAAGCGCTAATGAATGGAAAAACGCTCGAAGAAGTGACCGACGAACTTTCGCAAAGCGGAAAATCTTCAGATGATATCGACAAGTTGGCTCCATTTAAGGTTTTTGATGGCAATAAACCGACCAACACTTTATTAATCGAAAAACTTACACCAGAGAGTCTGGGTTCATTGATCGCCTTGTACGAGCACAAGATATTTACCCAGGGCATCCTTTGGAATATATTTAGTTATGACCAGTGGGGCGTTGAACTTGGCAAACAATTGGCAAAGGCAATCCTAAAAGATTTTGACAAGAGCGAATCTGCAAATCACGATAGCTCAACAGCTAAACTCCTCAATCTTTACAAAAAAGCTAAACTTTAAGAATTTCTTAAATAAGTTTAACTATTTGATTTTTAAATTATTGAATCATCAAAAAACGTTATAGGTTAACAAATTATCCTTAACATTGACTTAACATTGGCGGTTTGAGTTTGTTGCAATTTTGCAGCAAAATCCAAATCAATTCAATATGAAAAAAGTTACAAACCTGTTGTACTTGGTTTTCTTTCTGGCAACTATGGTGAGTTATGGTCAAGGTGTCATTACGGGAACTGTTTTTGACGATTCTACAGATGGCCCTTTGCCAGGAGCTAACGTGTCAGTAGCCGGCAGTTCTACAGGTACTACAACAGACTTCGACGGTAAATTTGAATTACGGGTGGTCAAAGGATCAGGAACCATTAAGATTTCTTATGTGGGCTTTCTTCCAAAGACAATTCCATTTACTGCTTCTTCTGGAGAGACTGTCGATGTTGGGACCATCTCCTTACAGCTTGACGATAACGCACTTGACGAAGTTTTGGTAACCGCCTATAATTTGGCAATTGACCGTAAGACACCGGTAGCGGTTTCTACTATTTCGGCTGCAGAGATACAGAACAACATTGGTAACCAAGAATTTCCTGAAATCGTCAAAAACACTCCTGGTGTCTATGTTACCAGGGGTGGCGGTGGTTTCGGTGACGCAGAATTGCGCCTACGCGGTTTCAACTCAGAAAACGTTGCGGTAATGATCAACGGCATCCCTGTCAATGATATGGAAAATGGCCGTGTTTTTTGGAGTAACTGGGCAGGACTCTCTGACGTGACCAGCACCATACAGATACAGCGTGGCTTGGGAGCTTCTAAACTTGCAGTGCCTTCTATAGGAGGTACGATGAATATTGTCACAAAATCCACAGATGTTGTTCAGGGTGGTAATGTAATTATGACCACAGGTAACGACGGTTATACCAAATACGGCTTTAGTTTATCTACCGGAAAGATGGAAAACGGTTATGCTGCAACGATCGCACTCTCTAGAACAGCAGGGCAAGGTTTTGTAGATGGCACTCCCTTTGATGCCTACTCCTATTTTGTAAACCTCTCCAAAGAGTTTAACGACGAGCACACGCTTTCTTTTACGGCATTTGGTGCACCCCAAACCCACGGACAACGCCAAAACAGATTGACCATTAATGAATTTAGGCAAAGTGACAGAGGTATTAAAACCAATATAGACTGGGGATATCTCAATGGTCAATTCGTAAGCATAGAGAATAACTTTTACCATAAACCAAAGGCTATACTCAACCACTTTTGGACCATCAATGAAGATACCAAGCTTGCCACCTCTGCGTATCTCTCTTTTGGTACTGGTGGTGGTGGTGGCCGTACCGGGGTTAATAAATTCGGTGCTGATGACCCTGATTACCGCGATGAGATTTTTGGCCCCATTGATCTTGACAAAATCGTTGATGAAAACCGGGCGCAGGGAGTTGATGGTTCAGAAACCATTTTGAGAGCCTCAAGGAACGATCACCGGTGGTATGGTGCAATCTCAACCCTGTCAACAAAATTTAGTGACTACTTGGATTTTAGCGCTGGTCTTGATGTACGGTTGTATAAAGGCGAACACTTCACCGAACTGACCGATCTCCTTGGAGGCCTCTATTACATCGATGAGAACAGCAACGATAACGATCCTAATTTCGCCGCTACCGAGGGTGATAAAATACTGTATCACGATGACGGTTTTACAAATTGGTACGGTGCATTTACACAGTTGGAATATAGCGAGAACGAGCTTTCTGCATTTGTGTCTGCGGCAGCAAATGTAACCAGCTACAAACGTATAGATTACTTCAATTATCTGGATACTGACCCACAACGCGAAACTGACTGGATCGACTTTTTGGGCGGAAGCATTAAAGGTGGTGCCAACTACAACCTAAGTGAAACGAGCAATGTCTTTGCCAATATTGGTTATTTTGAGCGGGCTCCGTTCAGTAATGCCGTATTCCTGAATTTTGAAAATCTTATTAATGAAGACGCGGTCAACCAAAAAATATTCAGTGCAGAACTGGGTTATGGCTTTAGGAGCCCCAACTTTAGGGCAGATCTTAACCTGTACCGTACCCAGTGGAACGATAGGACAGAGATCATAAACCGCTCGACAGACGATGAGGTCATCATAGGAAACATACTTGGGGTTAATGCCTTGCACCAGGGGGTTGAACTGGAATTTCAATGGAGGCCCGTAGAGTCCTTACGCCTCAACGGAATGGTATCTCTTGGCGACTGGACCTGGGCCAATAATATTGAAGGTGTACAGCTTTTCAACGATGAGCGTGAGGAAGTAGAAGTTGTTGATATTTTCATCGATGGCCTTAAGGTTGGCCGATCTGCCCAAACTACATTTGCACTTGGGGCTGACTATGAAATCTTACCTTCAACAAGTATCCGTGCAAATTTCAATTACGCCAGTGATTATTTTTCAGATTTTGATCCCTCAGACAGGGGCGAAGAGGAGGACTTAGGTATGCAGACATGGGAATTGCCTGCTTTTGGGCTTCTTGATCTTGGGTTGACGCATCGATTTGACTTGGGCCCTTTTGCAACTACGCTAAGAGCAAATGTCTTTAACGCCCTGAATACTGAATACATCTCAGATTCTAACGATGGAGAAGAGTCCCTAGCGAAAAACGCATTGGTATTTTACGGGCCTGGAAGGACGTTTACAGTAGGTGCCACAATTAATTTCTAAAAAAAAAGCGATATGAAATATTTAATTTACTTCTTTGTAGGGATGCTCGCCTTAACGGCCTGCGAGCCTTTGGATGAAATTTACGATGAACTGGAAGCCAACGAGGGTGACATTAGTGGCGTTACGCAATACACGGTCACAGAGGATAATTATGACGAAGTACTTAGCACAAGTGGTGACTTTTTTTTCAACACCCTCGAAGATGCGGAAGGCCTTATCCCCAGCATCCTCAATGAGCGTTTTCCTGTTCTTGGCGAAGGATCATCAGTTGATGTAACCTATAATCTTTTTGCTCCTGTAATCCCTGTTGATTATTCTGTACAAACAGAGGAATACGCCGAAATAGGACTGAGTGACGATTACTTTACCAGCTTAGGTGATATTCAGGATTTTTTAGACTTTCAATACCCTCAAGCGAATCTAGGAGATCACGTAAGTCTAACTTACAGAACCTTGGCAGACGAAATTATGTACATGTTTACCGATGAGGACTTTGACCTCATTGGAGAAGAATTAGCAAGTAAATATCCTACATTGGCCGGTAGCGCAGCCAATTTTGGGAATTTTGATCGCAGGGAAGGAAGGGATACCTTTTGGACAGATTCTCAAATTCTCGAAGCCATCAATGTAGTCCTATCAGAAAGATTTGAGGATGTTACAAATCAAAAATACAACGTAAGCTACGATGTATTTACCGGAAGCGCTGAAGTTGAAGATATGACGGTGCAGTATAATGGTAACGCTTACATTGCGGTTGGTGGAACGCCCTATGAACTGAACAGGGACGATTACAACCTAGAAGATGAACTAGGTGAGGCCTATCCGGCAGCAACTGCAAATGCTGCCCGTTTTGGCAGCTTTGACATAAGGAACAGCGGCGGTACAGCTTGGAGCCAGGCGATGCTTTTAGAAGCTTTTAATATCATACTAAAAAGGAAATTCCCAACGGCGACAGACGGCACCCAATTTGAGCTCACCTATGCAGGCTTTAACGGCTCTGGCGTTTCCTCATTGACAACAGCAGTTATTCTAGATGGAACAGAATATGTCATCGACAATTCATCAACACTTTCTGTCATAGAGGTAACCAACCTTTTTGCATTGGGAAGCGACAGCTGGAGAACCCCGTACGAACTTACTCTAGATGATTATGACGCTATGGGACAACGTTTCCCAAATTTTTCGGATGAAATGGAAGCCGGTTATAAGATCGCAATTTTACTGGGAATGCAAAGACCCTTTGCTCAACCAGGCGATTTTACCTCAGTTACCTATGACTTTTTTGTATCCGGTGAAGGGGTATCCACACGGTACAGCAATTTCTTTTTTCAGGATGATAAATGGAACTTTGTACCGCGAGTTATAGAAACTTCTACCCAATTTAGCTTTACAGACGGTGAGTGGGTGCCAGACAATACTATTTTCTATAAATTGGCAGCTTCAGATTATGAGTACATTGTCAATGAACTTGCTGATAAGTATCCCAATCAAACAGATAGCATGGACCGCTTTGGGAACTTTGACAGGAGAAGTGGCAACAGCGCTTTCTGGGACGACGACATGATCGTTGAGGCACTGGGTCTATTGCTCGACAATGTGCTTGCTCCCAGTGCAGAAGAAGCTCAGAAATATGCGATCACTTTTGACATCTTTAATGGTTCAAACACCACAGAAACCTTTGAACTAATCAAAGAGGACGGTGTTTGGAAGCAGCAGTAGAATTTTACAATTGAATGATTATTGAGAATGAAACCTCTTGCAAGATCTTTGCAAGAGGTTTTCTTTTCAACCTTAAAAAAAGCTATGAATACATTCACACCAAAACCGAACTGGCTCAAACTATTGCCCTTATTTCTCTTTATACTGGGATGCAGTAGTACTGATGAACCTGAAGCAGAAGTAATAATGCAAGACGATGAAGTGCCCACTGCAGTGGACGACACCAAACAGACCGAAGAGAACACTCCGCTGGACTTTGACGATCTTATGGAGAATGATACGGTATTTGGATTCGCCAGAATTTCAGCAATTCAGAACATCAGTGAGAAAAATGGAAGTATTACTGACAATCGTATTGGTACTTACACTTATGAACCTCCGTCCAATTTCATTGGTGAAGATTCTTTTACATATACAATTTGTGACAATAAAACTCCCCAAAATTGCTCAACAGCAACGGTCAGGATTATGGTAACTGCTGCGTCTCCCATAGCTGCAGATGACGCATATCAAACTGAAGAAGAGGTGGTACTTATCATCCGGAGCTTTTTAGACAATGATGATCTCCTAGACAACGCCCAGGTGACGAGCGTAGACGTATCTCAAAGTAACGCGACAGTAACCATTGAATCAGATAACACGCTGCTCTACACCCCAAATCCTGGCTTTTCTGGTATCGATACATTTACCTACACCATTTGCGACGACGACGAGGTGCCTACTTGTTCTACCGCCACCATCACAATGACCGTAATCGACGAAGGAAGTCCGGTGGCAAGCGATGATATAGCCGTGGCTCGCCAAAACGTGATGACCGTACTCGATAAACTACTGAGCAATGACGACACCACCGATGACGCTGTCATAAGCAGCTTGGATACTTCAAGTACATTGGGCGATGTTTCGATTAACGATGACGGCACGGTCACCTACACACCTCAGACTGGATTTACCGGTCAGGATACCTTTGGTTATTCCCTTTGTGATGATGACGAGACGCCCACGTGTACTACGGCAACTGTAACTGTTGAAGTAGTTGTTCCGGTGGCCTTCAACATTCCGCCGGGTCAGGAGGATTATTACAAGAATATCGTCTTTTCGCAAAATATGACCTTAAACTTTCAAGAACTGAGCGCACTTACGATTGCCAAACACATCAGGATTCTTTCGTACGGCGAGCGTCACCAGTTTCTTTATGACGCCGATGCCGATCTTGACAATCCCGCAAATGTGATCCTAATGTATTCTGGCGAAAGCAGGGACGAAAGGGAATACACCTCGCCTACCAATTCGCACGCCCCGCAAACCTTTAATACCGAACACGTTTTCCCACAGTCCTTACTAATCACTGAGAACGCAGTAACAGACCTACACCACCTCCGCAGTGCTGATGACAATGTCAATCAACAACGCCTCAATTATCCCTTTGTGGATGGAAACGGCAACTATATGCTAAATGGTCAAACCTGGTTTCCCGGTAACGAGTGGAAAGGAGATGTAGCCCGTATGATGCTTTACCTAAATATTCGGTACGGTGAAGATTATGAAAAAGTAGGTGGTCTAGACCTCTTCCTCAAATGGAATGCGGAAGACCCCGTTTCTGAGTTTGAGAAACAACGCAACCGTGTCATTACCGAGGTTCAAGGTGTTAGAAATCCATTTATAGACAATCCATATCTGGTTAATTTGCTTTGGGGCGGCCCCGGTGCTGAAAACATTTGGGAATAACCTCAACCCCTCATCTTAATAATACCACCATTCCCAAAAGTAAGGAACGGTGGTATTTTTGTTTTTAAGCACATAAGAAATTTTTCATCATTATCTTTGCCGCCAAATTAACGTCATGATATACCCTACTGTTCAAAACCTACACTCCTACTGGGCTTATTTGGTTCTTTTTGTCCTGTTGCTCACAACCATCAACTCATTGGTGAGTTATTTTGGCAAAAAGGAGTTTGGAGCAAGGGACTTTCGTTTGGCACTGTTCACGCTTATCGTGACCCATATTCAGTTTTTGATCGGTTTGGTGCTTTATTTTATTTCGCCATTGGGCGCAAGCGCGCTAGGTGATAATGGTATGGGCGAGGTGATGAAAAATGCAAGTTTGAGGCTCTACGTTGTAGAACATCCCACGGTGATGATCCTGACCATAGTATTTGTGACCATTGGTTATTCTAAGCACAAAAAGAAATTGACCTCCACCCCCAAATTTAAAATGCTGGCCATTTTTTATACCATCGGTTTGTTATTGATGTTGAGCCGGATTCCGTGGGCGAGCTGGTTTTAAAACTTTTCAAAAGAATTATTCCGCTTTCGCGAAAAATACTCAGATAGTTTTCCGTTTATGGGGAAGCGCATCCACGGGTAAATGGTAATCCCTACCTTCCCATTCGGCATAGAAGCGGTCGAGGAAAGTTTCCATAAAATCGTGGCGTTCCTGTGCGATTTTCTTGCCGGTTTCGGTGTTCATTCGGTCTTTGAGCAGTAGCAGTTTTTCGTAGAAGTGATTGATGGTTGGTGATTCAGATTTTCGGTAAGTTTCCGGAGACTGTTCCATTTGCGGTGGGATTTCAGGATCATATAACTTTCGGTTTTTAAAGCCGCCGTAATTGAAGGTTCGGGCAATGCCCACAGCACCTAGTGCGTCCAGCCGGTCTGCATCCTGAACCACATCGAGTTCTGTCGAATTGTGTGTCCTTTCAGTAGTTCCACCCTTAAAAGAAACGTTGGCGATAATCTTTGAAACGTGTGCTGCTTTCTCAGGAGCCAGCTTTTTCTCCATCAAAAATGCCTCAGCTATCCTTGCGCCTTTTTTCTCGTCCCCACCGTTAAATTTCGCATCAGAAATATCATGCAACAAGGCCGCCAGTCCCACGATCAGCAAATCCACGGTTTCGTGCTTGGCAATGAGCAGGGCATTGTTATAAACCCGCAACGTATGGGACCAGTCGTGACCGCCTTCAGCATCTGCCAAGGTTTCCTGTACAAAAGTTTTCGTATGCCCGAGTAGCTGAGATTCTTTCGCCGTTAGGCTATTGATTTTTGACATTTATACAGGATTTAAACCGGTGTATTCTTCTTGATCTTGGGGTTTTCGCGCACTTCCTCAAAATCTGCCAAAACCACCTGCTGTACTTTATCGACCAGTTCTGCCACATCCCAACCTTTTACAGGAATGGCATCGTGTACCGTATGCGTAACGTGAACTCCAACATCTATGGGAAAAGCGCCCCAGCGCATCAGTTTCCAGGAATTGTGAATTGTTACTGGCAGGATTTGAGCATTGGGCATGGCCTTGATTAGGGTGATCAATCCCCCTTTTGCAAATGCCTTGGGAATCCCGTCCTTGCTGCGGGTACCTTCCGGGAATATCACCACAGACCGGTTGTGCTTATTAAGTTGTGTGGTCATCTTTCTGATTTCTGCAATTGCTTGCCGCCGATCGTTTCGGTCTATGAGGGCCGAGCCTCCGTGCCGAAGGTTGTAGGAAATACTAGGCATGCCGTGACCCAGTTCCTTTTTGCTAACAAATTTGGGGTGAAGCCGTCTGAGGTACCAGATAAGCGGTGAGATGTCAAACTGCCCCTGATGGTTCGCAACAATGATATACGGGCAATCCCGTAGTATACGATCAGGTTTACTGAAGGTAAAGCGCGTACCCGTCACGACTAGGCAGCGCATCAGCATGAGATTGAGATAATCTACACTCTTTTTGTGGGCTTGATAGCCAAACACACGATGACAAACAACCTGAACCGCGTGAAAAAACAGCAAGGTCAAACCAAAGCACAAATAAAAAACAATTGATAAGGGATAGGCGATAATCTTTTTCATTTATAATACAACAGCGGTATCGGTGTAATTGCGGTTCACGTTGAAGACAACGGAATATACACGTAAAAAGGGGGAAAACCTCCTTTTTCGGTGTTGGTGCTTTCTATACCTTTCACAAAATTACAACTCTAAGCATTGTGAGAACAGTTATGAACTACACAACTTCAAAATGGTTATTAGGGGTTTTGGCATTTTTCGCCGGATCAATTTTAACCTTTCAATATGCTTATGTCCTTGGCTTACTTATTTTTGTGGGATTAAGTTTAGTGGTCTTGTTATTTTTAAAATATTGGTAAGTGCAAGCTAAAGATACCCTGACATTGCTTGTACTTAGTACTGATGTAAAGCTGACGTTCCTCATAGCTTAATCTCAAATTATTAAAGCATACTTCCCTGAAGTGAAAACAAAGCCTGGTTGAGGTACTGCAACGCTTTAATTTTAGTATTACCCGGCACCAATAGCGATATATTGTTATTGCTCCCGCCATAAGAAATCATCCTTACCGGCAACTCTTTCAAAAGTCCAAAAGCATTGGCACTTGCCTCATCGGCAATGAGCTTCTCACCCACGATGCATATAATACTGTGATCCTGTTCTACAGTTATTTCTGCAATCACGGCGAGCTCAGTGACAATGGCATTCAGGTTTTTGTGGTCATCAATTGTAAGTGAAATTGCCACCTCAGAAGTGGTGATCATATCGATGGAAGTCTCATGGCGGTCAAACACCTCAAAAATGGTTTTAAGGAAACCGTGTGCCCCGAGCATCCGGTTAGACCGTATTTTTATTACCGTGATTCCGTCTTTGGCCGAGATCGCCTTCAAGCCACGGTCGTGGTACTGATTGGATATTTTAGTTCCCGCCGCCGAAGGATCAAATGTATTTTTTAACCAAACCGGAATGTCCTTATCAATTACCGGCGCCACAGTTTGCGGATGCAGAATTTTTGCGCCAAAATAGGCAAGTTCTGCTGCCTCATTATAGGTTAAGTGCTCAATGGGCTTGGTCTCCTCGACGTATCTCGGATCGTTGTTGTGAAGCCCGTCAATATCCGTCCAGATTTCAACTTCTGTGGCTGCCAGAGCAGCCGCGATGATGGTCGCGCTAAAATCACTCCCGCCACGGTTGAGTGTGGTGAGGAGACCTTCTTTTTGACGGCAAACAAATCCCTGGGTGATGTAAAGCGCTGCTGGTCGTGCTTTCAACTGAGGCAGCAAATGATCTGCAACACTATCAATATCCGGGTTTTCTACCTGATTTACGTACATAAAAGTACCTGCATCAAGCCAAATGTTGGGCAGTTGTAAACTTTCAAGATATCTGGAAACAATTGTTGTGGACATCATTTCGCCAGTAGTAACTACCGTCGCGTATGTTTCTTTTGAAATGGGCCTGTCAACACAGCCTCTTAAAATTCCCAAATATTGAGAAACGGTCACATAAAGTTCATCGATGGCCTGATTATCGGAAAATAATTCCTCAATGGCTTCCTCGTGCTTCTGCTTAACGGTGGCCAAAAGTATTTCTCCGGCTGCCCTATCCTTAGCTAGGAGAGAGTCATAAAAATTGACCAGTAAGTTAGTAACACCAGACATCGCTGAGAGAACTACAAGTTTATCTGCCGGATCTTGCGCAAGAATGTCAGCGACTTGTGCGATATTTTTGGCACTGCCAACTGAGGTACCACCAAACTTCAATACTTTCATCTTCAAAAATTTTGTACATAATTATGCGGAATTTTGATAGAATGAAAAATTTAATTCGGTTTTATATAAATTTGCACAGATTGTTAAATATATAACAGTGAAAACCATAGCCTCCTGCGTCGAAAACTTGATCAAGCACCAACCATTTGTTGAAGATGCGCTTGCGCGAAAGATTATCAATTTTAGTGCCCTGGCGGAAGATCTTCAGCCCAGGGTAGCCAAAGAACTGGGCAAACCGGTAAATACTGGATCAATCGTGATGGCGCTGCGCCGGTACTATCCACAGCGGCGAATGAGTGAAAAGAACATAAGAAATCTCGGGGATATTGTGGTGCGCAGTGGCATCACAGACTTTACCTTTCTCAATTCAAACACCATCCTCGAAAGCCAATCCCGGCTTTTGGAAAAAGTAAAAGATATTCCAAAGGCCTATTTTACCTATTCGAGCACCTTTCACGAGAGCAGTATTCTTGTCTCAAACCCACTCACCGAAATGGTCAAGGAATGTTTTGCGGATGAAACGTGCATCACGGTAAAAGCAGATCTTGCCTCGCTGGCCATCGCCCTACCGGAACACAACAGCAAAACCGTAGGTCTGTATTTTTATATTTTTAAATTGCTCGCTTACGAAGGAATCCCCATTTTTGAGGCCATATCGACCACCAATTATTTTACGTTGTTTTTGGAAAAAGAATACGTCAACCAAGCTTTTGCGCTGGTCAACGAGATGAAACGGGATTATTAATACTGTTGCAGTTTTTGAATTAGATTTTTGTCGAAAACACTTTTCATTGCAGTGACCTCGGTGACATTCTCATTAGGAATCGCAATCGATAAGACATAATGTTTTATTTTCCAGCCGTCCTCGGAAAAAACTAATACACCAGAACCCCGGCACAGCCCCATTTGGGTGTTGAGCAATTCGTCAAACCATGCCATTTCACCAAGATCATTTAAAAAAATATTCCGCTCGACGGGGGTGAAAGACCACGCCTTTCCCCGGTCAAAATACGGTTTGGAAAAAGCTTTGAATTGTTGGTATTTCCAGTTTTCGGTAGCATCAGTGCCAATGAAAACGGCGTCTTTAGACATCAAATTAAAATAGGTTTCAAAATCGGCTTCGGCAGCGGCTTTGTGCCAAGCATTTATGGTTTCATCAATCTGAATTGTGGCTTTTTGGCTTTGCCCAAAAGTAGCCGTTGCAACAAAAAATATGCAGATAATAAGATTTTTCATAACACTTCAGGTAAGGATTCATTTTCTACAGCCCTTCTCAAATTTACACGTGCCGGTTGCACATTGGGTCTGAAGATGGGACCATTTTTATTCAAAGGCTGCTGACTTGTTCCATTTTCGCGAAACTCTTCCAAAAAATCATCAACAGATTGCAGAAACTTTACATTGAACTGATTATTGAGATCTTGAAAAGCGTTAAACATTTCGGTTGCTTCCACATTGATTGCCGCCGTATCAATTTGCGTTTTGGCCAATTCCTGGCGTAAAAGCCGTGATTTCGTGTAAATTAAAAGTATTCTTGAAGTGACGGGCTGTTTCAATAGGCTGTCCTGCATTTTCTTGTACAATTGGAGCGCAGAATTAGACCAGCCGTCAATTTCAGATTTTACTTCTGCCACGGTTTTTTGATCGATACTTTGGACTCCGTCCCGGAGCAGCGCATATTCCTCAATATCCATTAAATAGGATTGGGCAGGCGCAGAAAGACTTACTTCCTTTTTAATAAATGGCTTCAGCTTGACTGTTAGGGTTTCTGTGGCCGTGGTTGGGTCTTTGAGTACTTTTTGCTCTTCCTCACAGGAAATGAGCAGGGCGACGGCCAAAAGCACAACGGCATAAAATGTTCTAAACATATTTCAAAAATAAAGAACTTCTGTGCGCCCGCACAAAAGTTCTATTGCCATTTTAAACTAAAAAAACACGATATAGGTTGGATGTATAAGCATTATGCCGAGATCATAAATCAGCGCTTCAAAAGTGCTGTAGAGATCTTCAATATTCTTTTGAAAGTCGCAGGTCGAGGTATGATCTCCTTTTACTATTTCGCTTAACTTAAGCAACTTGTTTTCTAAAATGTGAAAGATTTTTGTATTTCCGGTGTTTGGAGGCATTTGGTTATATTCACGCTAATAACGCTGATGTTTCCTTGAGGGTTATCCAATAAATTTAACGTCTTGCGACTGCCCGTATTTCAAATGCTGCGAATATTTGCAACCTGTCCATTATAACCTTGCCAGCCGTTGACTGTAACTTGAGCTTTGGCTTCCAAGAATTCTATCATACCATTTAAGACAATAATGTGATAACAGAATCCCTTAGAGGTGCTCTTTCGTAGTTCGAGTATCAAGACAAATTGTTAAAATCTAAAAAGCACGGAAAATCACGAAGGGATCACTCCACCTTTAACTTTTAAGCTTGTCCCACGGGGATACCGAGTTCAGCTTCTAGCTTATTATAAGCATCAATAACTTCATCCACCTGAGCGTATATTTTTTCCTCGTTAATACCAGTTTCTCCAAGGATGTGTTGTAGTTTATCTAATGCGGTATCCACATTTTCAAACTGGCGCTGCACGGTTTCCGTGTGATCATCAACAGGTATATCATCCCGCATTTTAATCAAATCTTCTTTAAGAGTGCTGGTGATTGCAGGAATATTTTCTTGTGGAATTTTTTTTAGGCCATCCATTGACATTCGCATGGTTTGACGGTTTTCCCATTGATCAAGATCTGTTCCTAAGCTACTTTCAAGCGTAACACTTTCTTTGCGTTGTTTAGTTCCCAGACTGGTATCTGCATAATGTATTTCCTCGTTGGCCATAGTATCTTTCGCACGTTCTGTTGAAGGTTCCTCCTGTACGTCTGTTTTAGCTTCTTGCTCACCAAAGTCCTTACAAGATAAAGTCATTAATACGACCGACAGGATTGAGCATAAGTAAAATTTCATAGTTTTTGTTTTTTGCAAAAATACAGATCAAACATATCGTTAGGGATCAATGGATTATAAACCTTTCATAAACTACAGATATAACTGCCACTTCAATTCCCAAAAAAGTTAAGATTTATCGGATCACCGTTAAAATAACGGGATTTTAGGGGTTCCTGACGTTTCGTTCAGCACAGAAGCCAATCAATTTCTTACTTTTAACCAAAAGAAATTTATGTCTGCTATCGAAAATTTTACGCCACGCGAAGAAGACCGAATTATTGAAATGGCCTGGGAAGACCGCACCACCTTTGATGCCATTGAATTTCAATTTGGCCTGTCTGAACAAGAAGTGATCACCTTTATGCGCCGTAAGATGAAACCGTCCAGCTTTAGAATGTGGCGAAAACGAGTACAAGGGAGAGCCACAAAACATGCGGCAAAGCGAAATTTTGAAAAAGGAACTTTTAAGTCATCCCGCCAGAAGCATATTTCACAAAACCATATCTCAAAACGATAATATCCGTTTACCTTTCAGCAAACGGGTTTTCGTTATTCAGGTTTTTCATCCATCAAATAATTCGTTCGGGTTCCCTATTCATTGGAGACTACCTGCTCACCATTCAACGTCCACGTATTGACAGCAACTATGCTAGACTTGGAGTAGTCTACTTCGGTGAGGACATCATTTTTCCAAAAAAACCACTTGCCTACCTTCTCCCCGCTCTCATAATGCGCAACGGCTAGTTTCTTTCCATTTTTATCGTAGCTTTTCCAAAGCCCCTGCAACTTACCGTCATTATCATAATTGCCAATTTGGCTAACCTCGCCGTTATCGTGGTACAAAGTAGCCTCAATCACATTTCCTATTTTGACAAATTTGTTTTTTGGAGTTTGTTCCTCCTGAGCTACAGCCCAGAGCATATTGCCCATCAGTAGGGCAACCATCATAAATCGTTTCATAACACCGCTGTTTAAATTCAAGGCCAAAGTTAATTAAATTTAATCATAAAGAAACATTTGCTTAACATTAATTTTACATTAAAATTATAAATATCTAAAAAACAGGTATTTATAATGTTATGTGAGCATTAAATGAGAGCGGATTATAAAAGTATAGGAGTTTAAAGCGTCTTAGGGCGCAATTAAGGATACGTAGGACACCTAGTTATAACTTTCACGTAACATTTAGGAAAAAAAAATATAGCACCTTTGACATCTTGAATTTTGACGTAATTTATGAATGACATTTATTTAATTATGCTCATCGCCCTGGCGATTCTCGCCTTGGCAGACTTGGTTGTAGGCGTAAGCAATGATGCTGTAAACTTTTTGAATTCGGCTATTGGGTCAAAGGCGGTCTCCTTCAAGACCATTATGATTGTGGCCAGTATTGGGATTGCCTTTGGTGCCCTTTCATCAAGTGGAATGATGGAGGTTGCCCGAAAGGGAATTTTTGTTCCCGAGAAATTCTTTTTTGACGAAATCATGATCATTTTTATGGCTGTGATGTTGACAGACATCCTACTGCTGGACTTTTTCAATACGCTAGGATTGCCCACTTCTACTACGGTTTCCATAGTTTTTGAATTGCTGGGCGCAGCCTTTTGTATGACCTTTATAAAACTCTCTGTCAACGAGGACAGCTTCCTGCAGGTAGGCGAATACATCAATTCAGATAAAGCAATAGAGATTATTCAGGGTATTTTTCTTTCCGTATTTATTGCCTTTACCATTGGTGCGCTGATACAGTTTTTTTCGCGCTTGCTGATGACCTTTCATTTTGAAAAAAAACCCTCTTGGGCAGCTTCGCTATTTGGTGGAATCTCCATTGCTTCCATCAGCTATTTTATCATTATAAAAGGATTAAAAGGAGCCAATTTTGGTGGTTGGATTATCGATTGGGCCAATACCAACGTCTGGGAATTTATAGGTGTCAGTGTAGTTCTTTGGACTATCGTTTGTTTCCTTCTCAATAAAGTCCTGAAAGTCAATATTTATGTGACCGTAATCGTGATCGGCACCTTTGCCCTTGCCATGGCTTTTGCAGGCAACGATTTGGTCAACTTTATCGGCGTGCCGATGGCGGCCTACAATTCGTTCAACATTTGGGCAGGCAGCGGGGTGGAAGCTTCACAGTTTTCTATGGAGTCGCTGGCGCAAAAAGTACCTACACAACCTATGCTGCTGCTGCTTGCAGGTGTGGTCATGATTCTTACCCTTTGGTTTTCAAAAAAAGCAAGACGAGTGGTCAAAACCTCTGTAGACCTTTCCCGTCAGGATGAAGGCACCGAACGTTTTAAACCCAACGCCGTTTCGCGCAGCCTGGTACGGGGAGCGATCAAACTTAATTATGCCTTTACCGCCATTCTTCCCAAAAACACCCAGAATCTCATTGAAAGGCGCTTCAAAAAGAATGAGCCCATAACCCGTGTTGCTGCCATAGACAGACCGGCTTTTGATCTGGTGCGTGCAGCTGTTAACCTAATTGTTGCCAGTGTTCTTATCTCTTTGGCAACGTCCATGAAACTACCCCTTTCCACCACCTATGTCACTTTTATGGTTGCAATGGGTACGTCGCTGGCAGACCGCGCCTGGGGAAGTGAGAGCGCGGTTTATCGTGTGGCAGGGGTAATCAATGTCATAGGTGGCTGGTTTTTGACAGCGCTAAGTGCTTTTGTGGCCGCTGCGATTATGGCTGCAATCCTATATTATGGTGGTGCGGTTGCGCTTTTTGGCCTGTTTATATTGGCGGTGATTCTTTTAGTCCGTAATTACCTCAATCATAAGAGACGCTCAGAGGCCGAAGCTGAAGAAGGCCGGTTGATGCGCGCGGTCAGTAGCAGTATTCAGGGAATCATCAATGAAAGCACCTCAAACGTAGCTTCTGCATTTAAACGCGGAAACAAAGTCTATACCGGCACCATTGATGGACTCTCTAAGGTTGACCTGTCCAAGCTCAAGAAGAGTAAAAAGGGTATCACGAAACTTAACGATGAGGTGGAAGAACTGCGCAACAGTCTTTTCTATTTCATCAAAAACCTGGACGACACCCACGTTGAGGCCAGCCGGTTTTATATTGATGTGCTGGGCTACCTGCAGGACGTAACTCAATCCCTTAGCCAGATTACCAACTCCAGCTACAATCACCTCAACAATAATCATAAAGGACTAAAGTTTACTCAACTCAAAGACCTAAAAGAAATTGAGCAAAAGCTGGAGTCGCTATTTTCCCAAATCGAAAGCACCTTCAAAAATAAGGATTTTGATGCCATCGTTCCTATTTTAGAGGGGAAGCAAAATCTTTTGGATAGCCTTTCGGCGAAAATTGCAAAGCAGGTAGAACGCACCCGAAGCAGTGACGGAAGCCCAAAAAATACCATGCTCTATTTCAGTTTGCTTCAGGAGACCGAAGACCTCGTTCGTGCCAGTATGAATCTGCTTGAGCACTATTATATCGAGCATAAGAAGCATTTGTAACACTTTCGCGAAAACGATAAACCTAGCGAACTTTTATTCTTAATCGTTCACCAGCCGTTCGTCCTTACCATAAACTAGAATAAAAAAAACCGGCAGCACTTTTCAGTACTACCGGTTTTTTTCTGTTATCGCACTAGCTCGATTTTATTACGACCCACACATCAGGCAATCGTCATCCCCTTCTGAAGCTTTGGCTTGCGCGATCAGCGCTTTCATTTCTTCGGCGCTCATCGGGGCTACATCCGCCGTACTTTTGGCTTGTGGCTGTTGTTGTGGCTGAGGCTGTTGCTCCTCACCTCCAAATATATCAATCTGCGAAGGCTGTGCAGCCGCCTGCTTGACTTCATACGGTGTGGCCCGCTCCTCGACCGGTTGGGGCTCGTGAACCTTGGGTAGACTTGCGGTCATAGTTTCGGCCGCTCGTTTGGCAACTTGCTTTTCCGGTTGTGGGGTGCGCTTGGCTTCTTTTTTCAGCGTAAACTTAATGGCATCCACCGCAGATTTGGTACGCAAATAATACATCCCGGTTTTTAAGCCGCTCTTCCAGGCGTAGAAATGCATGGAGGTCAATTTGGAGTAGTTGGCGTTTTCCATAAACAAATTGAGCGACTGCGACTGATCGATAAAATATCCACGCTCCCGCGACATATCAATAATGTCTTTCATACTCAATTCCCAAACGGTTTTGTACAGCTCTTTTAATTCTTCAGGAATACCATCAATATGCTGGATGGATCCATTGGCACGCATAATCGCCTGCTTCAATTCTTCATCCCAAAGCCCAAGTGCCACAAGATCTTCCAGCAAATGTTTATTGACTACGATGAATTCTCCAGATAGTACCCGACGGGTATAAATGTTTGAAGTATAAGGCTCAAAGGCTTCGTTATTCCCCAAAATCTGTGAGGTGGAAGCGGTTGGCATCGGGGCAACCAAAAGGGAGTTGCGTACGCCGTGATCCATAACCTCATCACGCAAGGAAGCCCAATTCCAACGGCCGCTAAGATCCTCATCGTTAATTCCCCAAAGGTTGTACTGAAACTGTCCCTGCGCAATGGGCGACCCTCGAAACGTAGAATACGCTCCTTCTTCTTTCGCCAATTCCATCGAGGCGGTTACCGCGGCAAAATATAAGGTTTCAAAAATTTCCTGGTTCAGATTTTTGGCTTCCGGCGAGGTAAATGGCAACCGTAGCTGGATAAATGTATCTGCTAAACCTTGTATGCCCAAACCTATGGGACGGTGGCGCATATTGCTGTTTTCGGCCTCTTTTACCGGATAGTAATTGCGGTCGATAACCTTGTTCAGGTTCTTTGTAACGCGCTTGGTGATTCGGTAGAGTTCCTTGTGATCAAAAGCACCGTTTTTCACAAACATCGGCAAGGCGATAGAAGCCAGGTTACAAACCGCAACCTCGTCCTTGCTGGTATATTCCAAAATTTCGGTACACAGGTTGGACGATTTGATGGTGCCCAAATTCTTCTGATTTGACTTTTCGTTGGCCGAATCCTTATAAAGCATATACGGCGTACCGGTCTCGATCTGCGATTCCAGGATTTTCTCCCAAAGTTCGCGGGCCTTTATGGTTTTCCGGCCACGGCCTTCGGCTTCATATTTCAAATAGGTTTCCTCAAATTTTTCGCCATGCATATTGTGCATATTGGGGCACTCGTTGGGGCACATCAGTGTCCATTCGGCATTTTCCTCAACCCGCTTCATAAACAAATCTGGAATCCACATGGCATAGAACAAATCCCGGGCGCGCATTTCTTCCTTACCGTGGTTCTTTTTCAGATCCAGAAAATCGAAGATATCCGCGTGCCACGGCTCGATGTAGATAGCAAAAGATCCTTTTCGCTTACCACCGCCTTGATCTACATAACGTGCAGTATCGTTATACACACGCAACATGGGTACGATGCCATTTGAAGTTCCATTGGTACCGCCGATGTACGAACCGGTCGCCCTGACGTTGTGAATAGAAAGACCAATACCGCCGGCGCTTTGGGAAATTTTAGCAGTTTGCTTCAGCGTGTCGTAAATCCCATCGATACTGTCATCCTGCATAGCGAGCAGGAAGCAGGAGGACATTTGCGGTTTGGGCGTGCCTGAGTTGAACAGCGTGGGCGTGGCGTGGGTAAAGTATTTTTTGGACATCAACTCGTACGTTTCTTTGGCAGAAGCCAAATCGTTCAAGTGTATGCCCACGGCAACCCGCATCAACATATGCTGTGGACGCTCGGCAATCTTCCCGTCAACCTTTAAAAGATAACTGCGCTCCAAGGTTTTAAAACCAAAATAATCATACCCAAAATCCCTACTGTAAATGATGGAAGAATCGAGTTCATCCCTGTTCGCCATAATAAGCTCATACACATCATCAGCCACCATTGGCGCTTTTTTCCCGGTGCGCGGATTGACATATTCATAAAGATCAGTCATCACTTGACTGAATGACTTCTTGGTGTTTTTATGCAAATTAGAGACTGAAATGCGCGCGGCAAGCTTGGCATAATCGGGATGCGAGGTGGTCATTGTCGCAGAAACTTCGGCGGCAAGGTTGTCAAGTTCGCTGGTAGTCACGCCATCATAGAGGCCTTCTATGACACGCATGGAAATTTTTACGGGATCAACCAGATCGTTTAAACCGTAACACAGTTTTTTGATTCGGGCGGTGATCTTGTCAAACATAACCGGCTCCTTGCGGCCGTCTCTTTTTACTACATACATAGGTCTAAAATTTTTTGGTTGTTCTTCCGGGAGGTTGCCCAAAAAGAAGATGGTTACTGTGCCATTTGCGAAAGCTGCCGGCTAAAAAGGAAATGAAAATAATATTGTTTGGCTTTCGCCGAAAAATTATACACTAGAAATCTGCGTCGAACGAGATTTTTTGACCTTCCTTGCCGCCACTACCACTGGCCACACCAGCTTTTTGGTACTCGCCTACGCGTTTTTCGAAGAAATTGGTTTTCCCCTGAAGCGAGATCATATCCATAAAGTCAAAGGGATTGCCCACGTTATACTCCTTCTCACACTCCAATTCTACCAGCAGGCGGTCTGTTACAAATTCCAGATACTGGGTCATCAGTTTAGCGTTCATCCCGATCAAGCTTGCCGGAAGCGATTCTGTGATAAACTCGCGTTCTATATTAAGGGCATCGATGATGATTTCGCGTATGCGTTCTTTGGAAACTTTATTTACCAAGTGATTGTTATGCAGATGCACGGCAAAGTCGCAATGCACACCTTCATCTCGGGAAATCAGCTCGTTGGAAAAGGTAAGACCCGGCATCAAGCCACGTTTTTTCAACCAAAAAATGGAGCAGAACGCCCCAGAAAAGAAAATCCCTTCCACCGCTGCAAAAGCAATCAACCGCTCGGCAAACGACGGACTGTCGATCCACTTCAACGCCCAATCTGCCTTTTTCTTGATGGCGGGGAAATTTTCGATGGCTTTAAAAAGCTTATTTTTTTCCACTTCATCCTTTACGTAGGTGTCGATAAGCAAGGAGTAGGTTTCAGAATGGATGTTTTCCATCATAATCTGAAAACCATAGAAAAACTTGGCTTCAGGATACTGCACTTCATTGACGAAATTTTCTGCAAGGTTTTCGTTGACAATTCCGTCAGAAGCAGCAAAAAATGCCAGGATGTGCTTTATAAAATATTTCTCATCTGCATTGAGCAGATTGCCCCAGTCGCTAAGATCCTGGTGCAGGTCTATTTCTTCAGCCGTCCAGAAGCTCGCTTCAGATTTTTTATACCATTCCCAAATGTCGTGATGTTTAATAGGAAAAATCACAAACCGGTTGTCGTTTTCCTGTAGAATGGGTTCTGTAGCGCTCATAGTTATCTGTTGTTTTGTTGAGGGGTTTCGGGACTAACAAAGATGACAAAAAATGAAGCCGAAGCCCTAAATTTGACCGAGGGGTTTTCAACAAAACAAAGGCACTTTTCAACATTACAAACTAAAAAGCAATTCCTAATTTTTTGTAAAATTTTATTGTTTTATACTGTTTTACAGTTAATTACAAATTCCAAATATTAAAACCACAATTACTGTAATCAGCTGTCAACAAGTGCGTTTTCGGGGCATAAGCGGGATTGGGCTGGTTGTTTTCAACAATTAAAAAAACAACAGGAATTGATCGAAATTGAAAATATGCTATTCCGAAAAACTATAGTTGAGAAAATTATGACCCTGTTTTATGACTGAAAATTTCAGATATAGCACTTACTTGGTCACTTTGACTTCTTCGAGATAATCCAAAACCTGCCGGAAGCATTCTTCGAAATTTTTTTTTAATTCCTGCGACCAAAACCGAAAAACCCGATATCCTTGATTTCTAAGCGCCTCGTTCACCTCGCGGTCGCGCTGCATATTCCGTTCGATTTTTGGAATCCAGAAATCCCGGTTGCTTTTGATCTTAAGCTTTTTCTCTTCCCATTGATAGCCGTGCCAAAACTCACCATCAATAAAAATGACCAACTTGTATTTCTTGATCGAGATATCGGGCTTGCCTATGAGGTATTTGGTGTTGACCCGATAGCGGTAGCCCGCTTGCCACAACGCTTTACGGAACTGCATCTCTGGTTTTGTGTTTTTCCCCCGTATTTTACTCATCATACGCGACCGCTGCTTGGTGGTATAAAAACCTTCGGCCTCAGAAAAACGGGGGACTTTAATTTTTTTATCTTCGTATAATCTACCCATAAACCAATTTAAGAACGATGACCGAGAACGAAAGACAATTAATCTTAAAAAATGCACAAGACTTCTTTAGAAAAGAAATTATTGGAGCTCACTTGGGAAAGGCCTGTGAGAATGCCTCAAAATTAAAATCGTATAAAATCAACCCTTTCCTCGTGAAATACCTCCCGAACTTTTTGGAAGGTAATGACAGTCCGGAAAGTTTAGCAAAATCTTTGGTTTACCCTCGATTATTAAGCACTTCAATTACTACAATATTTGGCAATAAAGCCCAAAAAATGATACCTGAAATTTTTGAAGGAATGATGGGATCGGTTGTTCAAGGCATCGATATTGAATATATTGATCAAATTGACGGTAGGAAAAAGTATTGCCAACTAAAGTCAGGGCCGAACACTATCAATAAGGACGATATAACCACAATCATCAACCATTTTCAAAGCGTAAAAAATTTAGCCAGAACCAACCACCTAGATGTACGAACTACAGATATGGTTGTTGGAGTATTATATGGTGAAAAAAATGAGTTAAGTGCTCATTATCGAAAAATTGATAAATCTTTTCCAGTAATTAATGGCAAAGATTTTTGGCACCGTTTGACAGGGAAAGAGGATTTTTATTTAGAAATCTCTAATGCTATAGGAGAGGTAGCAGTAGAAGTAGATGGCAAAGAAAGGCTTCAAAAGACTGTCGCACTACTAGCCACGGAAATTGGAGCCTCAGCGCTTGCTAAATGAAATTCATTCAAGAATCGAATTATTGAATACCCAATTTCCGTAGCCAAATTAACAGGAACAGCATTGCCTATCTGTTTGTATTGTTGTGATACCGATCCAGAAAATTCCCAAGAATCAGGAAAAGTTTGAATCCGTGCATATTCCCGCACGGTGAATGGCCTGGTTTCTTCAGGATGGCAGCGTTCTGTCTGTTTTTGAGCAGGGCTACACGTTAGGGTCAAACAAGGTTCGTCCCAACCTATCCTTCGCGCCATTCCAGTTTTTCCCCCACCAAGATAAAAACTTTTTTGCATATAGGATTTTTGAATTTCTAGAGGCAAATCCCGCCAATATCCCTTTGGTGGCACCAGGTCTAAAACTCTCTTTTTGTGTTCCGGGTAACTCGAACCTTCAGAAACCGGAACATCTTTATCAAAGAGTTTACCCTTTTTAAGGGCATCTTCCAAATTGTATATTTCCTTGTAAGGCTTGGGATATTCAAAATCAACATCAATATCTTTTCTGATTCCCACAAGTATTAACCTTTCACGTTTTTGAGGCACTTTGTAATAAATGGCCTTCAGAACTTTTACTGGCGTAATGATACGATAACCAAGTTCGTCCAGAATGGAAATCATACCCTCCAAGGTTTTACCGCGGTCATGATTGAGTAATCCCCTAACATTCTCACCGATGCAGATTTTAGGTTGTACCTCTTTTACCGCTCTTGCAAACTCATAAAATAAAGTTCCCCTGGCATCTTCTAATCCCAATTTTTTACCGGCGTAACTAAACGCTTGACAAGGGAATCCGCCGGTAACCACATCTGCTCTACCATTGAATTCCTCAAAATTATAATCCTTGATATCACCTTCCAAAACCTTCCAGTTTGGGCGGTTTTTTCTCAAAGTAGCACACGCCCACTTATCAACCTCATTCAAAGCCACACAGGAAAGACCAGCTTTTTCGAGCCCTATTGCGAGACCGCCAGCACCGGCAAAAAGTTCTAAAACTTTGTACTTTCTGTTGGGATCGACTTGATTGTCGATTTTAGGAATATTGAAAAACGCCCGGAATTCTGGAAACTCTTCGAGCTGTTCTCTCTTATAAACCCGGTAGTTGCTCATCGGCTCACGAACAGCTTCCAATTTACCTTCGTTGTCCCAACGTCTCAGCGTTTCCGGATTTTTGTCCAATATTTCCGCAGCCTCAGAAACAGAATACAAACTTTTTATAACCATCTTATACAACCTTATATATGGTTACAATTTTACGGGAATATTTCCATTCCTGCAAAACAAAATCGGAATATTTCCTAAAACTTATTTACATCTCCGTTTGGCACAATTTCTGAACCTCTTTAGGCGCTATGAAAACTGATCAAATTCAAAGGTTGCTGCTGTTATTGCTATTGGGACTGACTATCAATTCCTGCAAACAGCTGACCAAGGCCAAGGACTTTATTACTCAGCCCACCGCGCGGGAAAAATACGAGCGCGACTTTACCGGAGATCCGGTTCAGTTTAAAATCTGGAAGCAGGAATTTGAAAGAGCTTTAGGAGATTCAACCGCAGCGATACTTCCTTATACGGAACAAGGTTTCTTCGGAAACCAACCGTGGGCATACAGTTACATACTACCGCTGCAGCAGGGGGAAATCGCTCACTTTAATATTGATACAGATTCTATTACAGCACCCATTTTTTTGGAATTGTTTCAAATGGAAGGTGATTCCGTACCAACCTACACATCTGTTCTTGCCAATGATAAGGCCGAACACCAACTGGCTTACACGGTAGAAAAGACAGGCAACTACAAGCTGGTATTTCAGCCAGGCATAAACCTGCAAACTTCATTTAATTTTTCAGCATTTTCTGAACCGCTTTATCATTTTCCCGTGAGCGGAAAAAGCAGCAAGGCCATACAAAGTTATTGGGGCGCTTCCCGGGACGGCGGTCGTCGCAGCCACAAAGGAGTTGATATTTTTGCTCCTCGAGGAACTCCTGTAGTTGCTGCCACGGACGGCTTTGTCAGTTCAACGGGCAATCGCGGGCTGGGCGGGAAACAAGTCTGGCTGCGGTCGGGCATTTTCGGAAACTCTCTTTATTACGCGCACCTGGACAGCATCATCGCCCAGCGTGGACAACGGGTAAGAACAGGCGACACTTTGGGTCTGGTGGGAAACACCGGGAACGCACGAACTACTCCGCCGCATCTTCATTTTGGCATTTATCAAAATCGCCGCGGTGCTATTGACCCTTTTCCGTATATCAAAGAGACTGATCTTCCCAAACCTTCAGAAACCCTAATAAACATAAAAACAAGCCGGTTGGTCATACAGGCTGCAAGGGCCAACCTACGATCGGCGGCGTCTTTGCAAGCACTCAAAATCGGTGAAGCGCAAAACAGGGACACCCTCTTTTTGCTGGGTCAAAGCGACCGCTGGATGCATGTACGCACTCAAGACAGCTTGAGCGCATTTGTGCACGAAAGCTTGGTGCAACCGGTGGGCAATTAACACTTCTTTGGCGAATGTACCGCGACTTGCTGACTATATTTAGACGGTAAACCCCAAAACTAAAACGATGTCGCTTTTCAATAAGGTCAAAAACACCATAGGTATGCTCAAGCAGGTTGACCTCAATGCCCTGCAAAAACTTTCTGAAAAAGTAGATCTGCCCGAAGTGATGGCAGCTGTGGGAAAACTGGACGACCGTCAGCTTAAAGGGTTGATGAAAATGCTTAAAGGTCAAGCCAGAAAAGGTAAGAAGGAATTGCCGCCTGTGGATGGGGATTTTTATAACCTCGCCCTAAAATTAACGCCAAAAGAGCGGGAACTGCAATTGCGTATGCGAAAATTCATGGAGGAGGAAGTCCGGCCTATTGCCAATGATTTCTGGAACCGTGCAGCCTTTCCGCATCATATTATTCCGAAGATGGCAAAACTCGATCTCTGCGGAATTGCATACAAAGGATACGGCTGCCCCGGTCAAAGCTTTATGATGGAAGGCATCCTGGCGATGGAGCTGGCGCGGGTTGATGTTTCCATTTCCACATTTTTTGGGGTTCATAGCGGCCTGGCCATGGGTGCGATCTACCTCTGCGGAAGCGAAGAGCAAAAACAGGAATGGCTTCCGAAGATGCAGAAATTTGAAAAACTGGGCGCTTTTGGCCTTACCGAACCTGAAGTTGGCTCTGGCGTCGCTGGCGGTCTGGGCACGACTTGTAAAAGAGAAGGTGATGCGTGGGTGTTAAACGGACAGAAAAAATGGATCGGCAACGCGACCTTTTCAGACATTACCATCGTCTGGGCCCGCGATCTGGATTCTGACCAAGTAAAGGGATTTATTGTGCGTAAGGAAAATCCTGGCTTTTCCGCAGAAAAAATGGAAGATAAAATGGCGCTGCGAACCGTGCAGAACGCCCTGATTACCATGACCGACTGCCACGTTCCTGAAAGCGACAGGCTGCAAAATGCCAACTCGTTTAAAGACACTGCTAACGTTTTACGTATGACCCGCGCCGGTGTGGCCTGGCAAGCGGTAGGCTGCGCACGTGGAGCGTACGAAGCGGCTCTAAAATATACTACGGAGCGCGAACAATTTGGCAGGCCTATCGCCGGTTTTCAGCTGATTCAAAATCATTTGGTCGAGATGCTTTCCAACCTTACGGCTATGCAGACGCTTTGTTTTCGCCTTAGCGAAATGCAAGATGCCGGAAATCTTAAGGATGAGCATGCTTCCCTCGCAAAGGTATTTTGCTCGATGCGCACACGTGACGTGGTAAGCCGGGCGCGTGAAGTGATGGGCGGTAACGGCATACTTTTAGAATATGATGTTGCCCGCTTTGTTGCAGATGCCGAAGCGATTTATTCGTACGAGGGAACCAAAGAAATCAACTCACTTATCGTAGGCCGTGCTATCACTGGTTTCAGCGCATTTGTGAGCTGATAAAAAAAACATGCCATAAGATTTTTATACCTACCAAGATATACCGAATTTTGCACCTCTAAACCAAACAGCATAAAACGATGAAAATGTATAAGTTTATTTATTTGTTGCCATTTGCACTGGCGTTTACCAGTTGCGACGATACCAAGACCACCTCTTCAGGAGATGATGTAGAACTCAAAACCTTTAGAGACTCCATATCCTACGCGTTGGGAAGCAATACTGGAAGCCAATTTAAACAAGCTATGGGAGACAATCCTGAAGAATTGTTTGATATTGACCTGTACGAGGCAGGTATGCGCAAATCTATTGAAGATTCGGTGACTTTTCCCGAGGAATCCATGAGATCATTGATGCAGCGTTTTCAAACGAAAATCCAGGCAATGCAGCAAGAAAAAATGACCAAGGAAGCAGAGGTCAACCGCAAGGAAGGCGAAGATTTCTTGACTGAAAACGCCAAGAAAGACAGCATTATGACCACTGAAAGTGGACTGCAGTACAAGATTATTGAAGAAGGAACGGGAGAAAGCCCATCTGGGACTGATCAGGTTTCTGTAAATTATGAAGGCCGTCTTATCGACGGAACCGTTTTTGACAGTTCGTACAAGCGTAACGCTCCCGCAACTTTTGGCGTAAACCAAGTGATCCCCGGCTGGACCGAAGGTTTGCAATTGATGAAAGAAGGTGCGAAATACCAATTCTATATCCCATCTGAATTGGCCTATGGCGAGCGCGGTTCTGGCGCCAAAATCAAACCAGGATCCACCCTGATCTTTGATGTGGAACTGCTAGAAATTGAAACAGAGGAATAATATTTCTCAATTTATTTGAAAGACCGGAATCCATAGGGATTCCGGTCTTTTTTTTGTCATTACTGACTAAAGTTTCCTGGAAAAAGTACGAAGCATTAACTTAAATTTAGATGGGGATCATATCAAACTGCTATCTCAAAGCCGTAAATTTAAGTAGTTATTAATTCTACTCTCTAGATGGCATACATCGATTATTATAAAGTTTTGGGGCTGGACAAAACAGCCTCGGAAGCTGATATAAAGAAAGCCTACCGAAAGCTTGCACGAAAGTTTCATCCCGATGTCAATCCCGGTGACGCTTCCGCGGAAGAAAAATTTAAACAGGTCAATGAAGCCAACGAAGTCCTGAGCAATCCTGAAAACCGAAAGAAATACGACAAATACGGTGAAAACTGGAAACAGGCCGAAGCTTACGAACAAGCCGAAAAACAGCAGCGTGCCTATTCCTCAGGCGGAGGCGGTCGCGCGCAGTACAGCGGCGGTTTTGGCGAAGAGGATTTTTCAGATTTTTTCAGCAGCATGTTCGGTGGTGGTGGCAATTTTAACGGAAGCCAACGTGAGAACATAAGATTCCGTGGTCAGGATTTTAATGCCACCCTTCAGCTTGATCTTAAGGATGTCTATTTAACCCATAAACGTACCCTAACCGTCAATGGTAAAAACATTCGGTTGACCATTCCTGCCGGGGTTGAAAACGGTCAGGTCATTAAAATCAAGGGCTATGGTGGGGAAGGCATAAG
The DNA here is from genome assembly GCA_049671285.1 of Leeuwenhoekiella sp. Classification (GTDB taxonomy): domain Bacteria; phylum Bacteroidota; class Bacteroidia; order Flavobacteriales; family Flavobacteriaceae; genus Leeuwenhoekiella. The sequence continues at coordinate 1,758 of JBATUQ010000010.1, read as the reverse complement.
TCGCGGCCCAAACGGCGATTTACTTTTAGAATTTTCGATTACCAATTCCACTGCATTCAAACGGGATGGTGCCAATCTGTACAGCACCGTTTCGGTTGATCTGTACACAGCGGTCTTGGGCGGCGAACTGCTAGTGGACACTTTTGATGGTCAGGTTAAACTAAAACTCAAACCCGGTACCGAGAACGGCACACAGGTAAAACTCAAAGGAAAAGGGTTTCCTAAATATAAGAAAGAAGGACAATTTGGCGATCTAATCATCACCTACGAGATTGCAATTCCTAAGAATTTATCCGATAAAGAAAAAGAACTGTTTCAGGAACTTAAAAAATTGAGATCGTGATGAGCACTTCCAAATTCATTCCCATTCCCCAGCTTTGTGAACATTATCAGGTGGAGCATCAGTTTTTTATGGAGCTGCACGAGAAGGGCATTATTGAAATCATTTCAACAGAACGCTCTCATTGCATCCCCGAAGACAGTATTGTCGTTTTTGAGAAGATCATCCGTATGCAACGCGACCTGCACGTCAACCTGGAAGGTATCGCCGTGATTTTAAATCTCTTGGATAAAATCGACACGCTTCAAAACGAACTCACCAAAACCCGGAATAGGTTGGGGATTTATGAGTGAAAGACTTTAATTATCTTCATCCTCTACACACCTACAATTTAAATAATTGTTTCTATTTAAAATATTCAATTCCAATTCTTCTGAGTCTGCCATCATGCGATAATAGGGAGCGGTCCCAATATAATTTGGGGAGGGTATTCCATCAACCCAATAGTTACCCATTACGTGTGGTGTCACTGTAGTTTTGTCAGCAGTAATGAAGCCACCACCCAACATAGACATTCCAGAGGAATTTGTGGCTCCTGTATTGGGTGATTCCCAATATTCCTTATGCTTTAATTTGCCGCCAGCAACATCCAGGCCTCCTAATTCGGCAATCATTAAATCCCAATCTAAAGAAGTTGAAAGATGCCAGCCATCGGGACAGGCCGATTTTGCCTCGTACCAAGTATAATATTTCCCAAATATTTTAAATTCTGGCCTTCCGTTTCTGAACCAAAGACTATTTTCAGTATCATAATGCAAGTTCTCTGCAAACCAACAATCAGTTCCTATAGTAACAATGTTATACACTTCACCATCACGAGGATCAGTAAATGATTCCCTACTGCCACAGCCACAAGAGCTATCTGGGCAATTTTCTGTCGTAAATGAATAAATGGAACTTGAGGCCAATTCTTCGCCGCTATAATTTAAAGCAACTATTTGCCAATAGTACGTGGTATTGAACTCCCTCTCAGGAATTAGCAATCCGTCCATCCAATCGGATATTGTCACAAACTGTTCAGGTGGATTGCTAGCTCCAAATCTCAATTCATGAATGATGTATCCCTTATCCTCACCTACCCATTCGCTCAAATTCCATCGTAGTTTTTCTTTAATAGAAATTTGAACCGAATTATTTTCAGGAAATAACAGTTCAGGCTGAGTCACCAAATCTTCGGTTTCCTGCCCGATCACTTCGGCATTCTCATCTTCTTGTTCTGGACTGCATAAGTTTAAAAGTAGGAATAGAGAGACATATAAGATTGTAATTAATTGTTTCATTATTTTAAAAATAGAGGTGTAAATTTAGTTACTTATATTTGACTATACAATATGTGGAGAGATGGAAAGATTTAAAAGCGAGAGCATCATTGATTTTTTTGACACTTATAAGACCGATGGGGATTGTCTGTTTTACCT
>JBATUQ010000009.1:0-104924 GCA_049671285.1 Leeuwenhoekiella sp. | reverse complement strand
GCTCAGGGTTGCTTTAAACGTTTTTAAATTTGGCATAATGTATATGGATTAAAGGGTTACGCTTCTTTTATTTTCTCTGTAAGTTCTTCAAGTTTTTTAATGGTGAACTTTGATATTTTTGGAGTGTCGATGTACCATTTTTTTCCGTCCGGGGTTTTTCTGAACACACTTTTACCTAAGATTTTTTGAAGTTTTTGTTTACCACCTCTTGTTTCTTGAAGTCTTAAACTTGCGAGTAATAGGGTTCCTACTGCTGTAGCTTTTTTTTCTGTTGCCATGGTTTTGATTTTAATTATTAATTATTTATTTAAATGTTTTTTGATTAAATCCTTAAAGGCTATTTCTGCAATCTGGGCAACTACTCCGTTGCCATACTGGCGTAAAAGCTCTGTGCGAAAGTTGTACCCATTAATTGTGCAACCCACTCCGGGTTTAACTGTCCTTGGGGCTTCCCAATCGTACTGGGGCTGTCCTCGTTTAGCTGGCCATTTAGTGCCATTTTTATTAAACTGTCCTGATTCTGCCCTTTGCAAGCTTTCCCTACTTCTGATGCTGACGGGGTGGGCCAATTCTTCAATATTACAGTTTGAAGATCCTGTGAGCCTTCCCCGTGAATTGATGCTTGGTTTGCGTTCTGACATTTGGGAGTCGGCCAGTTTTTCACTTGCAAGCTCAGTGCCGTGCCGCCCTGGGCGAATTTTGTTGATCGGTTCAGGTCTGAAGCTATTGGGGTGGTCCAGTTTTCGTAAACTTGATCTTTTAAATCCATTCTCCAGTTGCCCTCCAGTTCTGGGTTTCTGTTGCCGCTCTTTAGACGGGGTTCCCTGGCCTTCCCACAATCTACGGTCTGCGGTGTCATCCACTGCGAGGATAAACAATCGTTTTCTCTGGTGTGGTGCGCCTGCTTCTTCCGCGCTGTATATTCCGCATTCAACTTGGTAACCAAGGTTTCGTAGGCTGTCCAGAACATAGGGGAAAGATCCCGATAGGTGTCCTGAGACGTTCTCAAAGAATCCCCAAACAGGTCTTGCTGTACGCATGATGCCTTCAATATACGTCCAAAGGAATCTGTCATCTTCCCAGAGTTCCCGTTTGCCGGCAAGGCTTTCGCCCTGGCAGGGATAACCGCCAATGATGCCGTGTAACTTGTTACGAAAGGGCTGTGCATCGAAGGTTTTAAGATCCGTCCAAATAGGTGCCGCATCCACCAGACCCGCTTCAACCGCTGATACCAGGTTGAAGGCTTGAAAGGCTTCGATCTCCACATAAGCGGCAGGCTTGATGGGAATGACTGAAGAAACTCCTCTTTCGAGACCGCCGTAGCCGTAGCAAACAGATAAGACTTGCTGGGTGTTTTTATGTTTTTTGGTACTATCCACATTGTTGTATTTCATTAAAAAGTGAATTTTGGGCGATCACGGCTTCGGTCTGGGGGTAATTGTACCAGATGACTTCCTGTACCATACCGCTACGTATGTTATTCTTTTTTGGCTTTAATAATACTTTGGTCCAGCCGTTATTTCCGTAGATTTTTTCGTATAAATCATTATTGTAGCTGCTTACCATGGCGCGGCCTTCTATTTTCTGCAACCGCTCAAAAAGTGCAATATGATCATCGTCTGTAAACTCAAAACGGTAATCGTTCTGGCTGGCGCGGCAGCTGAGCGGATAAGGTGGATCGCAATAAAAAAAAGCGTGGGGAAAGTCTATTTTATCAATGCACTCCAGATAATTAAAATTTGTTATCTGAAAGTTTTCTGCGATTACCTTAGCCACTTCATAAAGTTTTGGTAAAGCATTTTTCCATTTACTAACGGTCTCACCGCCTTCTGCATTACATTGCTGCTTTGCCATGTGCCAGCCTTTATTTTGGCGTTGCACACCCATACCGTAAAAGGATTGCCGTACCCTGACGTAAAAACTGCGGGCGCGTTCCAGATCGTCTCCAGTTGTATTCCAGCAATTATCAAATTCTGCATTGCTGCACGGGGTTAATTGCAGCTGCTGTAACAATTCATCGGGGCGGTCGCGTAAAACCTTGAAGAAATTGGTTACTTCTTCATTGATCTCATTTGCGGTTTTGATCACTTTGCCCTTATAGTTTAGCGAGACCACAAACGAACCTGCAAACAGATCTACCAGATGGGTAAAGTCCACGGGAAAATGGGGGTAGATTTCATCGATAAATGAAAACTTACCGCCAAAATAATTGAAGGCTATTAATTTTGATTTGTTGCCGGACATAGGTTCTGGTTTTTTTAATCTACATTCTTTGCCTTCCATTCTGCGTACCACTTGGGTGCGCGGTAGCCTGGGGCGATGCCGTTTATCTTTATAAACTCGTTGAGTTCTGGGTTTGTCAATTGCCGTTCATACAGGCTGCGGTCATTTTCCTTTAGGATTTTATTGATCTGCCGGTTAATGAGGTGTTTGCTCAGGCCACCGGCGCCGCCGTACATTTGATGTATTTCTGATTTTGTGGGTGAGAATGGCATTTCCATAAGTGTAGGGGTTTCACTTGTTTTAATCATTTTGATCTATTTTTAGAGTAGCGGGAATTTTGTCTGCTTTTTTGCGGGCGTTCTTGGCGTTTATGGCCCATACGGTAGTCTCGGTACCAGCGGCGGTAATTACCGGCCACGGCTGCATACCTTTGTTTTTTAACCGTTTTTTGTGCTTAACTAGCTGTTCTTTATGCTCGTTGCCCAGCTCCCATATCACGTATTTTTGAGCGATGGCGTGAATCAGAAAAAGGAAAAGGCCAAAACCGGCAAGTACACCCAATACCGTCATCAGTAACAGAAAAAGGTCCAGACCCTCCTGCGGTACTGCCAGCAGGGTTGCGGCAATGGGTGCGGCAGATCGTCGTTTGCGGGCTGCATCGCGGCGGTCTTGCTCGGCTTTTTCTTTTTCAGCGGCTTTGTCGTGTATTTTCTTGGCAAGATTGCGGTAAATGCGGGCAATTTTCTCGACATAGCCCAGCACTACGGTATGGCCGTCTGTGATGGTTTCTTTAAGATATAGACCCTTTTGGGGTTTGCGCTGGCCTTTTTGTATGATCACAATACGATCACTCAGGCCGTGCGGCTCATTGATTATCTTGATACCGTTTTTAAGACAGATTTCTTTGTCTTTTGCTGCCTGTAGCTGCTGTTTTGGGGTGAAGGGTCTTACGGTTGCCATTTTTATTGATTATTGTTTATTTGTTATTCCGCGTTCTTTTAATTCTGCCTGAAAAATCTGTTCTGCATAGTCTGCTTCAGATATTAATTCTTGATAATCTTCGTAAAGCCAAATTGCCTGAGAACACTCCATTTCATCTTCTGCACAGGTAACCGGTGCCTGGCATATCTGGCAATTATTGCAGTGATCCCGGTAACTGATCAATGCTTTTTCGGATTCGGCTTTTATGGTTTTTACGGTTCTCATACGGTTTTCGGTTTGCCGTTTTCGGTTTTTTTATCTTGGATCATTTTAATAGCTAAAGGGATAGCCGCTTTCAAGGCTTTTTTTAGGGCTTCATCATATTCCTGATTGCGCTTTTCAATTCTCTTTTCAAATGCCTTCCACATTTTTTTGCTTTCGCGGCGGCATAAATACCAGTGTCTTATGTAGATAAAAGCGTATAGGACCGCGCCAATGATGACTGTTATGATTAAACCTTTCATATCTGAACATCATTATATTTTCTGGAATTGATTTTATCCTGAATCATATCAAAGAGCATCTGTTGTTTATATGCTTTAAAGGAATAGGTTTCCTTGTTTGCCCCTAGCCAAAGCGCGGGACCTGAAACCATAAAATGATAACTCAATTCGCCAGTTTCATTTATTTTAACCTCAATGCTTGACCGTAGGTTGTTGTACTCTTTTGGAGTTACGTATAACCGTTTGCTTTTTTCTGTGAGCTTGTTTTTTAGTTCTAATAAATTCATATCTCAAATTCTAAATGGTTAAACAAAGGTTGGGGAATTAGGGCGGGTAGGGCGGTGGGGAAAAAGGCGGTTTTACGGCGGGCTTTGTACTGCTGGGCCACTTCATAAATGGCCATGGTGTGGTGGGTGCGCACATGTATTTTGCGCTTGCCCAGTGTGGCGCGCACAATGACCCGACCGCGGCGGTAATAGGGTTTTACCTGTAGCCGGGTAAGGTCTGGGAATGTGGCGTTGATGTAGTTGTAAATTGCCGTTAACTGTCTGCTTGACGGCCTTGTGTTGATGTTGCGGTAGGACATATCTGTCCCTGCCGCTTGGTTTTCCGAGTGTTGCATGGTGGAAATTTTTGCGGTTAATACAATAGGAGCGTAGCCCCCTCTTAAGTTGCAACACTCATTACTTGCTAGGCAAATAATACCGAGAGGAACTACGCCTATTATGGCGAAGAAAAGTAAAAATCTGAGTAGTGATACCCAGCAAATTAATAAGTGTTGCGGGGCAAACATACGGAAATATTTTATAGTTGTGGTTTTCATTATTCTAAATTCAATTTGGTTTGATCTTTTTTCCACGCTCACGCTAAAGAAACCACTTCGATAAATTCGATGTCAGTTCCATCATCACGCCATTGACCGATAGAAAGCGGATTTAATTGGAGTAAAGTCAAATTTGATGCAGTTACCCAATCCTTATCAGCAACACGCGGAGATTTTTCGGTTAAGACACCGTAAACTTTACCATCGTGTTTTTTAAAAGCAATATCAATAGAGTAAAGTTTACGCGGCCAAAAATCTGCACCTATCAGGAACAGAAAATCATTACCCTTTTTAAAGTGCGGTTTAAATCCATTCACAACTTTTGTGTTTCTCTCGAATCCTAAGTTTTCAATTGTATTCATATCTCAAATTTCAATAAGGTACATCGTCGTTTTCGTCACCGTTTACGGCATCGGTTATATCATCATCATCTACTATGCTGTTATCGCCGGGCTTTTCGTTTTCCTGGCGTTCCCATGTGATTTCATGTACTTCGTCTGTATCAATCCACGGGGCATTGGGGCTGGCATCATAAATAAATATGGTGGGTATGGTCTTGCCGTTGTAGGACCAGTTGGGGCGGTCCTGGGTGTTGAGGACATTGGTTACCTTCTTAGGGTTTAGTTTATAGCCGTGAATGCGGCACCAGCCTTCCAGCTTTCGGTTAAACTCGCGGGGGCTGTTGAACTTCATTTTCTTTTTGGCTTCGTCAAAAATTTCCGCTTTTGGGTATTTGCGGTTTAAGCGGCTGTAGAAAAATTCGTTTGCCCAATCATCAAAGGCATCGCCTATGGTCTGTAGATTATTCCGTTTATTGATATTGCCCATGGGCGGGTTGATCTTTTCTTTTGTGGTCATCTGAAACTGCAATGCCTGAGCGGAAAAATTGAAGAACCTGGAAAACTCCGGTCCGCTTTCATCCCAATCAGAAAAGAGGTTTTGCCCAAAATCATCAATAGGTTTATACGTATCGCGGTCATCGTCCTTATTCTCGTGGTAATAATCTGCCCAGGCCGAAATAAGCAGCCGCGACATGGTGCTATTGTCTGGCGCAAAAATCCCGTGATTTGTAGTAAGGAAGGATTTAGGGCTTTGGCTGTAGGTCAGGTTTAGGTTATCGCGGTGCATACGGCGTATGCTCATTATACCGGTGACCATCGTAAAAACGGTATCATAGGGAAAACGGCTATCCAAGTCATCAAAGACAACCCCGTCAGTATGCTCGTTTACACCCTGAAGCAGGAATTTATCTTTGATTTTTTCGGTATTACGGCCGTCTACATAGACGTAGCTGGGCCACATCTGGGTGAATGCTTTTTCGTAGAAAATAGATTTACCGGTACGGCCGTTACTTTCGCCCACATCGCTGATCTTGTAGTCCATGGCAATACCTGCCCACGCTTTTGACGGGTCCTTATACCGGTGCATCGCATAGCCCCAGGCAAAGATTTTATTGATAAGGTGCAATTTCTGTTCGTAGATTTCTTCATCGGTCAGGCCATCTTCTGCAATGTTGAAACGGTTGGCGGCGCGGTACTCGTCGCGGGCTTCCCATATCTTTGCTTCAGCGGCGGCCAGCTCGTCCGGGTCCATTATATCCAGTTCATCAACTTGCTTGCGGTAGGGATCGTCACCCATTTTGCGCCAGTGTACGCGGCTGGTGTTTATGAGGTAATTGAGAAATTCGTTATCCTTAGCCAGGATCTCAATATCATAACGGCCGTTTTCTTTAGTAATGTTGAAAATTTTATCCTTGCTGTAATTGGCTACGCGGTCAATTACTTTATTTTCCAGCACGTTAGTATCTGCTTTGCCGTAGTTGATGGTTTTTACACCGTCTGGCGTGACCTTCCAGATTATATTCCGAAAGAAAAAATACTGGTGGTTTTTGCTGTGGTGGTCTGCAAAATCAAATTTAACCTTGGCTATTTTTTTGGTTTGGCTTAGATTGATCTGAGGGGTTTTCATCACAAATTCCTGCAATGATTTTTGGGCTTTAAAACGCCGCTCGATAAAATCTTCGGGAATGCGCAAAAGGTTGTGCTGAAGGACTTCATAAATCACATTGGCGCGTATCTGGTAAAACCCAAAATCTTTATTCTTATCGCCGTAAACGTCCAAAAGGCGGTAGCCCATCACATAATAGAACTGCTTTAGCGATTTAACCGAAATACTGTACTTCTTAAAATTGCCCTTGTCATCATAAACGTGATCCCAGAACTTAATAGGCACAGAACCACGCTCCCGCGCCTGAAAATCATTAATGATGTACTCGCGGTTTTTCTTACCGTAAATCCACATGGCCTTAGCGTAATCAGTGGAATCCTTGATGGGTTTTGCAGAGCGGCCCGGCTGGCCGTTTGCATCTACATAACCCACGAACTTAGGCAGCCAGATAATATGAATATCCGGGTATTGCAAGGCAAGTTTTACGGTTTCCGCATAGCCGGTAGCATCATTATCGCCTAAATAAAAAAGTTTTTTGGCGCGTTCTTTAAGTAAAATGTAATGGTCATAGCTCAGCGGCTCAGTCTCCGAATTTTTATAAACGGTAGGATAGCCCAGACTGGCAATATTGAACGCGTCACGCTCTCCAGAACAGATACCTATTGCATCAGCACGGGTGTCTTTTTCGCCATATTCGCCGCAAATTTCTTTGTATTGTTCTTTATCATTTACATCAAGAAAAGCGGGAAGCGGCTCAAATTCTTCCAGAATATAATCCAGGCCGTACAGGTGTTTTTCTGGTTTGTCACCGTCATAGCCCCATTTCTGGGCGGAATATTTCTGGTTGCCGTCCTTATCCAGCCGCGGGCGGGAAAACGGCTGGTAAATCTTTCTAAAATCGCCGCAGTCAATGGCGTAGATAAAATAATTTTCTGTACTCTTAATGATCACTTGCATGAGCTTGTTGTCATACTTGTGATGGTTCTCATACTGCTTAACCGTGACCTTATATTTTACCGGTTTAAGGTGAAAACGCGCGGCCAGATCCTTAGTGAACAGCGGCCCGATATAATCTAGCTCCGTATCAGTGAATTTCTGTTTGTACTTATAGGACTGCTGGCCGTGTTTCTGGCCTTTGGTAGCGGGTTTCATTTCAAAATCAGGACCACCAAAGGAATTGTTACCGTCACCTAAGCCAAATGTGCTGTAGCCCCATTGCAGGGCGGTATAGAAGTCTTTGGCCTGGGTACGGTCAATGATCACATCTACAATAGAACTGAAGGATTTTGTGGGGTCGCCGCTGGGTCCAAAATGTTTTATTACATAAATTCCCTTGGGGTTGCAATAATAAATACTACTGCCGTGATCTTCTTCATAATACTTAAAGTGGCGGTACTTGCCGCTGCCGCCGTTGTCGCCTTCCGGGACCAGCTTTTGCAATATATCAAGCCCGCCGTTTGTGGCTTCGCTTAAGGTATCAAGATTGTATTTATAGGTGCTCAAAGTTGTGGTTCTGGTGGTTGATTAAAAGTTGCACACGCAACCGTCAAAATCGCTGTCGGCAAATATTTCCTGTTGCACACCGCTTTCTGCAATGCGCACCAGATCATCAATGGATTTATTTTCACGGAAAAAAGTGTTTCCATGCTTCGCTTCCATACGGCGGTACCAGTTGATTGTATTGAGGTGACCGCTTTCGATATCTATCTGTATTGCCTTGACTATATTAGGCTCGTACTTCTTCCAGCAGTAGCGGCAATTGCCCAGATCGCTATGTATCCCTAGCTTAAACGGTTGATTGTTGAAATACACATTAAGATCCCATTGCGTAATAGGTTGATCAAAATCTGTAAGCAGAGGTGCAATGCGGGTTTTATCTTCCGAGAGTTCTGCCAATGTGATCCTTTTCGGCATATCTTCAAAGCGGTACCCAATGGCCTTAATGTATTTTGTAGTGCCAAATATTTCACGGGCAAACGAATGTGAAACGCGGCTTTTGAGATAATCTGAACAGTATGGGGTAGCGGTGTTAGGAACGCCAGTCCATTTAGCTTTATTTAGTTGCATTATTGCGCCTTCAAACGGTTCTGAATCCATACAAAGCGTATCAAAATCAGCCACTTTATGACGTACACCAATGCCTTTTTTAATGGAATATTTACCTTCCACAATATTGAGCGGTATTCCCCAATACGTCACCATATCCTTTAAAAACTGTATGGTTTCTGGGCGTTCTTGGCCGGTATTGCAGAACACGTACAACTTTTCGTAACAATCATATTTAGGCGATTGCTGTATGTGCCGCGCCATCAAAGCGGAAGATCTACCGCCTGAAACTGCTATGAGAAGTTTTTTTGTCATTGTTCTGTCTTTAATTGGCAAGATTTAACGGTTGGGGTTATTGCGGTAAACCGCGGCTTCACGCCAATAACGGTATAGTGTAAGGGCAAGGGCTAAAACGGTGGTTGTCACGATAAAAAAATGATAGGCTTTCATAATAATCAAGGGTTTAGGGATGAAGGCTTTACGATGATGTGGCACTTGCCGCGGAACTTGTTTTCTATGGTCCGGGCTTCGGTCATTGTGCAGGGGACCACAATCACGGTCTGGGGAACATCTACGGTACGGTTAGCGCGGTAATTGCCTATAGACAATACTTTAGGACCGTGCAGCCTTTTAACCAGGTAGGGCAATTGGTCTGGGCGGCAGTTGTCTGCCTGAAAATAAACGGTGTCATAATCTAAAGTGTAAAATAAATTATGATCCCGTATTACGTCAGCATTTTTAAGGTCTATGTAGCCGCGGGACCTGTTGCCGGTCATCTGGTGGGACAACAAACGGGCGGCGCGATGGTCTGGGCCACAAATAACCGTAATGTGCGGAAGGGTCACGGTCTGCTTTGCGGTGGATCCTGTTTTAGTTTCTGGGTTTAGGGTTTTGGGTTGCATACGTTATTTTTTAGGATTAGCGGCGTGGTGGTCGGCAATGAGCTGTGCGGAGCGGGTTTCTATTTGGTCTAGGATGCGCAGGGCTTTTGATTGATCCCTTTGAAAATATATAGTCGTAGTAAAGGATAAACCTAAATTCATTAGTAGTTCATCTTTAGGTGTGCCTTCTTCATCCCGCTCGATCACCGCGCATTGATTGCCGCAAGCACAAGTGATCCAATTACTAGCTAAATCTGATGCTTCATTCCATTCATCTTCTGTAATAGATTCTTTTTTCAGAAACACATTCCAGTCAAAAGGTGATTCACCTTCGGTTTCAGTGTATGTTTTCATACTTATTTTTTAGGTGTACGGTTTTGGTTTTCGTCCAGCTGCCGCGCAGTTTTGAGCAGCATTAGGCGTGCGTAATCGCCATTAGCATACTCGCGCAGCTTAGGCTCCAGATAATTTTCCATTAAATACTAATTGGCAACCACTAAAATAATGGGCGGCACCGGGCGGCTCATATTGCGTTTGGTTTTTTGTTGCTTGATATTGATTTTTTCGCAATTAAAAAAAGCGGAAAACACCGGCACTTTGCTTTCCTGTACTTCTGTGATAATGATCACATCTGTACTCTGATCAATTTTTTGTGTGATTTTTTTGGGGGTAAGTTGGGGGGTCTGGGCATCTACTTGCACGGGGTGGCAAAAGTGATTTTTTACGGTGGCCAGCCGTTTATAGTTAAGTTGGGAAGATGGGCCTTTGATAATGGTGAGGGATTTCATGACAGCTATAATTAAGGGGTGGGGTAATTATTTTTTGTATTCTTCCAGGGGCTTTTTCTTTGCCGCGAGGGCGGCGCGGTTTTCAAGTATCTCGTAATGTATTTCGTAAATGACATTTTCAACTTGAACATTTTCCTGCTGACCGTTTAAGATATTTCTTACAGAACCTGCGGAATAATCTTTTCCCTGAGAGTTCTTAATATTTCTTTCCTTAAGGACCGCGAGGATTTTCGCGGTGTAGTTCGCTCCTAAAGTTTTCTTTAAGTTTTCCTTTTCCGTAGTGGTTATCATATATTCACGGTATTATGTTATTTCGTGTTATCTGATGTTGTTTGATGTTATTCCGTGATGAATAATGTTATTTTATGACAGCAAACATAACAAAATAATGTTTATTCGTCACAATGTAACTGTTAATTTTTTTTAGAAATTTTGGAATTTATTTTTTCTATTGATGTTGCGGCCCTTCGCAATAAGCTTAAAAAAAGTAGGGAAGAATTTGCAAATGCTATAGGATACCGTGCGGGTGCGGTCGGTAAATGGGAGAGAGATGACGGTAAAATAGCAGAATCTGCCGCAATGCTCATTAATTTTGTATTCTGGAAAGAGCTGGGTATTGATAGATCTGAAATACTTAAGCATCTAAGACTAATTGATCCAGAACCTGACTTTGCTGAAGGCGCGGCCCATAATCCCACCACCTCTTTAGAAAAATCGCTGACTTCCCGGCTGGACCAGTGCGAAAAACGAAGCCAGATCGACCAGCGCACCATAGAACTGCTACAGCAGCAGATAGAGCACCTTAAGAAGTAATCAAAAAACCATCCCGGAGTGTCTTTTTACCGCAAAGCGGTACAGGGCGTTTTTGGGTCAAAAATAAAGTGTAAGAGTTTTGTAAGAGTTTTGTAAGAGCATTTGTAAGAGGTTAAACCTCTGTAATTCAGAATATAATGCCTTGCTCTTACATATATTACACTTTATTCCTTACTTTAAATAATAAATAAATAAATAAATAAATAAATAATAAAAGGGGATCGCTCCCGCCTGTAATAGCAAGGCTTTCCAGCGATTGACCAAAAAACACCCAAAAAAGCCTTAACACATTTTAACAAAAACGACCGCGACCCGCTGCATTTACTGTTATCAACGCAAAACTCAACCGAAGGTTGCTAAATGGTGAGCGCAGCGAATCCTTACAGAAAACCCCTTACATACCGCTGTTAATTATGTTTTGGGGGTGCGGGGGTTTTTATCTCATGTGATAAAAGTGAAATTCTCAGTATAGGCACCACTGCTGGAAGTGAGAAATAACAGGGAATGGCGCGATATGGAGCGTGTCAGAACCGTGGCAAATGCTTGCCGGTGTTTACTATCATTTAACTGAATATGAACCGTTTAAAAAGCCTAGAAATTGATTGTTTTACGGAGTTAGAGTCCAGTTCCCGCTACTAGTAAAGCTTCAGAGAAATCTGAGGCTTTTTACTTTTATGGAAGTTTCAAAAAGAACTTGCTGGACGAGAAGTTTATCCTGAGCATAGCCGAAGGGAGTCCAGTTCCCGCTATTAGGATAATTATTAATGCGCCTATTGATTAGACAGTTCTATTCATACTAGTGAATTCAAACATTACCGTTGGTGTAAACAAAAGAATATAACATAGTCCTTATTTCTCAACAATCAGTGAGGGTAGTTTGCTGATGTATAAATGTAGATGATAGTAAACCACGAATGTTGAAGTTCTTACGAATGGACTATTACCTATAGATAATCGATTGATATATAACAAATTATAAATCTTCATAATTGAACTACCGCTGAAAGAATTGCGTAATGAAAATCCTTCTCAAACCACTTCTGAAAATCGCTACTCTCACTCGGTATTTTTACACACCTTTGTATTTTAAGTTTGAACAATTTCAAAATTTTAAAGCTGAGTATGACTCGCGATTTTATTCATATCAACGATTTTGTAATACTCGTGGAAGAAGCTGACTCTTTGACCACTGAAGTGGATACCTGTTATTTTGATGAAGCCCTAATAGCCATCGCTTTCTATGGGTCTGGCAATGTCGATTTGGCGGTAAAATACGATGAAAATCAAAAAGGATTTAACCTTACCAAGGGTCTAGCACTTTCTTTTTATGCTGATGAAAAAGTAGAGTTCCGGCACACTGTAAGTCCTGATAAGAGCCTAAGATGCCTTATAGTAGCCACAGCACTTAAAAATTTAGAACAGTTACCCCATCAGGAAGGCGAGATATTCTTTGAACTACTGGGTTCCTTAGTTAATCCAAAAGATCACTATGTAGAAGGACCAAGCTTCTTTATGACCCCGCAGATGGAAGGTATCGTAGATGCTTTCTTTTTAAACAACTACACTGGAAAAACCAAAATGATGTTTTATAGAAGTCAGATTACGGCGCTACTATCACATTTCTTTGGTCAGCTGGCTATTCAACAGAACGAAGCTTCTGAAACTACTTACAAGGAGCAACTCACCAAGGCTAGGGATATCTTGAAGAACAATATTGAGAATCCGCCATCACTTGCGGAACTATCCGAAGAAATTGGTTACAATACCACCAAGTTGAAAAAAGAGTTCAAAGCTTACTTTGGTGTGCCAGTATTCAAATACCTTCAAAACGAGCGTCTTGCTCAGGCTCACAGACTCATCAGTCAAAATAAGGCAACCGTACAGGAAGCCGCGTGGCAAGTAGGCTATGACAGCTTAAGTTCTTTCTCAAATGCTTTCACAAGAAAGTTTGGCTACCGTCCCAGCCGAATCAAGTAATGCACTTTCGGAACAAATTTAATTTCTGCTCGAATAAATGAATCGAGCCTGATAGCCACAGCTTTGTATCATCAAGAAATAATTCTACTTGGTGATGAAACTACTTGTACCACTTGTCATTGCATTTTCAATATCACTTTTATGTGATGCCAATCATGGCTATGAACCTTTTGTTACCAATGGATTGATACGGCGATGGTATATGTGTGTCAAACCAATTTCGAACACTGCAAAAGAGAAAGCTTTCAAAATTCTGCAGAATAAATGTAACGTGTGCCATTACAGGCGCAACAGGCGACGGGTATTTACCTTAGACAATATGAATGCCTGGGCAGATGATGTCTATAAACAAGTGTTTGTGAAGAAAAGGATGCCCAAAGGTAAGGACATCAAACTTACCGGTCAGGAATATCAAGAATTGCTAACCTGGATTTCAACCACTTTGATCAACTAATAATGGAATTATCTATCAAAACATGCGTGCTAATAATCAGCATTTTATTTACAGGATTAACGGCTGGTCTATGTTTTACGTGGTCCAATGCGGTTACGCCAGGTATTGGAAGATTGGACGACTTGAATTTCCTTCAATCGTTTCAATTAATGAACAGGGCCATAATCAACCCCATCTTTTTAGTGGTCTTTTTCAGTCCTGCAGTTCTTTTATTTGTTAATGCACTTCAGTTCAAGACCGCAAACCAAAGTGCCTTCGTGCCCTTTTTATTGGCGGCTATTCTATTTTTTATTGGCATAGGCCTAATAACAATTTTTAAAAATGTTCCGCTCAATGAATTATTAGATCATATCCCGCTCCAGACAGCCACTAAAGAGGAGCTAGCAGACATTAGAAAGACATTTGAACACCCTTGGAATCGTTGGCATATGGTACGTACGGCGTGTTCATTTGCATCTTTTGTCCTATTACTAATTGGTTGGTTTGGCGTGAAATAGAAGAACTCAAGAGTGCGCTTTCGCTAAACCGTACCAACAGAGTTAGCGACCGTAGGGAGCGTCAAGCACCGAGGTCAATACTCAATATTCAACAATTAAAAAACAATTTTTTATGCCTTTTTACAAACATATAGACAGGGTATCGGACATCAACCATATCCCTTGGAACGACCACAAACGTTTTCAGCATTTAGACAAGGCTTCACAAGCAATATTGCCAAACAAAACTAATTTTTATGAAGCATAAATGGAACTCTCGCCACTTAGGAATCAGAGCTTAAAGCCTTTAGCTTTTGCTGAGGTTTTCACATTACAGTAGCAGAAAATTTTGGGATTTTGCCAAAAAGTATTGAATCCCTTCTCAGCAATTTTGAAAATGCTCCTGTATCTCAAAAGGAAACAACGCTATTCCATTATCTAAAAATGTTGGCGCCATCTCAAATTAAAATTATCCAAGCAGATGCATATAATGTCTTTATAGCTGGTTAGTGTGAAGGGTTCTTGCGCGAGGTTATCCTTTTAGGATTTCCTTTCAATTTTTACAACAGATTGTTGAACGGTCTTGGCCTAAAAGGAAACAAAGCAATGTTAAAATTGGTGCTGACCATTTAGATAAAAAATGGCTACGGTGCGCCTTGGTTCAAAGGTCTTATCAAAAGCTTTGTTAGAATAGCAAAGCGGTAAAGCTTTGGAATTTTCAGTCTTACCAATATTCATCAAAAATCAAAGAGTTATGAAACTAGCAAGAACAATGGGCTTCGGCCTTTTTATTTGGTTACTGGGAGTCATGCTATATGCATCATCCTTTTACGTACGAATCAGTATGCTGCGGCAACTGCCAAAACGGGTATATGGAATACAGCTGTCTCTCAACCTAACTAAACCATCAAGATGACTTTTTGTAGGCAGTATTTATTGTAGAATCTTCATTGTAAAATTACTTAAAAAGGAAATTTTAATGTAATTCTGAACTTTTTACAAAAAATAGATAGTTCGGTTTTACCTTGTAGAACGACTTGCGGTGGGTTTCAAATGTTCATTACATCAATAACTTTAAAGCATTTACACCCATAATACTCGAGAATTTGGCATCTCGATTTTTAGTAGTTCATACTAGGAGGGAGGCTCTGAGTGGAATATTGTTTAAACACCTTAAAGATTGTACAGAATTAAATGGAAAGAAGATTAGCGCCTATTTCTAGAGAATCCAGATTTAGAGAAACCGCCTGGTTTGTTTTTTATACTCTTGGTAGCTTGCAAATTTCTTTTCCAAGAGTTGCTCCTCATATTTCGATTTAAAATAAAAGAGCGCCAAGAGCAATAATGCTATCAGCATTTGGTAAATCGATTCCTGATAAATGGCATGTCCAAATGCAATAGACGCAAGTGAGGTATATACAGGATGTCTTGCAATGGCATAAGCACCAGTGGTGCGCAAAGTGCTTCCGGCACATGGGGTGGGAAATGGTGACAACTTGGTATGGAGTTGAAGCAATGCGACTACACCCAATAGCGCACCCAATGCTGCTGCTATCAATCCCATAAATTGAACCCAGTGATGAACGTTTGTGGCGACGATCTTAACAGGCAAAAAATATATAATAAAGAGCACGAACTGTAGGACCACGTATATATAATCTTGGTATTTTGGCATTTGCTGTGCTAATTGGATTTTAATTAGGTAAAACGTGAATTTTTCAAGGCTTGCACGGGGTAGCCTCATTCTTTATCGGTTTTCAGTATTTAGGTTGGAGAATAGAATAGTGGCTTTGTGATGCGTAAAAAACTTTTGCTGCTTTATTGAAATGGTAATCTCCGCCACGTAAAGCCTTCCATCAGAAAGCGACATACCCGTCCTCACAGTTTTTGTGATCTCTAGTTTCGGTTGCGTTCACACACTTTGTTAGAAATTACATTTCAGTTGATTATCTAAAATTAATAAGAAAATGTATGGCGAGCAGCTATTCTTGCCTTACTGTTTCTTTATGAAATCGTTTTGAGTATTTCGTCCTTAAAAAAGGGTGTGACTAAAAGTTTTCTAGTCACTAGAATAATAGAAATTGATTTTACAGTCTTCTTATTTATGAAGTTATCAGAACAATTCGCAAAAATGGTCTAGGGATAGACTGGCGGGGGATGCCACAGGTAAATATTCAGCAAAAGATTTATGCAGTACGTAAAGTAATAAAGATAATACGTAAATTATCATCTTGTAATGATGATATTAAGTAGGTCAAATAGCATCTATGGAAGAAATTGAAGTATTATTTCAAAGGTTGATTGAGAAGTTGCTGGATATAATTCCAGATATACTTATTTCCCTTCTTGTACTTATTTTGGGCTATATAACCGCACGGCTAGTCAAATATCTAGTCTGGAAATTGTTTGCCTACCTCGGAAGTTTGGCGAGGCGCAAATTTCCCCGCATTAATTTTACACAGGCCGGTACCTTTTTGGGAACGGCCATTTTCTGGTTGATCTTATTCTCAAGTGTCCTGCTCATTACTGATCTTTTGGGACTTACGGTGCTGACCCTTTGGTTTCAGAGCATCATTCATTACATACCCAACATACTTGCGGCCATCCTCATCGTATTTGCGGCCATTATACTTGGTAATCTGGTTTCAGATGCCCTACTTTCCTTGGGCAAGCGCACAGGCATAAAATATAGCGCGACCTTAGTGAGGCTAATTCGTTTTGTCCTGCTATTGATGGCCGTGGTCATCGCTTTAGACCAGATAGGGATAGAGATCGCATTGCTTATCAATATTATAGATATCGTACTTGCTTCACTGCTCTTTGGTGCTGCACTGGCTTTTGGGCTAGGGGCAAAATCATCCATAGGCAACATCCTCGCTTGCTATTACCTGCGCAAGCGATACAAGGTAGGCGATGAGGTTCAAGTGGATGATGTTAAGGGAATCATCATAAAATTTGAAGCTACTAACCTGGTTATCGATAACGAACTCGGTCAGATCACCATTCCCGCAAAAATATTCAACGAGTCAAAAACGTACCTCATCAAAAAAAGCTAGGCTATGCAGGCAGATCAAACCGTTCTAAACGATTTTATAACCAGACATCCTTTTGCAGCTGCACAGGTCATCGAGCGTGTACCCAATGAAGAAATTGCAGCTTATTTTGAATCGCTTCCAGTGGAACAGGGGCTAGTACTATTTAATTTTATGAACCCGCGCAAAGCGGCAGAATGCTTTCTAAAGCTTCCACCAAATAAAACCAAAGAATATTTACAGAAAGGGGATCTGCTGCTACTGGCTGCAATACTCAAAAATATGGAAGCATCCCCGCGAAAAAAGTTTTTGAATACCATGTCTTCTGAAAGGGCGGATATGCTCATTCGGCAACTGGAAGTACTGCCAAACACGGTGGCTTCCATAATGGAAACGGCAACTATTGTAACCAAAAAAATATTGGTTTCAGACGTTTTTCAATTGCTGAAAAAAGATAGCGGAAGGGATGAGCTTTATCTTTATGTGGTTGATGTGGAAGGGGAGTTCATTGGGATAATAAGGCCCAAGGAATTGTTTCTTGCAAGCCCCGATGAACCGGTCGAAGGATTGATGATGACTGAAATAACGACTTTTTTAAAAGACATTCCCGTAAAAAGTATCGAGCGGCATCCTGTATGGCAGGATTTTCAGGAAATACCCATTGTTGATGCTACCAATAGACTTTTGGGCAAACTCACGCACCGTAGCCTTCTCAAGGCTACGATCACCCCGAGCAGGACCTCGCGCAGTGAGATGAACGAGACCGGCATGGCCATCGGCGAACTCTACCGGTTGGGCCTCACCGGATTGTTGCAAGGTGGTACAAACTAAACGGAAATCAACACTATGGATATACATTCAAATGCCGACAACCTCAAGCAGCTTTTAAAGGAAGAGTACCTCACTAAATTTTCTAAGGATGCTGCGCACACTTTAGATGGCGTTTCCGTAAAATTTATCCTGGACAGTCTCAAGGGAATACCTTTAGAAAATGCAAGAATCTTGTTTTTCAACTTAAACATGGAAACTATAACAGCGCTGCTCCCAAAAATGGAAGAAAGCCTTTTTACGGAGCTTTTTACTAAGGTAAATACCCACTTGGCGGCACGTATTTTCTCAAGGTTCGACAGGGGTTTTACCCAGCAAAAACTTCAATGGCTGCCGGAAATTGTTTCTCGGGAAATCCGGGATTTCATGAATTATAGTGAAGATTCAGCGGGATTCCTTATGGAAACAGATGTAACTACCTTTTACAAAGACGATCGTGTAGATGACGTGCTGGCGAGGATCAGGAAAACAGGAAACCGCCGTTTACTGGTGGTTTATATCGTGGACGATGCGAGTAAATTGATAGGAAAAGTACCGGTACACTATATCGCAGTATCCAATCCGGACAAGAAGCTTAAGGAACTTATGGATGTTGCGCCCTCAGTGAATGCCTTGGCCAGCAGAGAAGAAGTGTTACAGGCGATTGAGAAGGAAACGCTGCTGCAGATTCCTGTCACGGATATCAACAACCAGCTGCTGGGCGTAATAAGAAATGATACCTTGATGTCTGCCTCAAAAGAGGAAATTACCGAAAACCTGCAGGCCATGTTTGGTGCCGGTCGCGAAGAACACGCCCTATCCAAAGTGTCGTTTGCGGTTAAAAAACGGTTGCCTTGGCTTCAGGTCAATCTGGCCACGGCGTTCTTAGCCTCTTTTGTGGTTGGTCTTTTTGAGGATACCATTGCCCAGATTACCATCCTAGCCATTTTCCTGCCAGTCGTTGCGGGGCAATCCGGCAATACCGGTTCGCAGGCACTGGCCGTAACCATACGTGGCCTTGCACTTAAGGAAATAAGGATTTCACAATGGTTTAAGGTCGCCCGAAAGGAGATCCTGGTCGGTTTTATAAACGGTGTGGCAGTTGCCATTACTACGGGTACCATTGTCTATTTCTGGTCCGGTTCCTTTGGGATTGGCATTGTCATTGCCATCTCGATGGTAGTGTCCATGTTGATCGCCGGTTTTGCCGGGGCCATCATCCCGATAGGACTAAAAGCCTTTGGTCAGGATCCGGCCACTTCATCTTCAATCATTTTGACGACGGTGACAGACATTTGTGGGTTTCTTAGCTTTTTGGGCTTGGCCTCCGCCTTATCATCGGTTCTTGGTATTGTATGATTTCTTTAAACCGAACAAAAATTTTGGACAGAACTCCTGATATTGCAAAAGTTCAAAATCAGTTTTGTATTGTTTGAATCTGCTTTTTATTTGTTGCGATTCAGCCTCTTTTGAGTTTTTCCTAAAAAGGGTTGTGAAATGGCATAGTGCCAAATATTTTCAGACCGTATTACTTGCCTGCTTGAGAGGTATTCTTTTTGGTAATCAAATATATTCCGACGAATTTAGGATGGAAAATTCTTTATTATCAGGATAGGGTCAACTCTTTGTAAAGGATATAAATGCCCATCACGAGCACAAACCATCCGAAGCCTTTTTGAAGTTTTTTGCCGTCAATAAAACCGTTGAGCCAAATGCCTGCAAAAATGCCCAAAATAGATAAACCCGTAAAACTCAACAGGAACGTCCAGTCAATATCGAGGTTTTTTACATCGCCCAAAAACCCGATCAATGATTTGATTGCAATTATAAGCAAGGATGTGGCCACCGCTTTCTTCATAGGTAATTTTGCCAAAAGCACCAGTGCCGGTATAATCAGGAAACCCCCACCGGCACCTACAATCCCGGTAATAGCCCCTACTACCACACCTTCGATTAGTATAAGGGGATAATTGTAGGTGATCGCTACATTTTCTGGAGAATCCTCTTTTTTGTCCCGGATCATAGAAACCGAAGCCAGCAACATAATCAATGCAAAAAAGAGCATGATAAAGAGATCTTTCGTCACTAAAAATTCACCAACAGAAAAAAGTGCTTCGGGAATTGCGGGGATCAAAAAAGCCCGGGTGAGATACACTGCCACAAACGCGGGAACGGCAAATATGGTGGCTGTTTTAATATCAACCTTGCCGTTTATCATATTTTTGATGGCTCCCACAAGCGAGGTGGTCCCTACGACAAAAAGGGAATAGGCGGTACCCACAACTGGATTGAGGGATAGTGCATAGACCAGAATAGGCACGGTAAGTATTGAGCCACCACCGCCTATTAAACCTAAAACGAGCCCGATGAGGAGCGCTCCCAAATACCCTAGAATTTCAACAATTTCCATTTGTCAATTTAAATAGGCGACAAATGTATAGGGCAAATCTCCTAAGTTCGGTAACCGATGTTACAGGACTTCGATAAAGCTACGGTGCAAATTGATTTTTTGATCCTTTTCCATGCGTTTGAGCAATCTGGAAATTACTACCCTACTGGTATGAAGTTCTGAAGCAATCTCTTTGTGGGTCACATACAGGTGTTTGCTGTTAACGATCTTGACCTTGTTGTCCAAATAGTTTTCGAGCCGTTTGTCCATATTGTTAAAAGCGATGTTGTCCAGGCTTTCAAGCAGTTCCATCATCCGGGAGTGGTAGCTTGCGAATACAAAATTGCGCCAGGATTTATATTTGGTGGACCAGTCTTCCATCTTGCCAATGGGGATCATCATCAATTTTACGGCCGTTTCGGTGGTGACGTGTACTTCACTTTTGGTATTTCCCATACAACAGGACATTGTCATGGCACAGGTATCTCCCTTCTCCAGATGATAGAGCAGCAACTCATCCCCATCATCATCAGGCCGAAGGACTTTGATGGAGCCAGAAAGGATTAATGGCATGGAGGTTACATATTGTCCCGGGCGCATCAAATCTTCGCCCTCAGGAACTTCCGAGAATGTTGCGACCTTATCGATTTCTTCTAAAAGGGCAGGCTCAAACTGGTCGCCGTAATGGGTTTTAAGCTCTTGTATCATTATTGATCTCTTTTTCGTAAAAATTGAACTGTACTTCAGAACAAAATATTGTCAGATGGATTTTGAAAGTACGTCAACTTATGATTTCGCAACCCGCAAAGTACCTATACGTTGGAATAAAAACCCGCACTTTATGTATTCAGTTTAAAATTGATTATCAGGATATCCGAAGAAATCTAAGTCTTTAAGGGGACCTCGTCAAAATTTACATATAGGATGAATTTGATCCTAGGGCATGCATTAGAGTGAAACGCAGTTGTATCTATCTTGAACACCACGCTTAAACAGTCCATAAAAAATATCCATCAACGATTAAATTATTTTGACACAATACCATAAATTTTAAAGTAAAGTTCAACAGAATAACCGGCAGGGCAGGAAATCTGTCGCATTTGCTTGCTGGCGAAAAGTTATATGGATGCGATGATTAACAATACTGCTTTGTAAATAAAATAGTCTCAGGTCTTACCACGCAGGCTCAACGCATTTGCAAATACAATTTTGACATTGATAGCCCAGCAATCCGAATATTCCTAAGGAATGAGCTTGATCATCTTGCACGGAATAGTTTTACGAATAAACCAACCAAGCACAAAAAAACGGCATTTTGAGTAGAGATGCAGCTTTTTTCGTTCTAATAATACTTTGGAAATGTACTTAAAACGCAAATCCTAACGTAAATACGATTCGATTGCTTTCTGGGCTAACGTAATATCCCACATTTGCCGTAAGTGCATTGAAGCCATTTAGAAATATAGAACCACCATAATTGGTGTGCCAATTATCAGATTCATTCACGTCCATATCTGTCCAGACCCTTCCGTAGTCAAAACCACCGGTGATTCCCATTCTCACAGGTACAAAGCTCGTCCTGAATTGAGCCAGGCCGATGCGCAGGTCTGTACTTTGATAAAAGGCAGAATTTCCGTTAAATCTTTCGTTTCTAAACCCCCTGAGGCTTTTGTTGCCGCCCACGGTTGCGCCGTGATAAAACTCATAGTCGCCGCCAAAGTTAAAATGACCCCCCAGTTTTGTTGCTAGAACGACAATACCACTATCGTGCAGCGGATAATCCACGGAAACCGATGGTTTTAGGTAACTGAAATTATTATCGTATTCACTGTCCAGGGTCGTCTTGTAGCCTGCTGTAAGATCTATTTGATAACCACGTCTGGGATAAGCGATAAGCGCATCCTTGTTCACATATTGAAAACTCGCTTCCCCACCCAGATATTCCTGGGTCCTGAAAACATCGTTGTCCTGGGCAAATTGCTGCGCGGTCACATCATTGGCATCAAATTCCACATTTAAGGATTCCAATATAGGTCCCACATTAAATCGAAAACCGTTCTTACGGTAAATGAGCGAAGGCGCTACAGACCACTGTGCAATTTTAACCCGGTTGAAATTGCGGTCAACAGCGTCGTCGTCGTAGAAAGTGCCGTTACCGGTTCCAAAATAGTTAATGGCATAATTGGGACTTGTAAATCGTGCGTCCAAACCAAAGTTCCAATTGTAGAAAATGTGTGCAAACTCCCCGGAATATTGAAGCTCAAGACCACTAGTGGCCGAATAGAAAGCAGCCGTAACCGTATGTTTTGAACTAAATGGATTGTTAGTTAAACCTTGCACCGTATAAGTATCCCGAAGCCCTACCTTAAAACCGGCATCCGGATCAAAACCAATGCTGGGAAAAATAGTATTCGTATTCATTTTACGCTTATCAGCGTCATAATAGTTGATGTCATAACTGTCCACCAGCCACTTGCGGATGTTGTTTTGCTCAAAGGTGTTCTTCTTGCTTTTATAATCATAAACCTTCGCCCTTCGCCTGTTTTTAAAGTCGTAAGTGTCATTGTTCTCACCTCCCAGGATTTTCAATGGAATAAGGTGATCTCCATTGCCTTCTATTTTGAAAGTGTCCTCATCGTCCAGGCCGTAAATCCAGATTTCTTTGGTGAGTTCCTTTTTAAAATCGTTATCGTAAACCAAACTATCTTTGGCAGTGATGCGTATGTTGGTCACACCATCGGGCTTTCGGGTGATCAGGAAGGTGTCCTTTTCTTCGGTACCCATTATGATCTGATGCTTGTTCAAGAACTCATAATAATCACGCGCTATTTCTTCCAAATTATCCCTTCTGCCTTTAAGGTTTTCAATTATTTCTGAAACACTTTCGTCCTGAGCGTTTTCCGGAAGGGTTTTAAACGCTGCAGCAATGGTTTCATCGGTCAGGGTATTTTGAATAAAATCAACTTGTTCCTGCCAAGCTTCCCAGTCTGAATTTTTTAAGATGGTTTGATCCAGCGGATATCCGGCGATAGTAAGCCATTTGATACTGCGTACGTCCTCATCATAGGTCTGCATCGTGCGAAAAGCGGCGAACCCCATTTTTAATAAATTCACGAAAGCCCCATCATATTTTGAGAAGGCTTGATCGCGGTCCCGGCGTATCACTTCATATTTGGTTGTGCCGTCCGGCTGCTCATAAGCGGCCCAGCGCCACTGGTCATAATGCCGGTCCCAATCACCGATCAAGATATCGGTTAGGCGTTCTTTTATATAGGTATCTTCGTTAACGTAATCTTCTTTTGATTCCCGCATTTCCTCTAAAAGGTCAGCGGTACTGATGATGTCGTCAGGGTTTCCAAAAAGGGCAAACTCCTTGTTCTCGTCACCGGCGTGGGCTTCCAGCATATAGAGTTTGTCGCCGTAATTTTCATTGTATATTCCCAACCTTTTCTGCTTCGGAAGGTAAAAGATTTTGGGTTCGGCATTCAAGATCTGCAAGCTGTCAAAAATGGTATTGAGTGCAAAGGGCGCATACGGGTGTGCGGTGGTGTAAAAATCCTGCACGAGTTCTTCGGCGACCGTGTTTTTCATATAGTCAACCACATAATGATCTGTCACTTTGCTCTGAATAAACCGGGTCGCACTTTTACGGAGTTCGCGCACGGTGTATTCGTGCTCGTTGTCATCGATTAACCTTAAAGAACGGGATTGGTTCCCGCCACCCTCTGAAATAGCCCTTACGTTATCTGGCATATCGTCAAGATCGAGGACGGGTACTTCGATTTCTGTGCTATAGACATCACGGTAATGGTTCCCAAAAAACCAAGTGTAAAAGCCACTTTTCTTAGTTTCTTCCGGAGCATATACCGAAGCCTCTATGGTATCGTCGTATTCCTCAATATCGCCAAAAGTGACTTCATCCTTCGTGGTCTGTTGCCGTTTGATGTCTTTCTCAAAAAGTTTTTCGGCAGAACCGTTTTCGGTAGAATAAAACTCCACCGTCGAACTGTTGTCTGAATATACCGTCAACTTTGCAAAGCCGTGCGCCTTTTTAGTAAAGAGGATTTCGTCATCATCAGCTTTTTTTACATTTCGCAATTTTTTTCCGGCAGCGCCACTTATGATCTGGGGTATGCCATCGTCATTGATATATTGAAGGTTTTCATCACTGGCCGATACGAAGATCACATCAGGAAATTGAACAGCTAGCGCTTCCAACTGCCCGCGTAACCTGCCACGTGCCGCACTGTAAAAGTCCTCCTTTTTGGTACCGCCAATTTTTTCGATAAAGCTCTGCTTGCTTTCGCTCAGAACTGAATGGTGTATGGCGACGATCACCGTTTTGTTTTGCTCGTCTTTAAGGTCATCCTTGAATTTGGTGAAAAAATCTGCACGGGTCTTAATGCCACAGTCGTTATTGATATAGATGTGGTCGTCCCAGTCTTCGAGAAACCATTGGGAATCGATCATCAAAAGTTCGACATTTTCGGTATCAAGATTTTCAATTTCCCGGACGCAGCCATCATTGGGCCAAAATTCAGCCTTGCTGTTATCCTGAATGAAGGATTCCATATCATCAAGTGCCTTGTGGCCATTTTTCCTCCACTCGTTTTGACCGGGAATAAAAATGACATTACCATTAAAGCGTTCCAGAGGTTGCATCAATCGCTTTCGCAGGGTTTCTTTCACCTTTTTGCGCTTATCATCATTCTTGGGAAAGCCATTTTTGGTGATGTTACCCAATGCCACAAATGTTGCGCGGGTGTCTTTCTGGGACATTTCGTTTATGGCATCAAGTATTTTGGGGGAGTATTCGCCTTCATCAACGCCTGTATTTCCGGTGAAGTAGAAAACCTGCGAAATTTCACGTTCCTGTGCGGAAACTAAAGCAGTTATAAAAAGTAGGACTAAAAAAAACCGGCTGGCGGCGTAGGGGGTAGTTAAAATTGTCAAGGTCGTTTTCGTTAAAATTTGTGCTAAGGGCAAAAGTGAATGCAATGTTTTTAACATCCTAATAATTTAACCTTATATAACATGTAATTTAAAAATTCATTAAGAATCTATCCAATAAGCTGTGCTCAATTACCAAATTCTCAGTTTTTTGGTCATATAAAAGTTATCCAACTACAACCTTAGAGTTATTAGAAGTATTTCGGAAAGGGTGAGTAAGGTCAATTTATTACTGATCTTTGATAATCAAACACCTATTTCTGTTCAAATTTGATCACAATGAAAATGAAATCATCCCTATTAACTCTAGTGTTCTCTTTCTTTATTACAAGCGAAATAAACGCACAAATGATGGAATCTCCCAATGGAGACCTGGCTATGGAGTTCTCTCTGAACCATTCGGGAACCCCTCAATATAAGCTCAATTATAACGGAAAAACTGTTGTTAAGAAAAGTGCCCTCGGTTTTATCTTGAAAAATGGAAACCTCTATCACGATTTTAAGTTGGACAGCACAGCCACGGAAATTTTTGACGAAACCTGGCAACCGGTATGGGGTGAGGAGAAGGAGATAAGGAATCACTACAACGAGCTTTTAGTAAGTCTGAAACAGGACAGTACCCAGCGTAGGATGAACATCCGTTTCCGCTTGTTTGATGAAGGACTCGGTTTTAGATATGAGTTTCCCGCGCAGAAAGCTTTGGGCCATTTCATTATTACCGACGAGAAAACCGAGTTTGCCATGACCGGAGATCACACGGCTATTTGGTTACCTGGCGATTATGACACGCAGGAATACGATTACACCACTTCAAAACTTTCAGAAATACGGGGGCTTTTTGACAAAGCAGTAACAGGCAACGCTTCTCAGGAAACCTTTTCCAACACAGGGGTTCAGACTTCTTTGCAATTAAAGGCGGCGGAAGGACTTTATCTCAATATTCACGAAGCAGCACTTATCGATTATCCTGCAATGCACCTCAACCTGAATGACACCACGATGGTTTTTGAATCCTGGCTTACCCCATTGCCCGATGGCAATCAGGCCTATATGATCGCTCCGGCCAAAACACCATGGCGCACGATTATGGTGACGGATGATGCCCGTGATATTTTGGCTTCCAGGATGATTTATAATTTGAATGAACCACTTGCAATAGAAGACCCCTCGTGGATAAAACCTATGAAATATATGGGCGTCTGGTGGGAAATGATCACCGGCAAGAGCACCTGGCATTACACAGATGAGTTCGCTGCTGTCAAACTGGATCAGACTGATTTTAAAAACGCCAAACCCAACGACACCCACGCTGCAAACACAGCGCACGTTAAAGAATATATTGATTTTGCCTCGGAGCACGGTTTTGACGGTCTGCTTGTGGAAGGTTGGAACGTTGGCTGGGAAGACTGGATTGGCCATCACAAAGACTATGTCTTCGATTTCGTAACACCTTATCCCGATTTTGATGTTGACGACATTCAGCAATATGCCAAAAGCAAGGATGTGCAGATGATCATGCACCACGAGACTTCCGGTTCCACCCGCAATTATGAGCGGCACCTGGACACGGCTTATGCTTTTATGAACAAGTATGGCTATCCTGCCGTTAAAAGTGGTTACGTGGGCGACATCCTTCCGTTAGGGCAAAATCATTACAATCAATTTGCGGTAGATCACTATCAATATGCCCTCGAGAAAGCGGCTGATTATAAAATTATGGTCAATGCCCATGAAGCCGTACGTCCCACAGGAATCGCACGAACCTACCCCAACCTTATCGGCAACGAGTCGGCACGTGGTACAGAATATCAAGCCTTTGGCGGTTCAAAGCCCAATCACGTGACCATTCTGCCATTTACCCGTTTACAAGGTGGTCCTATGGATTACACACCGGGAATTTTTGAGATGGACATCAGCAAGCTCAATCCCAACAATACCTCTCACGTAAACAGTACAATAGCCAACCAGTTGGCACTTTATGTGACGATGTACAGCCCGTTGCAGATGGCGGCAGATCTTCCGGAGCATTACGAGCAGTTTATGGATGCTTTTCAATTTATAAAAGATGTTGCGATTGATTGGAACGAAAGCCACTACCTCGAGGCAGAACCGGGAGAATACATCAGTATCGCCAGGAAAGAGAAGAACGGTGAAAACTGGTATGTGGGCAATGTTAATGGAAACGAAGCCCGTGTTTCAGAAATTGACTTTGATTTCCTCGAAAAAGGCAAAACCTACATCGCCACCGTTTATGCCGATGCTGAGGATGCACATTACAAAACCAATCCGCAGGCGTACACGATAAAAAAATACCGGGTCAATCACCGCTCAGACCTGAGCCAGTGGAGCGCTCCTGGGGGAGGATTTGCCATTAGCCTCGAGCCGGTGGACAAACTGGAAGCCAAAAACCTGCCCAAACTATAATTATCAGCGGTCTGGATGTAAAATTCTGGCCGCTTTTTTTGGAAAACTTTAGTAGTAATACGCTTAGGTCAAACGGGATGTTTCGGTTTACTTTGTGATATGACAGCGCATCACAAAGACCGGAAGAATCTAGACACAATCTATACCTCAGAGGCTTTTTCCCTGTGGCCCAACGCCGTTAAGCAAGGTCGATACAAAGCGATTGCCGTTTCATCTGAAACCATTGTCTCAGATTATGTGAGCCCTGCGTCGCTGCAATATGCCAACCGTATTGCTTTCAAGATCTCAATAAACCTGCGTGACCTGGAAGCGCCCATTGGCGAGGATCATTTTGTAATGGTTGCTCCTGATGACCATGAGTCGCCAGTAATTGTTTTTGGCGAAATGACCCCTGAACCTCCAGCCGACCTGGGCGTTCGTGTGAAGCCCAATCATCCCTACACATTTAGGATCGATATGCGACCCGTGCTCCGGCAGTTTGAAGATCAAGGTTATTTTGAGGCTTATGATGGCTCGCGGATCGCGCGTCAGGATTTCAGGGGATTTTATCTGGCGGGAGGTTCGAGACCGCTTTCGTGGGATTTTGCGAACCTCGATAAGAAAAATTTAAAATTGTCTGAAACCCATCAGCCAGGCATTTACAGTGTGACGGTTTTGTTGAACCCCTATGATCCTTCATTGGTAAATCACAGCACCTGGAAGTTGGAGCGTGACATTTCTGCGAAGCCAAATTATATGTCAGATCAGCCACTGGTGGATGCCCTGTATAAAATGGCCACGTCTGAAGCCTTGCAGAACATTGAGGTAGATCAAACCCTGCGCACCGGGGCAAAATGGAGCGGCGTCTGGACGCGCGACATCAGCTACAGTATTTATTTGGCCTTTGCCTATCACGAACCAGAAATCGCAAAGATTAGCCTGATGAAGAAGGTGAAGCACGATCGCATCGTGCAGGATACAGGCTCTGGTGGTGCCTGGCCGGTTTCAACAGACCGTACCGTATGGGCAATTGCGGCCTGGGAAATCTATCTGATCAGCGGGGATAAAAACTGGCTGGAAAACTGCTTCCCAATTCTGAAAAATACCTTGGAAGATGATGCCAAAACATTGACCACACCCAGTGGTCTCTATAAAGGGGAATCTTCATTTCTCGACTGGCGGGAGCAGACCTATCCCAAATGGATGAGCTGCGCAGACATTGCCGTGAGCCTTAATCTTGGCACAAACGTCGTTCATTATCAGGCGTATGTAATTTTGGCGAAAATGGCACGTGCACTCGGAAAAAACGAAAAGGACTACCAGCGGCAAGCAGTAACTATTAAAAAGGCAATCAATAAATTTCTCTGGCAGCCGGAAAACGGTTATTATGCCCAGTATCTCTACGGCCGAAACACCTTGAGCCAATCGCCGCGGTTTGAGGCATTAGGGGAAGCTTTGGCGGTTTTATTTGACGTGGCCTCAGAAACCCAGGCAGATTCGATAGTTTCCCGATCTCCGCTTACCCCTTTTGGTGCCACCTCCATTTACCCGCAGATTTCAGGGATGCCGCCGTACCATAACGATGGGGTCTGGCCTTTTGTGCAGGCCTATTTCAATTTGGCTGCTGCCAAAACAGGGAACGAGAAAGTATTAAACCACGGTCTTGCCTGCCTGTACCGGCCTGCAGCGCTCTTCCTGAGCCATTATGAAAACTTTGTCGCACAAAATGGAGATTATCAAGGTACGGAAGTCAACTCGCACCGCATGCTCTGGAGTATTGCCGGAAATCTGGCGATGGTGCACCGGGTATTTCTGGGGATGCATTTTGAGGAAAACGGAATCCGTTTTAAGCCGGTGATCCCAAAATCCTATGACGGCAAAAAGCGGCTCGAAGGTTTTAAATACCGAAATGCCACGCTTGACATAGAAGTACGCGGTTGCGGAAACCAGATCGCAAGTATCACATTTGATGGGAAAAAAATTACCGGAAATTTTCTCACTGCCGAAAAATTACAGACCAATCATAAAGTTGTGATTCAAATGGCCAATATTCATTTTGCCAAAAGCGAAATTAACCTGGTCGAAAATAAATACAGTTTACGCACCCCAATGGTAAAACTCGATGGGAAACAGCTGTGGTGGAAACCGGTTTCGGGCGCGGTAAAATATAGCATCTTCCGTAACGGAAAACCTATAGGTGAAACCCAATCTTCCGAATATGTCATTGCTGAGAAAGGTTATGCTGAATATCAGGTAATGGCAATACATTCCGAAGGTCATCATTCTTTTTTAAGTGAACCCGTTGTGGTTTTTGACTGGTGCGAACAAATACAACTGGAGAGAATTGCAAAGAAGTCAAAGGAGAAGCAAGTCAACTTTTCCGGAAAAGGATTTATCGAAACCTCAAACTCCAAAAACCGAAAAATTTCGATTCCTGTAACCGTACCCAAAAATGGAAAGTACCGGCTGGATTTTCGCTATGCAAACGGAAGCGGTCCGATCAGTACGGGAAGTCGCTGTGCCATACGGAGTTTGTATGTGAATTCAAACTTTGCAGGTACGCTGGTTTTTCCACAGCGCGGGGAAGGGGAGTGGTCTGACTGGGGGTTTTCAAACGG
Organism: Leeuwenhoekiella sp.; assembly: GCA_049671285.1. GTDB lineage: Bacteria > Bacteroidota > Bacteroidia > Flavobacteriales > Flavobacteriaceae > Leeuwenhoekiella. Next base: position 74,873 of record JBATUQ010000009.1, on the reverse strand, counting down.
GTTTACGGTCTCACTAAATAAAGGAGAAAATATGGTCGAACTTCAATTCAAACCCTGGGACAATAATATGGACCGCGAAGTCAACAGGGCTTTGCTGGATTATTTGCGGGTGATTCGGGTGAAGTAAAAACAACTAATGCTGTCAAGCAAATTCTGAATTGTTCAACAAAACATAAAAAAACTGCCCAACAAGTTTCCTCGTTGAGCAGTTTATAAAATAGAATACTAAAAAATTACTCACCCAAAAACGGATATCGATAGTCCGTTGGAGTTACGAAAGTCTCTTTAATAAGGCGTGGAGAGATCCAGCGCATCAGGTTCTGAGCACTACCGGCCTTATCGTTCGTTCCAGAAGCACGGGCACCACCAAAGGGTTGGTTACCTACTACAGCTCCCGTGGGTTTGTCATTCACGTAGAAGTTTCCGGCACAGTTCTGTAATGCTGTTGTCGCCTGAGTAATCGCGGCACGATCTGTCGCCAGCACGGCACCGGTCAATGCGTAAATGCTGGTGTCGTCAACCAACTGCAAGGTTTCCGCCCATTTGCTATCTTCATAAATATAAATGGTCACGATTGGGCCAAAAAGTTCGGTCTCCATAGTGGTATATTTCGGGTCTGTCGTGAGCAGGACGGTCGGTTCTATAAAGTAGCCTTTGGACTTATCATAACCACCACCGGTTACGATTTCCACATTATCGTCTGCTTTCGCCTGATCAATAGTTGCGGCCAACTTGTCAAAAGCCGCTTCGTGGATAACCGCAGTAATAAAATTACTCATATCTGCCGGAGATCCCACTTTGAAGGATTTAATATCCTCCACTAAGAAATCTTTGACCTCGTCCCAAATGGAACTGGCGATATAGCAACGGCTGGCGGCGCTACATTTCTGTCCCTGAAATTCAAAAGCACCACGTGCAATTGCAGTAGCTACTTGTTTTGGGTTGGCCGTTGGGTGGGCAACGATAAAATCTTTACCGCCGGTTTCGCCCACAATACGTGGATAGGTTTTGTAACGATCGATGTTGTTTCCGATTTTCCCCCAGATTCCTTTAAATACGGAAGTGGAACCCGTGTAATGAATTCCAGCGAAATCAGGACTTTCTAAAACGGTGTTTGTGATCATCTCAGGATCGCCCATCACCACGTTGATAACACCCGGAGGAACACCGGCTTCTTCAAATACGTCCATAATGACCTTGGCTGAAAAAACTTGGTGATCACTGGGTTTCCATACCACCACGTTGCCCATTAAAGCGGCAGATGCTGGTAAATTTCCGGCGATAGCCGTAAAATTAAATGGAGTCACGGCATAAACAAAGCCTTCCAGCGGTCGGTATTCAACCCGGTTCCAGGCTGCGCTACTCGATTCGGGTTGGTCGCTGTAGATTTCAGTCATATACTGCACATTAAAGCGCAGGAAGTCGATAAGTTCACAAGCAGCATCAATTTCGGCTTGATAAATATTCTTGGATTGCGCAAGCATGGTTGCTGCATTGATCTTGTCGCGATAAGGGCCTTGAATGAGTTCGGCCGCTCTTAAAAAGACCGCTGCGCGCTGTTCCCATGGCAAAAGTGCCCAGGTCTTTCGGGCTTCTAGTGCGGTGCTGATGGCATCTTCAACGTGACTTTTTTCGGCCAAATGATATTCTCCCAATACGTGGCCGTGCTCGTGCGGAGGCGACATGGTGCGGGTGTTTCCGGTTTCGATATATTTTCCGTTGATGTAGAGGGGTACATCAGTTTTGGAGTTGTAGAATGTGTCATACACTGAAAGCACGGCCTCGCGTTCCGGCGATCCCGGTGCGTAGGATCGTACTGGTTCATTGACTGCAAGCGGCACTTCAAAAAATCCTTTTGCCATAGTTAATGGTTGTGTTTTAAGTTCAAAATTCGTTTGCGGCAATTTACAAAATCAGCGGCGACTGCTTGTTGTATGCTGATGGAGATTACCCCTAAGAAATAAGCTTTAACCCTGAGTTGGCAATTCGCAAAATATAATCCGCTGGATTTAAGTTTTCCTTAACGGAAAGGTAGCTGCTTCCCTTAAGATACATCGGTATCGGGACGGTTTTAGAATCTATTTTCCTGACCCTAGTTTGCTAATATTTCAACCAATGATTTTACCCTTACTATAAGAAACCCTATTTTTGTTTTCCGTTTGAAAAATTGACGGAAAAGCCACGGCTAAACCAACAGGTAAATGAAAGAAATCACAAAAGAAACGTACCTCGATTGGTACGAAAACATGTTCTTCTGGCGGAAATTTGAAGACAAGCTCGCCCAAGTTTATATTCAGCAAAAAGTAAGGGGTTTTCTACACCTGTACAACGGTCAGGAAGCTATACTTGCCGGTGCGCTCCACGCGATGGATCTTACCAAGGACAAGATGATCACCGCCTACCGTAATCACGTGCAGCCCATAGGTATGGGTGTTGATCCCAAACGGGTGATGGCAGAACTATACGGTAAGAAGACCGGAACCTCGATGGGTCTTGGTGGTTCTATGCATATATTCTCAAAAGAACACCGCTTTTACGGTGGCCACGGGATTGTGGGTGGACAGATACCGCTGGGAGCTGGTATTGCATTTGGCGATAAATACCATAAAAAGGATGCGGTGACCTTGACTTTCTTTGGTGATGGTGCGGCACGGCAAGGATCTTTGCATGAGACCTTTAATATGGCGATGACCTGGAAGCTTCCAGTGGTTTTCTGCGTGGAAAACAATGGATATGCGATGGGAACATCTGTAAAACGTACGGCAAATCACGATGATATCTGGAAACTGGGCTTGGGTTATGAGATGCCCTGCGGTCCTGTGGACGCGATGAATCCCGTAGCCGTGGCAGAAGCGTTGGATGAAGCGATAGCACGTGCAAGGCGTGGTGACGGCCCTACTTTCTTGGACTTAAAAACCTACCGCTACCGGGGCCATTCCATGAGTGATGCCCAAAAATACCGGACCAAGGACGAGGTTGCCGAATATCAGAAAATCGACCCAATCACACAGGTACGGGACGTTATTCTGGAAAATGAATACGCTACCGAAGATGAACTCAAGGAAATTGACAAGCGGGTCAAGAAAAAAGTTTCCGAATGCGAAAAATTTGCTGATGAAAGCGAATTCCCGGAAAAGAATATAATGTACGATGTGGTTTACGAGCAGGAGGACTATCCATTTTTACCACACAAACTTTAAAATATTATGGCCGAAATTATAAAAATGCCCCGCTTAAGCGATACCATGGAAGAAGGTACCGTTGCCTCTTGGTTAAAGAAAGTGGGCGATAGTGTGGAAGAAGGCGATATTCTTGCCGAAATAGAAACAGATAAAGCCACCATGGAATTTGAATCGTTCTATGAGGGAACGCTTCTACATATTGGCATTCAGGAGGGCCAAACCGCAAACGTGGATGCACTTTTGGCAATCATTGGTGAAGAAGGTGAGGACGTTTCCAGCCTTTTGGACGGAAGCGACTCCGGTAGCGATGATGCTGATGATAAAGAAGAAGCCGACGCCGATGCTTCCGAAGATTCAGGGGACGGCAACGATACCGCGGAAGCTGACGCTGATAGCTCAGAGGAAGAGGATGATAATGAAATTCCAGAAGGGGTAGATGTGGTTACCATGCCGCGCCTAAGTGATACGATGGAAGAGGGTACTGTGGCCTCTTGGTTGAAAAATGAAGGCGACACCGTCGAAGAAGGCGATATCCTTGCCGAGATCGAGACCGATAAAGCCACTATGGAATTTGAGTCTTTCTATAAAGGAACACTTTTGCATATAGGCATCAACGAAGGCGAAACAGCCAAGGTAGATTCTTTATTGGCAATCATCGGCCCCAAAGGAACCGATGTATCCGGTATTATAGCTTCCGGCGGAGCCGCAAAGAAAGAAAAGAAAGAGACCAAAAAAGAAGCTCCTAAAAAAGAGGATAAAGAAGAGACTAAAGAGAAACCAAAGAGTACCAATACAGAACCCAAAGATCCCGAAGTAAAGAAAAAACAGACCGATACCAGCTATGAGCATTCCGGTTCACAAACCAGTGACGGTCGTGTCTTTGCTTCACCTTTGGCTAAAAAACTTGCCGAGGAAAAAGGGATAAATCTTTCCAGCATTCAGGGCAGTGGTGATAACGGTCGGGTTGTGCGAAAGGACGTTGAGAATTACACACCTTCCACAACTTCTGGTGCCGGGGTGCCACAATTTACTGCAACCGGTGAAGAAAGCTATGAGGATGTGACCAACTCACAGATGCGTAAAGCGATTGCTAAAAGTTTGAGCAAATCAAAATTCAGTGCTCCAGAATATACGCTCAACGTCGAGATGGATATGACCAACTCGATGGCCTTCCGTGCACAGTATAACCAGTTGCCGGATACCAAGGTATCATACAACGATATGCTGATCAAGGCCGTGGCGATAGCATTAAAACAACATCCACAGGTAAACAGCCAGTGGTTTGATGACAAGATGCGTTTGAACAGTCACGTACATATTGGCGTGGCCGTTGCCGTACCTGATGGCCTTGTGGTTCCCGTAGTAGAGTTTGCTAACGAAAAAAGCCTGCAGCAGATCAACGCTGAGGTCAAAGAACTCGCCAGTAAAGCCCGAAATAAAAAACTGAAGCCCGAAGGAATGCAGGGGAGCACCTTTACGATTTCTAATTTGGGAATGTTTGGGATTACCAGTTTTACCTCGATCATTAATCAGCCCAATTCTGCCATACTTTCGGTAGGAACCATTCTTGAGAAACCGGTGGTAAAGGACGGAAAACTCGTAGTTGGCCACACTATGGAACTCGCGATGACCTGCGATCACAGGACTATTGATGGAGCGACAGGAGCGCAATTTCTTCAGACCTTAAAAACGTATGTGGAGAATCCGGTTCTGATGTTGGCATAAGACGACCTATCTAAATAATTTTAGCATATCCGATCTTTAAACATCGGGTATGTTTTTCTAAAGTATATCCTTAATCGTGACTTTGGATCTAATTTTCAAAAGTCCTTTATACTAAAGATATTCTGATATATTCGCGAAACATTTACTAAAATGTACATTAACAGATGATTGACTCCAGAGCTTATGCCAGGGCCAGTTTTTTAGGAAATCCTTCAGACGGTTACCACGGGAAAACCTTAGGCATTATCGTGAAAAATTTTGGAGCTCAAATCGTGCTCTGGGAATCTCCAGAGCTACACATAGAGCCACAACAGGCTGACTCCAGCTCTTTTAGGAATATTTATCATCTTCAGGAAGATGTTAAGTCAACCGGCTATAATGGAGGGATTCCTTTGATTAAGGCCACAATTAAAAGGTTTACCGATTATTGTGATGTGAAAAACATACGGCTGACCAAGAATTTTACGGTGCGTTACAGTTCTTCCATTCCCAGGCAGGTGGGACTTGCCGGGTCGAGTGCAATTGTAATTGCCACTTTAAAGGCATTGATGCAATTTTATGAAGTTGTCATTGAGCCAGAACTGCTCCCAACCATTGCGCTTCAAGTAGAAACGAATGAAATGGGTATAAATGCTGGCCTGCAGGATCGGGTATTACAGTGCTACGAAGGATGTGTTCATATGGATTTTGATAAAGAATTTGTGGAAACACATAATTACGGAAAATACGAACCCATAGATACGGGGCTGTTGCCCAAATTTTATCTGGCATATAAAACGAACTTGAGTAAGGTCTCTGGCAAAGTGCTCAATGAGATTAAAGAAAAATTTGATGTTGGTGACAAACATACGATCGCCACACTGCGCAAAATAGCTGACCTGGCCGATAAGGGTAAGGAAGCCATACTTGCACAGGATTATGAATCATTGGGCAACTATATAGATCAAAATTTTGACTACCGTTGTGAGATTATGACCATTAACGATAGCAATATGCAGATGATCAATGCTGCAAGGAGCTGTGGTGCCTCAGCGACCTTCACAGGATCTGGGGGAGCTATTATCGGGATGTATGATGATGATGAGATGCTTAACCGCCTGGTTTTTTCATTAAAGAAATTGGACATTCGAGTCTTAAAACCTTATTTAACATAAAATGGTAAAAAAAGCAGTAATTCCGGCAGCCGGTTTTGGAACCCGGTTCCTTCCAGCAACAAAAGCAAGCCCAAAAGAGATGTTGCCCATCATCGATACCCCAACTATTCAGTATGTGGTTCAGGAGGCCGTAGATTCTGGGATTGAGGATATCTTAATAATTTCAGGTAAGGGAAAGCGTTCTATCGAAGATCATTTTGATCGCAACTACGAGTTGGAAAAACGTTTGGAAGCCAAGGAAGATGCAATGTACGAGGAAATCCTCAACATTGCAGATTTGGCCAACATACATTTTATAAGGCAAAAGGAGATGAACGGTCTGGGCGATGCCATTACTTATGCGCGTCATCATACGGGAAATGAGCCTTTCGCAGTATTGTTGGGGGATACTATCGTAAACTCGGTTATTCCTGTTACCCAGCAACTCGTTGATATCTACGCACAGTACAAAAGTACGGTCATCGCAGTAGAGACTGTGCCCCGGGACAAGGTCTCCCGTTACGGTATTGTAGGTGGGGAAAAGATTTCTGAATCACTCTTGCATTTGGATCAATTGATAGAAAAGCCCGGTATTGATGAGGCTCCTTCTAATTTGGCCATTGCGGGACGATATATCCTGACCCCTGAGATTTATAAATCCCTGGCTGTCATCCCACGGGGCAAAGGCAATGAGCTGCAGCTTACAGATGCGCTAAGACATTTGCTCAAAACCGAGAAATTGTATGCCCATACCATTGAGGGGCAACGCTACGATATTGGAAATAAACTGGATTTTCTAAAAACTACCGTTGACTTTGCTCTTAGAAGAAAAGAATTTGCGGAGCCATTTGCAGAATATCTCCGTGAAAAGATAGCAGAAATCGACGGCAACAACATTTAATCGGAATTTGACCTATCAACTACTTAAAGGGTTTCCAATAATCTCAATAAACAATGTTTGGTCATGTCAAGATGCTAGAACATATAAACACAAGTAAATTAAATAAAATCTCAATCTATCAAGGTCGGGATTTTTTATCTTTAAGAAATTCCGGGGATGAAAATATCCTGCTCAAATAACAGGTTACCAATGAAACTAAGATCAGGATTTTTTATAGTGGCAATGAGTTTGCTCCTCGGTTGTGCTACCTCAGGCAAGGTCAAGGAGGTTAACGCCGTTGAAGCGGCCAAATCCGCAGGTACGGAAAGCCAGGTAGTGGTGACACCAAATTCTTCATCGGAGTCCTCGGCTTCCCAAGTTCAAGCATACGCTGCAACAAATGGTATGGCAAATGCAGTTATTGTTAAAAGCCATCTCGACTTTTTGGCCAGTGATGCTCTGGCGGGTAGGGAAACTGGCACCGCAGGAATACGACAGGCCGCAGATTATGCCATTGGTATTTTCAAAAAGGCAGGGACAACACCATTCTATCTCAACTATCAGGACGATTTTGACGCAAAAGGTGCCGAAGCCTTCAACATCGTTGCTAAAGTGACCGGTACAGATCCGCAATTGAAAGAGCAATACATCATCGTTGGCGCGCATTACGACCACATTGGTTCTGGTGAAGACGTAAATGGTGATACGATCGCCAATGGGGCAAATGATAATGCTTCAGGTTCAACGGCGGTGCTCGAACTCGCTAAATACTTTGCCGCCAATCCACCTAAGCGGAGTCTGCTGTTCACCTTATTTTCAGCGGAGGAAAAGGGATTGTTGGGATCCAAACATTTGGCCGAAAGGCTCGCCAATGAAAATATTAACGTGTACACCATGTTCAACATCGAGATGGTGGGCGTGCCGATGACCGGCAAGGATTATTTGCTGTACCTAACGGGTTATGAAGAAAGCAATATGGCTGAAATGTTCAACAGTTATTGCGACGGAAAAATTATTGGTTTTCTTCCGCAGGCCAAGGAGTACAATCTTTTCAAACGCAGTGACAATTACCCATTTTACGAGCGGCTAAATATTCCGGCGCAGACCGTTAGCAGTTTTGATTTTACCAACTTTGAGTATTACCACCATGTGGACGATGAGGTGCAGTATATGGATATTGGTCACCTTACCAACGTGATCAACAGCCTGATTCCCGGCATTCGAGGAATGGCCAACGATCCTCAAACCCCAATAAAGCTTTATGAGTAAACACGTAATTGTCACTGGTACCAGCCGGGGCATTGGCTTCGAACTGGCTCAGCTTTTTGCCAAAAATGACTGGAAGGTCCTCGCGCTGTCGCGAAATGACAAACCGATCGACGCCTTAAAGGATTCCAATATCAGCAGTTTTCCTTTTAATATCGGTCAAGCCGAAGATTTTCAGAAAGTAGCGCAGTTTGTTTCAAACAATTGGGACGGTCGTGTGGATGTTATGATTCATAATGCCGGTGCTTTGGTCAACAAACCTTTCGCAGAAACTACAGCAGAAGATTTTAAGAAGGTGTACGAGGTCAATGTTTTTGGCGTTGCCCAGTTAACCAAAACGGTTTTGCCATTTATGCAAAAGGGCTCGCACGTACTCACCGTTAGCAGTATGGGCGGCATTCAGGGAAGTGCCAAGTTTCCAGGGCTGGCAGCTTACAGTTCGAGCAAGGGCGCGGTGATTACGCTCAGCGAACTTTTAGCGGAAGAATACAAAGAAGCGGGTATCACGTTCAACGTACTTGCCCTTGGCGCAGTTCAGACCGAAATGCTCGAAGAAGCCTTTCCCGGTTATCAAGCCCCGCTACAGCCCGAGGAGATGGCAGAATACATCTATGATTTTTCGGTAAATGGAAACAAATATTACAATGGTAAGGTGCTGCAGGTTTCGGCATCAACTCCTTAGTGTATGCAGGAGGTCCTGAAAAAATACATTCCACAACAGGCAGTTAGTCCAGTTTTTGAACTGATCAAGACCTTTGGCGTTTATCTTAAGATCGTCAACGAGCGCGTTACCCGTCACGGCGATTATAGCAGAATGCCAGGCGGTGGCCATCAGATTACCGTAAACTCCAATCTTAACAGCTACCGATTTCTGATTACCTTAATTCATGAAATCGCGCATTTGGTCGCTTTCGAAAAGTATGGACGACGTATTAAACCGCACGGCAGGGAGTGGAAGCTGACTTTTCAGCACTTAATGCTTCCGTTTATACGACCGGAGATTTTTCCGAAGGATCTGTTGCCTTATCTCGCCAACCATTTTAAAAACCCAAAGGCCAGTAGCGATACCGATGCCAGACTATCGCTGGCGCTAAAACAATACGATCCGCCCAACGATAAAAACTATATATTTGAAATTCCGCAGGGAAGCCTTTTTCGACTTTACAATGGAAAGGTTTTTAAGAAAGGGCCTCGTCGGGTAAAGCGCTACGAGTGTGTGGACACCCAATCCGGAAAGATTTATTTATTTCAACCCAACGCTGAAGTAGAACTTATCTAATTAATAAAAAATGAAAAAAAACCACAATTATTACGCAGTGATCATGGCCGGGGGTGTTGGCTCCCGCTTTTGGCCTTTGAGTACAGGTGATTTTCCTAAGCAGTTTCACGACATTCTCGGTGCTGGGTCAACTTTGATCGAGAAAACCTTTAGCCGTATCGAAAAAACTGTTCCCAGCGACAACGTTTTGATTTTGACCAACGCTCGTTATAAAGGTCTGGTCAACGAACAACTTCCCAAAATTAAGGATCAAAATATTGTCTTGGAACCTGCTATGCGCAATACAGCACCCTGTATTCTTTTGGCTGCGCTTAAAATATATAAGGAAAACCCTGATGCAGTAATGCTTGTTGCACCCAGTGACCACTGGATCGAGGATGAAGGCGCGTTCATGAATGACCTGACCACGGCCTTTACCGCCTGTCAGGAGAATCTAAAAGATGATGGTGAAAAGTTGCTTGTCACTTTGGGCATTGAACCAACTTTTCCACACACCGGTTACGGTTATATCAAAAATGAACCCAGTGATGATGCCGTAAAACCTGTGGCTGCCTTTACCGAAAAGCCTGATTACGACACGGCCAAAAAATTCTTGGATGAAGGAAATTACAGCTGGAATGCAGGCATTTTCATTTGGAGTGTACAATCAATTATCGAGGCTTTCGAAAAATATTTACCGGAGATGTATTCCCTTTTCCACAATGGTATGGACGTTCTGAATACCGAAAAAGAAGCAGCTTTTATCAAAGATAATTATGAGAAATCGGAAGATATCAGTATCGACTATGGCATACTTGAAAAGGGTAAAAATGTGGGTGTCATCCCAGCAACATTTGACTGGAGCGACTTGGGTGCATGGGGCGCGCTGTATGACAAGCTTGATAAGGACAAAAACCAAAATGTGATCGTCAACGCAGGAACTATCATTCAGGACGGGACGGGCAACTTGATCCGTTCTGAGAAAGGGAAAGTTGTGGTGGTTGAAGGTTTGAGCAATTATATCGTGGTGGATCGTGATGATGTACTGTTGATCCTTCCGCGCGATCGAGAGCAACAGGTAAAACCACTACGTGGCGAGGTGAAGACCAAATTTGGGGAGAAAATGGTGTAGGGAAGTACGAAGTTAAATACGATTTACGATTTTTGATTTTAACCCGGCCTTCTCGGTACGCGCTATTTGCTATCGCAAATACGCTACTCGAAAATCTAACTAATTGTTTTTGAAAGGAAAATGTCAGCTTGAGCTAAAATCCTTTAAAATATAAAGGATAATTGTGGGTTGTTGAATAATCTTTGAATTTTTGAACCTTGAACCTTGAACCTTGAACCTTGAACCTTGAACATTGACCCTTGAACCCTAACCCCAAACCCTGAACTAATTAATGGAAGAATCCCTAAATAAGAAGAATCCAGAGCCGGAAGAATCCAAAAAAGCCGTTAAGGAAGACGCGCTAAACCTTTGGCAAAGCATCAAGAGCTTTATGTCTGAACTGCTGGATATTCGGGAGGATACTGATAGGGATTCGACGATAGAGGCGGTCAAGAAGGACATTTCTTTTAAAGGACACAATGCGTGGATTTTGATATTTGCCATATTTGTGGCGAGTATCGGGTTGAATGTTGGGAGCACTGCGGTCATTATCGGTGCGATGTTGATTTCGCCTTTAATGGGGCCTATCGTTGGCGCAGGATTAAGCCTAGCGATCAATGATGTGGAAATGCTTAGGCGGTCAATGATAAATTTGGCCGTAATGGTCTCTCTCAGTGTGCTAACAGCCTTTATTTACTTCTTGCTCATTCCGCTTAAAGCGGATAATTCAGAGCTTTTGGGAAGAACGTATCCAACGATTTTAGATGTTTTGGTCGCTATTTTTGGCGGCTTGGCCTTGATAGTGGCCAAGACTAAAAAGGGAACTATTGCCAGTGTTATCTTTGGTGTGGCGATTGCCACAGCTTTGATGCCGCCACTTTGTACGGTGGGTTACGGCCTGGCTATTGGCAACGGTGCCTATGCCACGGGAGCGCTTTATCTCTTTTCGATCAATGCGGTGTTTATCGCGCTTTCGACCTTTGTGGTTTCCAAATTACTGGGTTTTCCGATGGTTAAATATGCCAATTCCAAAAGGAGAAGGTTTATTAGCCAGATGGCTTCAATTATAGGAGTTGTTGTGATGGTGCCGAGTATGTTTCTTTTTTACAATTTGTACAAACAACAGGTTTTTGAAAACGAGGCCAGCCAGTTTGTTGAAGAGAACATCAAATACGAAGGCACATCCATTCTCAATCCTGATGTCAATTTTCAGGAGAAACGGGTAGAGATTTTCCTTATCGGAAACTTGGTTCCAAAATCAACTATAGCCAAATGGAAGGAAACTTTTGCCGGTAATCCCAAACTTGCAGAAGCAGAACTCCATATCAATCAGGGGGCAGATCAAAGTTCGGCGATTGCAGAACAATTAAGCAACCAGGTAAAAAGTGGTATTTTAGAAGAACTGTATGCCAACAACCAGCAGGCAATATCTGATAAAAACGAACAGATTCTTTTGCTGGAAAGTGAACTCAACCGTCTTCGCGCTTCAGAGCTTCCGTTTGAAAACCTTACTCAGGAAGTCGCGGTTCAATATGAAAACCTCGCTCGTTTTGGATATGCCAATACAGTAAATTCAGATTTTAAGAAAAGTGATACCATTCCGGTTTTTCTAGTTGAATGGAAGTTCGGACTAACTGCCGAACAGCAAAAAGCACAACAAAAGAAACTGGGACAGTGGCTAAAAGTGAAGTTTAAAATGGACACGGTAGTTGTTAGGAACTACTAACACTTAGCGATGATCATCCTCGTTCATTGCCACCCGAAGCTTTTTAAACAGGTCTGACGAGTAAACAAAGTTGGTAACGTCCTCGTGATCGGTACGGAAAATCTCGTCCTTATCACCTTCCCAAGCTAAATGTCCTTTTTGAAGGAAAATAATTTTTTCACCAATTTCCATCACGGAGTTCATATCATGGGTATTGATCATCGTGGTGATCTGGTACTCGTGTGTCAGTTCCTGGATCAGCTGGTCAATGAGCGTGGCCGTGCGAGGATCAAGCCCCGAGTTGGGCTCATCACAAAAAAGATATTTGGGGTTGGTCACAATTGCCCTGGCAATGGCCACCCGTTTTTGCATACCGCCACTTATTTCTGACGGAAGTTTTTTATTGGCATTGAGCAAATTGACCCGCTTGATGACTTCGTTGGCACGGTCTCGACGCTCGCTCTTCTTCTGTTTGGTAAACATTTTGAGCGGAAACATAATATTTTCTTCAACGGTCATACTGTCAAACAGCGCGCTGCCCTGAAAGACCATTCCCATTTTCTCGCGGAGCTCACGTTGTTCTTCCGCAGAAAAATCAGAATACGCCTCACCGTCATAAACGATCTGCCCTTCGGTAGGCCGAAATAATCCCAACAGGCATTTTAAGAAAACCGTTTTCCCGCTACCACTCTGGCCAATGATAAGATTGGTTTTTCCTTTCTCAAAGGTTGTGGTGACCCCTTTCAGGATCATTTCGTCCCCGAAGGATTTCTTTAAGTTCTTGACCTCGATCATGCGCTCAGGAGTAATTGGGTTAGTATGTAATTTGCCAGGATGATGGCGACACTGGTCCATACAAAACTTGTGGTACTGGCTTTACCCACTTCCAAGGCGCCACCTTGCATATAATAGCCGTGATAGGAGGGAATGGTTGCCAAGAGCATAGCGAATACAAATGTTTTGATAAATGCATACGCCAAATGAAACGGTATGAATGTATCTTGAAGACCAACAATAAAATCGTCTGCCGTAGAAAAACCACCATAAACAGCAGCGAGAAATCCTCCCATAATGCCAAGAAACATAGCGATGGCAATAACAAAGGGATAAAATAGCATCGCGATAATTTTGGGGAACACCAGATAATTCAGTGAATTGATTCCCATAACTTCTAAGGCATCTATTTGTTCTGTTACCCGCATTGTACCAATACTAGAGGTGATGAAGCTACCCATTTTCCCAGCCATTATAATTGAAATGAAGGTTGGGGCAAACTCTAAAATGATTGATTGCCTTGCGGCAAAACCAATAAGGGACTTGGGAATTAAGGGATTATCCATATTCAGCGCTGTCTGTATGGAGACCACACCACCCACAAAAAACGATATAAAAGCCACGATTCCCAGAGACCCTACAATAAGGTCGTCAATTTCCTTAAAGATCAAAACACGCAGTACCGAAGTTTTAGTGGGTTTTAGGAAAACACCTTTGATCATCAGAAAGTAACGGCCAATATTTTCGAGGTAGCTCATAGTGGATTATTCGAGGTTAAAAATAGGAAAAATAGCGCGCAAGCGTATTTAACTTTAACGTAATCTTATTCTGTTGAGAAGCTTTAATTTTGAGGTTTTAACCCCACTCTCAATGGCCACAACAAAAAAAACTCCGATTTATCTGCTGATCACGTTAATTTCTTGTTTCGGTTTTGCCCAGAAGAAATCCGTAAGGCCTGTAAAACCAAAGCTGGTGGTGGGCATAGTGGTTGATCAAATGCGATATGATTATTTGACCCGATTTGAGGGCCAGTTTGGTGATGGGGGTTTTAAACGGTTGATGTACGAAGGCTTCAATTGCAAGAACAACCATTTTAATTATGTACCCACTTATACCGGGCCGGGCCACGCCAGTATTTTTACCGGGACTACCCCTGCGGTACACGGCATTATTTCAAACAACTGGTACAATAAATTTGAAAAGAAAGGGGTGTACTGTGCAGAAGATAGCACGGTGACTTCGGTGGGTACGAGTAGTGACGCGGGACAAATGTCGCCTCACCACATGAAAACCACGACTATAACCGATCAAAACCGCCTGCATACGCAGATGCGCGGCAAAACTATTGGTCTCTCGCTCAAAGACCGTGGCAGTATACTTCCGGCGGGTCATACCGCCAATGCGGCGTATTGGTTTCACGGCCGGGACGAGGGCAGGTGGATCACCAGCTCGTTTTATATGGATGTGCTTCCACAATGGGTGCAGGATTTTAACGCTTCCGCGAAAGCGAAATCTTATCTGAAATTATGGGACACGTTCGGGGATATTGATAGTTATGTCGAAAGCGGTTCTGACGAAAATAAATTTGAAGGTGGTTTCCGTGGAAAGGAAAAAGGGACTTTTCCATACGATCTGAAAAAACTGAGTAAGGAGAACGGCGGTTATGAAATCATAAAAGCCACCCCTTACGGAAATTCGTTGACCACAGATTTTGCCATTGAGGCCCTCAAGGCAGAAGCACTGGGTAAGGATCAGGACACAGACTTCCTAACGGTAAGTTACAGCAGTACGGATTATGTGGGGCATAACTTTGGGGTGAACTCCAAGGAAGTTGAAGACACCTACATCAGGCTGGACGCTGATCTTGCGCGACTGCTCAAAGCTCTGGATAAGGAAGTGGGCAAAGGGAATTACACCGTTTTTCTTACGGCAGATCACGGTGCGGTGGACGTACCTGCTTATTTGGCGAGTCAGAAAATACCGGCAGGTTATTTTGACAACGGCGCCTTGCGGGATTCTGTAGATAATTTATTAAAAAGAAAATACGGTTCGAAAAAACTGGTTGAAAGTCTTTCCAATTATCAGGTGTTCTTTGATTACGAAGCTTTGGCAGCCGCCGAAATTGATCCATCAATATTAGAAGCAGAATTGGCCCGCGAAATCTTAAAATTTGACCACGTTGACAAAGTGTACACCCGTGACCAACTGCAAAACGCCGGTTATACTACCGGAATAATGGAATTGATTCAAAACGGCTTTCACCAAAAAAGGAGCGGTGATGTATTTATCGTCCTCGATCCCAACTACATCAGTTATGGTAAGACCGGCTCTACCCACGGCAGTGGTTTTAGTTATGACACCCACGCGCCTTTGTTATTTTACGGTGCCGGAATAAACAAGGGCAGCACTTTTGAGCGCACCGTTATCCCTGACATAGCTCCCACCATTGCGGCCCTGCTGGGTATTGAGTTTCCCAATGGGTTGACTGGCAAAGTGCTGGGTGAAGTTTTGGATTGATCCTTTTATTTGGTAAGGGCTGCCCTATAGGTCAATATTTTGATTTTCATCGTTTTGAGCTTATTTCTAAAGGCCAAATCAATCTTTCGCCCACGATGCAATCAGAACCTGTTACTATTTCTCCACTGAGCGGAAGATCAACTTCCAAAGCAAAACCTGAAAATTATGCGATTTGTTGGATAAAGGAGCCTGTCGAGTCGTTGACCGTTGATGGGCAAAGGCTAGAGGAAGTCGCAAAATACGTATTTTTTTCCACCCCAGGCAGAACTGGCAGGTCGTTGAGAAAAAGGATCAGCATACAGAGGGAAGAGGCGATCCTTTCCGTGCTCAATACCTTCTTTGTGTACTGTGACGGGCAATGCAATATAAAATCTGTATTTGCAGAAAACAGTTCCAAAAAGAATATGGTCTACAACTTTAAGAAGCTGGTTGATAAACAGGTAAATACTACGCACGAGGTAGGCGACTATGCCAAACAACTAAACGTATCCCAAAAGTATCTGAATGAATGCGTGAAAGAAGTTCTAGGTGTCTATGCCAAGATGGTCATCACCGAGCAACACATCATGCGAACCAGAAGGGAACTGAAATTATCTAGTAAGACCATCAAGGAAATCTGTTTTGAGCTTGGATTTTCTTCCGCTGATTATTTTAGCTATTTCCTGAAGAAACATACCGGTCTCACGCCTACGATGATCCGTCAGCAGTAAAACTTCCAAAAATCTAAGGAAATCACGACTTTTTCCAAAGGGAGCAGATGACCTCTTCCATTATCTTGCTGTAAAACAACATTATGGACAGACAGACTTTTTTAAAGACATCCGGTTTTGGGCTGGGAATGACCCTTATGCCCAACATTTTTCACGCCGCCACGACAGCGCAACAGCCAGTTTTAAAAAATCCAAAAATCATCAAAGACAAGGAAGGTGAAATGCTCAATGTGATCGGGGATATTCAAACCCACAAGCTTGTTGGCGCCGATACGGGCAATCAGATTACAGAATGGGTGGACAATGTTCAGCCCGGGGTTGGCATTCCGCCGCACGTGCACACTGAAGAGGATGAATCTTTAGGGTTATCACAGGGGAGGTGGCTATCACAGTTGCCGGTGAGACGACCGTTCTAAAAGCGGGAGACGTTGCTTTTGCACCCAAAAATATTCCACACGCGTGGAAGGTAGTAGGAACCGAAAAGGCAAAAATGATCACCTCGGCATTTCCGTCAGGCATTGAAACGATGTTTAGGAAGTTAGCTGAACTACCCGCTGGCCCACCAGATTTTGAAAAGGTTGCTAAAATTTGCGGAGAGCACGGGATACAATTTGTTTGAAGGACTGTTCATCGTAGGGTTACGTGAATTTGAAAAGTGTATTTTTGAAAGTTTAAAATATCCTCTTGGACGCTTCAAATGACTTTAAGATCAGAAATTGGCCAAAATTTGAAATAGTTCTTCTTTTCGCTGCATTGGTCTCTGTTTTTTTAGGGCAGGACGATAGTGCTCTTTTTAATATCGGATTCGGTTTGATTAGTTTTTTATCGATCTATTTTATTGCGGTTCGGCCGGTTCTTGTCTTATCTAAACAACAACATTGGTTATTGGCGTCCAGCTTGATGCTGGGAGTAAGTTTAGTTATGGCTGGTCTCTGCTATTACTTTACATGGTCTAATGCGTTTGGCGCGTTGGGTATTATACATTTTATCTTTTTGGTGGTCTTTGCACTTAAGAACACCATTCTAGAGAAAGTCGTTTATTCTCAATGTTTGGTAAGGCATTTTCTGGTGATATTTATACTGATCGCATTGCAAATGCATTGAGCAAAAACCAAAATGGAGAACTTTAAAAAAGCTTTTCCTTGATCTTCCGCCACCGCAACCCGCGAATAAATTTTCCTTCTTCTTCGGTGACCAAAAAGGGTTTGTTTTCTTTTTTTGATTTGAAATAACCCGCCATATAATCTTTAAAAAATTGCAGGCTTTTCTTTCGCATCGCCAATTTCGCGGAAGCGATCGCGGTAAGCCTAAAGCCGTAACGCATCTGATAAAAGGCGGTGCCCTGTTTGTATTTGGCCTTTGCAGAATAGGTTGCCCCGGTGGGTTTGAGGTGTTTAACGGCAAGGGTCTCATCGGTAAGGATTTCCCAACCGTGGTACTGCGCGAGGAGTTCGTCGAGCGTGTCCCAGCCCATAGCCGGTTTGAGGCCGCCTATTTGATCAAAACAGGATTTTCGATAGGCTTTAAGAGCGCCTCTAATGTGATCTTTATTGGTCAGGTTTTCCAATTCCCAGTTGCCATTTTTTTCAACGTGGCAAAAGCCACCAACCATTCCGGCTTTAGGATTTTCTTTAAAATGTTCTGCGAGGGTCTGCAGGTAGTCTTTTGGGAAAATCAGGTCTGCGTCAAACTTACAGATAATATCAAAGTCGCTGTTAAGTGTTTTTAGGCCGTAATTAAATGCCTGTACGACTTTACTGCCGGGAAGATGATGGGCATCGCCACCTTTTTCGATATAACCGATGAAGTCATATTTTGCTGAAAACTCTTGGAGAATGGCTACCGTGGTATCCGTACTTCCGTCATCGACTACTAAGATTTTTTTGGGTTTTAAGGTTTGCTCGGCTAAGGATCGTAAGGTTTGCCCAATGAACTTGACTTCATTAAAGGCGGGAATGATTATTACAAACCTGAAGTTTAATGTTTCCATAAAAGTTTTGACGTTCAAAAATAATTAATTTTCTTTGCCTGATTATGATAATTATGTGATCATTGTGTGAGAATAATTTTAGTATTCTGTAATGCTCATTTCATAAGGTCAAAGTGAGGATTCATATACGGCTTTTTAGATAAATCGAAGCCTATTTTACTGTAAAATTGTACCGGGATTTCTTCCCGTTTATGTACTTTGCAAGTAATACAAATATGAATTATGGCTAATGCAATCAACCCCACAAAGTGGGTGGCAAAATACTCTGATTATCTTTATAATTACACAATCACCCGGGTAAGCGATGCAGAAATAGCACGCGATCTCATATCTGAAACATTTTTGGCAGGGCTAAAATCTCAGGTTAATTTTAAGGGAGAAGCGACAGAAAGAACTTGGTTGATTGCTATTTTAAAACGTAAAATAATAGATCACTACCGCAAGAGTAATTCTAGAAAGGGGCGTGCCGAAGTTAGGATGGACTTCAAGGACTCTGATGATGGAGGTAATTGGATGGAAGATAAAGTGGCCAACATTATGGAACTTACCGCGGAGGATGTCATGGAGAATGAAGAATTAGGTTTGGCTATTTTTAGTTGTATCGATCAGCTTTCAGAACGTCAAGCTGCAATTTTTAAGGCTAAGACCATCGACGAGCAGGATACAGAGATCATTTGTAAGGATTATGGTATAAGCCCGTCGAATCTATGGGTAATCATACATCGGGCACGTACCTCGCTAATGGCTTGCTTAGATGATAGTTGGTTAAAATAAAAAAGAGATTTATAATGAAGTTGTTTTTGGATTGTGAGAAAGCTGGACATATTTGTGATAAAGCTCAATACGAAGACGCAAATCTTATTGAGATAGTAAGGTTTAAATTACATTTGATGCATTGTAAGAGCTGCAAGAAGCACAGTGCGAAGAATACTAAGCTTACAGAAGCTATTGCTAGGGCAGACATTAAAAGTATGCCATTAGAGCTCAAAGAAGAACTTTCCTTAATGATTGATGAGAAGATTAATCAAGAAAACTAGACAATTATAACGGTCCGAGAAGGTGTATGCTTATTTTCCCAATAAATTCTGGGTGAATAAAACCGGCAACAAATTTTCCAGCGAATCGCTTTTCATTACCTTCCCCTGTTTTCCCATAAAGTAGATCGCCACCGGCGATTTCTGTTTCACTTCATATTCAGCTATGGCCTGACGGCACGCACCGCAGGGTGGTATGGGTATTTCCGACGATTTATGTTTGCCGGATGCGGTGACGCAAATGGCAACAATTGCAGCGTCGGGATACTTGGCTCCTGCATAGTATAATGCCGTGCGCTCGGCACAGAGTCCGCTGGGATAAGCCGCATTTTCCTGATTGTTACCTTTGATTATTTTTCCGTTATCGAGAAGCAGGGCAGCGCCTACCTGAAAGTTGGAGTAGGGGGCATAGGCATTTTCGCGAGCTTCGGCGGCACGTTGCATCAACCCCTGAACAGCTTCCGGAAGTTCACTGGTATTCTCAAAAATGTAGAGGGATGCAGGAATTTCAATTTTTTTCATATTCCAAAATTAATACTCCTGCTGTTGATCTTAATATTCGACATATTCATTGCCAAAATTGAAGGTAATACCAAAGCGCAACGTATTTTCCAGAGGGTTCCGTACGGTTGAGGTAGAGAACAAATAAGAGATGTCAATATCAATGGCAGAATATTCAAAGCCAAGGCCCAGGGTGGCAAACTTTCGGCTTCCTTTAAGGTCACTTTCGTTAAAATAGCCCGTGCGCAAGGAGAATACGTCATCATATACATATTCTGCTCCAATGGAATAGGTCACTTCTTTGATCTCCTCGCTGAAACCATCGTCTGCATCGCCAAAGGATTGAAAAATACCACTTATAAAACCGATGTCGTTATACTGAGCAGAATCGGTACCGTCTATGACGCCGTCCCCGTTGAAGTCCTGCGGGGAAGGAACCAGCAGTTTGTTAAACTCAAGCCCTATATAAACCTTGTTGTAAGAGTCAAGCAAAAAGTCAAAACCACCACCCAGCCGCATATTGGTGGGCAGGAAATTTTCTTGGCCGGCATCATCATACCTAAATTTGGGGCCAATGTTGCTAATGTTGAATCCTGCGCGCCATCTACCGTCAAAATCGTTGTAGGGCACTTCTTCAGACTGGTAATATCCGGCAATATCCACCGCAAAAGTACTCGCTGCAGAGGCATCCTCGTTGTCCACCTGAAGCCTTAAATCGCTGCGTAGATAGCGCCCGGCCACACCCATCGCAAACCGATCGCCCAACCGCAGGTTATAGGAAACATCAAATGTAAATTGATTGGGATTGAGTATTAATGGATTTTCAATCTGTTGCGCGTTCTCTATAGCTTCAATTTCACCCAAATTAAAATAGCGCAGGCTTGCCCCTATTGCGCTCCTGTCGTCAAAACGGTTAAAATAAGTTACCTGTCCCAAAAATATATCGTTGACCAGTTGGCTCAAGTACGGCGTGTAAGTCAGGCCAATTCCTGATTGCAGTTCAGAGAAGGCGTATTTTGCTGGGTTCCATTGCTGGCTGTAAGCATCAGGGCTTGTCGCTACCCCTTGATCACCAAGTCCTGCTGCACGCGCATCTGCTGCTATCAATAAAAAGGGGACTCCCGTAGTGATTACCCTTCTCTCGTTGTCTGTCTGGGCGTGCGAAAAATGCAATGCTGCTATAGCTAGGACTAGCGTAAGTGTTTTTTTAATCATTGTATGGCTGCGTATGTTGACAAATATAAATGTTAATAATTACAGGATTACCAATTTCTCGGTTTTTTCTACCTGCTTACCAGTTAACGCTGATCTTACGGTAATCTTGTACACATAGACCCCTTTTCCTATCCGCTGGCCAAAATCGTCCCGACCGTCCCATACGATTTCGCGCGAAAGGAAGCCACTGGTAGTGATATTCTGATTTATGGTCTTGACGACTTTTCCGGTCACGGTAAATATCTGAACCTGCACATCCAAGGGTTCTAAGGGACGGTTGTGGTTGAACCAGAATTCGGTATAGTCCACAAAGGGATTGGGATAATTAAGTACGTTGTCTAAAATAATACCTCCTTCGGAAGCGACCACAAACTGTAAATCTGCGGTGGAGGAATTGTTGTAGGTATCCCAAGCCTTAACGGTGACCGTATGCAGACCGGGACTCAGATCCCGAAGTTTCCGTATGGCTTCCCCCAGCCTAAAATCGTCTGTTGCGCTTTCGTAGAAATCATTTAAAATGATCGGGTTGGTCTCGTCACCGTCAATGATTGCAGTGAGGTCGTGACCTATTCCGCTCGCGGTGTTGATCCCGTTTTCATCTTCCAGTTTTACCAAAAGAAAGGGGGACTCGTTGGTAATCCCACCGTTCACGAAAGAATCGTCGTTCATAAAAAGCTCAATCAGCGGCCCCTCGTTGTCTTCCGGTGCTTCGGTGTTCAGGCCACCCACCCTGATTTCCTCATTTGCGCCGGCGCGGTCTTCATTGGTTCCTTCCCTTACGGCGTAAAAATTCAACCGGCCATTGCCCAGCGGAATTGATGCATCCTTTGGCACCACAAAATTCAGGTCAAATGTGCCATTGGTCACCGAAGCCTGACCACGGTATAAAATGGCTCCCAGCGCCTGAAAATCAAGTATCAATAGCTCATTATTGGCGCCTCTTGTACCATCATTGGCCAGCGTTTGCCTTTCGATATACTTATCGTAAAGTGTGGAGGACACTGTACCGTTAAAGTCGTTGAGTACCGTTCCTGACGGCCCGACCACTTCTCCTGATAGTTTGACGCGGCCCAAAGCTTGCAGCGCAGGAGAATCATCGCTTAATGGAATGTCGTTAATAGCAGTTAGGCGGACAGAGGGTTCGGCAAAAGCCAGTTTCATCGCGGGGTCGCCAATAAAGAAAATAACTCGCCGCTGTGAATTGCCAATGCCATTTTTAGTCAGTCTTAAGGTCTCTGCGACACTCTTGATTTCGTTGGTCTCAATGGCAAAGAGGCGCTCGGCCAGCTCGCGGTTGAAGGTTACGCCCAGGCTCACCGAAATCTCACGTGTTGTGGCCAAAAGCCCCACGGCACCGCCATCGGTGTTCCAGAACAGCTCCTCGCCGGCAGCAGGGCGGTTGGGACTGTCAAAGCGGGTGAATTCACAGGTTACGGTTATGATTAACGGCAGTCTCCCTGGGTTATTCACTTCCTGTGCATTGCCGCGCGTAAAGATAAGTTCTGAAGCCAGGTTGTTTTCGCCGCCGTGACCAAGATAGGTGAGTACCAGTGTACCTACTTCTATGGCATCCTTGATGGCATCGTTAACTTCGGGATAGCGCTCCCCACCGGCAGAGGATTGTTGCCTGTAGGAGTCGCTGTGAATTTTGATAACATTGATAAACGGTTTGGCTTCCTGAATATCGTCGCCAAGGGCATCAATGGTGGTCTGAAGTTCAGTATGTTCCCAAGCATTGTCAACATCATCAGAGACAAGCACAAAATTGTTATGCCACCGGCCCAGGGTTTCGGGCGCATCATAAAGGATGATCTTGTCAACAACCTCCCGGGCCAGTTGGGGAGAGTCTGCGAGGATGCGGCCTACCGCGATATCGAGACGGTCCTGACCACCATTGCCTGCCGGACTGCCATTTTCAATTATACCTTCGTCCGGATCGAGGCTGCCAAAGTAATCGTCGCTCATGTATGAATTCCCTCTGGAAAAACTTGCGTAGGTATAAAAGGTAGGCACCATCAAGTTGTTGTTCCTGATACGGTCCTTGTAATCGAAAGAGGTATCTCCAAAGAGGCACAGGTATTTTAAACGCTCTTCCTGAGAGCTTGCATTTTCATATATGTACCTCACAAAGTTCCGGATAGCCCCAATGTCTGCCTTTCCGCTGCTGAATTCGGTATAGATTTCACGAAGCGTGACTACCTTGACATTCAGGTTTCTATAGGTACGGTTGTGTTGGGCCAGACGTTCTGCTTGTGGTTTCAGAAGATCGTTGGTGACCATCAGATAATCCACTGCCCCTTCATTGAATATCGTTCCTTTCAGGTTTTGATTGGTAACCCGGGTGTTCCCCCTTTCGCGCAGCGGAATATAAAAGTCTGAAGGATCGATCGCGACATACTTTCTTAGGTTGCCAAGATTGGCTTTAAACCTCAACGTGTTTTCACTATCGGGATTTGCTACGAATGAAATATTTATAGGATCGGTAACATCCCAAACACTACCGATGCTGCTAGCATCGTCAATTACATACTCACCAATACCGGAATTTACTGCGGATTCCCTATTGAAGAAAGCGATCTGGTCACCTGTTCCCCGCAGTTCCCGTGTGGCTTCCAAACCAATATAATCAAGAAAGCCTTGGCTGGAAGGGTTCCCATTGTTGTTGTAGGAAAGCTGAATCTCAATCTCTTCAGAAGAAACAGAAACCGCCGGGTTTATCGATGGAGCGCTAAACGAACTATAGGACCGGTCCCGAACCAAAACCGCATCGGAGATAGCACTAAGGCTCAAGGTCGTGACATCCACATCATTTAATTTTAACGAAAAGGATGTGGGAGAATCTGATATTGCTGCCACCAGCACGCGGATATCAACAGGCTCTGCCGTCACCAGATTGGGGAAATTGAAAGAAAATGAACCTTCAGGTTCAAAATCAAAGCGTTCGCCAAACCACCTTCGGCCCAGACGTACCAGATTGTCATTGTCCTCCTCGTGAAACTGGTAATCTTGAAAGGTCGTGAAGCTGAGGTCTGCAGCAGCAACAGGTTGGTCCAAGGGCTGTACCCTTTTTCCGGCACTACCACTGGCAGTTACATAATAATAACTTTGATCATCATAAGCATTGACGTGAGTCTGGCTTTCTGCATTCCACTGCCGGGTGCTCTCGCCATAAAAAAGAATATAGTCCCCTCCGTCAAAGCTTCCGTCCTCTCCGCCTACTATTTGTATGGAATTTTCGCGCAGGTCAAATTCAGTATTGTCGCGGTTACGCAACGGCAGCATCGCCCCACCATTGCCATAGACTTTGAGGTTTGAAGGGTTAATATTGTTGACGTCCATTCCCAGCGCATTCAAAAAATTGCGGTCCATTTTAAAAATTCCCGTTTTGTCCACATAAAAGCGATAGAAGTCACCGCTTGCCAAAACAGAGTTTGACCGGGGCAGATTACTTTTTTGTTGACGGTTACGGTTCTGTATATAGGAAATTTCGCAGGAAACCAAACGTTTGATTTGGCCATTTTCTTTAATTATGGGACTTAGCGATACATACAGATAACGTTTGTTCCTGGCTTGCGAGATGCCAACTACGAATTGATGCGAATCAGGAATGGATGCAGGATCCAGATCCAACAACTGAGGGATGGTGATGGGTTCATACACCATATTGGTCATTTGCCCACCTGTTACGGCATTGGTTGAGGTTTCCCAATGATTGACATACTGCAAACTATTTACGGCATCATAAGAAAAGTGGGTGTCCTCAAAACCAGGGATAACTTTGCTGGTCCCATCAGCACCTACCTGTACGCCATCATTCCAAGTAATCTCAATCGATCTGGTCTGGGTAAAAGCAGTTAGGGATATTCCTAAAAAGAGTATGGATAGGTATATTTTTTGCATTCTAAGGGATAAACGTATTTATGAAGCGCAAAGTATAAAAGTTAATGGCACTTTTTAAAGTTGAAAATACTAAAAAACTTATATCTTCGTTTTACCATTTGAACGAGGATAAATCGTTAAAAATTGCATTTCAACGATAAAATCAAGCACTTCGTTGAGTATTTCAATCCTTTGTTTATATTGCAGAGCGAAATTTTTTCATTTATAGACTTAAAAATCATGAAATTAATCCCTTTCTACAGAGTCGCCGTTCTATGCGGAGCAATGGTAGCCCTTACCAGCTGCGGTCGAAACAACGACTATCAGAACAGTTCAAGGGCCACCGGTTGGAGTATCAACGATAAAAACGGAGGTTTTCAGGCCAACACAGATTATGAAGAGCAGGAAGCCGCTCCCGGTCTCGTGTTCGTAGAAGGCGGAACCTTTACGATGGGTCGCGTTCAGGACGATGTGATGCACGATTGGAACAACAGCCCAACACAGCAGCACGTGCAGTCCTTTTATATGGACGAGACTGAAGTGACCAATCTAATGTACCTCGAATATCTGGATTGGTTGAAAAAGGTTTTTCCACCAGATCAGGCTAAGTACCGTAATATTTATGGCGGTGCCCTGCCAGACACCTTGGTATGGAGAAACCGTCTCGGCTTCAACGAGACCATGACCGAAAACTACCTGCGCCACCCTGCATATGCCAAATATCCCGTAGTTGGGGTAAGCTGGATTCAGGCAGTGGAATTCAGTAAGTGGAGAACAAACAGATACAATGAGTTTCTATTGGAAGAAGAAGGCTATACTGAAAAGGGAGCTCGTTACAATGTAGATGCCGGTTCTCCTTTTGATACATATACGTATCTCCAGGCTCCTTCCAAAACCTACGGTGGAGACGAGGAGATCAACCGTGGGGGCAAGGCATCAGAACGTCGTGAAAAAATGAATACGCCTAAAGGAAAAGGCGATGAAGGCGCAGGCGAAGCCAAAGACCTCTATGTACAGATGAAGGACGGTATCATCAATACTACTTTCTATCGTCTGCCTACAGAAGCCGAATGGGAATATGCAGCATTGGGAATGACAGACTTACGCGAGTACAATTCCTACAGGGGACGTAAAAAATACCCTTGGGGAGGTGACTATACCCGTTCGGGAAAACGCCGTACCATGGGAGACCAGATGGCCAACTTCAAACAGGGCGACGGAGATTATGGCGGAATTGCGGGTTGGTCTGATGACAATGCAGATATCACCGCACCTATAAAGACCTACGAGCCCAACGATTATGGCCTTTATGATATGGCCGGTAATGTTTCAGAATGGGTAGCCGATGTTTACCGCCCCATCGTTGATGATGAGTTTAACGACTTCAATTATTACCGTGGTAATGTCTATACTAAAAATGCAATTACCGCAGAGGGAACGGTCAAGGTTTTAACTGCAGACGATGTGGTTTATGATACACTTGAGAATGGTAAGATTGTCGCCAGAAACCTTCCCGGCGAGATTGCGCAGATTCCCGTTGATGACGACGATACTTACATGAGAACGCAATTTAGCTCCAGCGATAACCGTGACTATAGGGACGGGGACAAACAATCGAGCCGCAACTACCAGAGTTTTGCACAAATTGATTCTGATAGTGACAGGATGTACGATAGCCCTGTTAACAAGGTGCAGGCCGGTCAAGATGGAGAACTGATCAAGGAATACGATCAAAGTAGCGACCGCACCACATTGATTGACAATGAAGCCCGTGTTTATAAAGGCGGGTCTTGGAGAGATCGTGAATATTGGTTAGATCCCGCACAGCGTCGATATATGCCACAAACCATGGCAACTGACGATATCGGATTCCGAAATGCGATGTCGCGGGTAGGTTCTAAAAACAATGGAAAAAAGAAGGCGAAGAACTAATAATACGTCAAACGAAATAGATGAATGCCCCTGATTAACGTTGGGGGCATTTTTATTTCGGTATTTCTTCGGAAGTCCTTTTACCAAAAACTAATTTTACAGCAATAGTCAAAATTAATCCATGAGCGTTTCCACCGAAAAACTTCACAAGCTTTTTCTGGCCAGCAATGGCGTTTGTACCGATACCCGTAAACTTAAGCCGGGACAATTGTTTTTTGCTCTAAGCGGAGAAAATTTCAACGGAAACAAGTTTGCTAAAACCGCTTTGGAAATTGGAGCAAATCAAGCTATCATTGACGATGCGGAATACACCGATGGCGACCAGATGATTTTGGTAGAAAGTACATTGGGAACTTTGCAACGGCTGGCACATTTCCACCGGAAATATTTGGCATTACCCATTCTAGCACTCACAGGAAGCAATGGTAAAACCACTACTAAAGAGCTTTTTAATGCAGTGCTTTCTCGGAAATTCAAAACCGTTGCTACGCAGGGCAACTTGAACAACCACATTGGTGTGCCGCTTACCTTGCTGCGAATGAACGAAGAAACTGATTTGGGAATCGTGGAAATGGGTGCCAACCACCTCAAGGAGATAGAAGCCTTGACGGCCATCGCCGAACCAGATTTTGGGTACATCACCAATTATGGCAAGGCTCATTTAGAAGGTTTTGGCGGCGTGGAAGGTATCATAAAAGGCAAAAGTGAGCTTTATGCCAGTCTTCGGGAACGTGGCAAAACGGCAATTGTAAATGGCGATGATGCCAAACAACTGGAAATGGCCAATGGAATCGAACAGTTCGTTTTCGGCAGCCATTCGAGCGCTAATGTCCAGGTTAAGTATGGCGACACCGCACCTTTTGTTTCGGTTGAGGTGGCTGGTCACGAAATCAAATCTAAACTTATAGGTCAGTACAACGCGGTCAATATTGCCGCTGCCGCTGCCGTTGGTTTGTACTTCAAGGTTCCGGTAGGGCAGATTCAACAAGCAATCGCTGATTATGTACCTCAGAACAACAGATCTCAATTGATTACCCTTGGCAGCGCGACCATCATTTTGGATGCGTACAATGCCAATCCCACCAGTATGGAAGCTGCTTTAAATAATTTGGAAGTTACTCCCGCTACGCGAAAAATAGCCGTGCTCGGCGATATGTTCGAGTTAGGTCTTGATGCTGAGATAGAACACCAAAGCATCGTTGATCTCGCTACCGCGAAAGGATTGGATAAGGTATTCCTATTGGGTGAAAATTTTATAAAGACAAACGTATGTTCTGAAACAATAGAAAAGTATTCTGATTTTGAT
Organism: Leeuwenhoekiella sp.; assembly: GCA_049671285.1. Lineage (GTDB taxonomy): Bacteria > Bacteroidota > Bacteroidia > Flavobacteriales > Flavobacteriaceae > Leeuwenhoekiella. The sequence goes on along the minus strand of JBATUQ010000009.1, from coordinate 46,755 downwards.
GCTTTCGCGGAAGCATATCCCAAAGAAAAACTGGAAGCCTTATTGGAAGGTTCCACGGTCCTGATCAAGGGTTCCCGCGGTATGGCACTGGAACGGATTTTGAAAATCCTGGATTAATTTTTTTGATAGAACTCAGGAAACCCACAACAACCAATACCTTTAATAATAATAATAACAATAACAATAGAAATAACGTAAACCATCGTCTCAACTTCTGAACAAAAACTGCCCTGGTATTTTTTAGCCTTGCTTATTTTGGCAGGCGAATCTGTTTTCTTTTTACCCTTTGTGCTTTCGCGTGTTTTTAGGCCAACTGTGCTTGATGCTTTTGCTTTAGACAATGTTCAGCTGGGAATTTGCTTTTCGGTGTATGGGATCGTGGCGATGGTCTCGTACCTCATTGGTGGTCCGCTGGCCGATAGATACCAGCCCCGGAAATTAATGGCAGTTGCCCTATGGATGACAGCCCTTGGCGGACTGGTGTATGCTACATTTCCAAGCTATGTGGTTCTGCAAATACTGTATGGCTATTGGGGGTTTACCACGATATTTCTTTTTTGGGCGCCGATGATAAAGGCTACCCGCATCTGGGGCGGAAGTACCGCACAAGGCCGGGCGTTCGGATTTTTGGATGGAGGTCGTGGCCTTGCCGGGGCGCTGCTGGGCGTACTGGGCGTATTTATCTTCTCGCTTTTCCTCGTATCCGAACCCCAAGTTGCAACCACCGCAGAAAACAAAGTCGCATTTCGCCAAGTTATTTTTGTCTGTACAGCAATCGTTGCGACGGTTGGGGTTTTGGTTTGGTTCTTCCTAAAAGTTGGTAAAAAGGCCGAGGACATCATACTCAACAAAATCTCGATGTCACAGGTTCGTGACGTCCTTCGGCTTCCGGCGACTTGGTTGTTGATGGTGATCATTCTTTGTGCCTATGTGGGTTATAAAGTCACCGATGTCTTTTCGTTGTATGCCCAAGATGTGATGCAATACGATCAAGTGCAAGCGGCCAGTGTGGGTACGTTTTTACTGTTCGTACGGCCGGTCGTTGGCGTGTTCATTGGTGTTTTGGCAGATCGTACCAACTCTACCCTGTGGTTATTTTTAAGCTTTCTAATTTCATTTATTGGGTCGGTTCTCCTCGCCACTGGAATTATTAATGCAGGAACTACGGTTGTTTTTTTCATTTCCATATCCATTCTCTCAACCGGGGTTTATGCCGCCCGTGCACTGTATTATGCCGTGATGGAGCGTGGCCAAATTCCCCTTATCTTGACCGGAACGGCTGTAGGAATCGTTTCCCTTGTTGGGTACACCCCAGATATCTTTGCCGGTCCTGCAATCGGCTACCTGCTTGATAGTTCACCGGGCGCCACCGGTCACGAACACGTATTTTGGATGCTGGCTGGTTTTTCGGTGGTGGGTGGTGTTGCTGCGTTATGGTATTATCGGATGTTTGGGAAAGGGGAGTGAATGGACCAGAAATTCTCAACCGAAAAAATAATAAGTTTCTTAGGTTGAATCAAAAACTCAATAATCAAATTTTTTGATGAAATTTGAAATGACAAATGAATATAAAACAAACCAAATATGAATTACAGCATCTCATTTCGGGAAAGAGCGGCGCAAGCTATGATGCGCTTATCCAGACAGTCGCCCGTTACCTTAGAAGCGGCGAGAGAACAGGCCCTTTGGCTAAGGAAAAACACAAAAACAAAGATCAAGAAGCAGCGCGACTGAAAACCTTTGCCCGATCTCACGGTCTATTACTCGATGATATACCTTTTGACGACTTTGTGGCTAGTGGTGCCGAGCAGAAGGTTTATTTTAAAGGCAAAAGTCAGGTGGTCAAGCTTAATGATGTAATCTATTACGCTTCTTGGGAAGATTATTTCCACAATCTTTTACTGCATAATTACTTCTTTTCGGATACAGCATATCAATTATTAGGCTTTTACATATTGGATGATGTTCTTTATGCAGTGGTTCAGCAGAATTATGTAAAGGCAGATACGATTGTCGATATTGCAGATGTCAAAAATTTCCTTATTTCAAATGGCTTTAAGAATGTAAGAAGGAATGATTACCTGCACCCTCAACTGGGTATCATAATTGAGGACCTACACGACGAAAATGTTTTGACTAATAATGGGATGCTTTATTTCATTGATACCGTGTTCTATATCAAACCAGATGATTTTTGGGATTGACTGTTTTAATTTGCAAAATTCAATGAAAAGAATCCAGTTAATATTTCACTAATTGATATTGTGTCCTCTGTCATATCCTCTGTTTTCACTGAAGTTAAAATCCCAAAGTGCTTTCAATGAATAAAAAAACCCCTTCCAAAATCAAATTTTGAAAGGGGTTGCTTTTAATTTCCGTGGGTCATACTGGATTCGAACCAGTGACTTCTACCCTGTCAAGGTAACACTCTGAACCAACTGAGTTAATGACCCATGTTTTTTTGGGGAAGGCAAATTTATGTTTTTTGGTCGAAATAAACCCAAACTTTATTGAAATGATTTTGGTGCTTCATCGGCTAGTTGGCTGATATCAACAGAAACTTTGAGCTTGCTTTTTCCGCTTCCGTAAACAACACCTTTTAAGGGCGGCACATCGTAATAATCCCGGCCCCAACCTACAACCAGATGCTGATCGCCTGGAATTTGATTGTTCGTAGGATCAAAATCAACCCAGCCATAACCCGGTATAAACACTGAAAACCAAGCGTGTGACGCATCGGCGCCAATCAGTTTTTCTTGACCTTCAGGCGGGACCGTTTCGATATAACCGCTAACATACCGCGCCGGAATTCCCATACTCCGCACGCAGGCAATTCCCACTTGGGCAAAATCCTGACAGACCCCTTTCTTTTCAGTCATTACCTCTTGAATGGGCGTGGAAACGTTGGTAAACCCGGGGACGAAATCAAAATCCGTATAAATACGTTGCATCAGTTCGTAGCTTGCGTCAAAAACAGAACGGTTCTCCTGAAAAGACCTAGCGGCATACTCCCGGAACGATGCCCCTGTTTTCCGAATAAAAATAGATTCAAGCATAAACTGCTTGGCTTCGGTCAACTGTGGGTTGAAAGATTTTAGCTGATCCCGGGCGTCACCCAAAAGGACACCTTGACATTTGGGCTCGTAAAATTGCGCGTGCAGTTTCGCATAATCGCGAATGAGTTTACTTCTGGTCGTGACCACCAGTTTTTGGTGTCTTCCCTGAAGTGAAAACCGGGTTATATAGTTTCCGAAGAAATCCACCCGTTCCGAAAGTTCCTTGGGCTGCGGATTGATCTCGATTGTATAATCCAGCAGTTCCTGTCCCAAACAAGGCCGGGGCCTAAGCGTAGCCATATTCTGGGAGGAACTGACTTGACCAGAATAGTTGTAAGCGGTGGTATGTCTAACCGAAAACCTTCTCATGATAACGGAAAATTAGGCTTTACCAGCTGATCTTGCGCATCCGAATGGTCAAAATACGTTTTACCTAGCTCCTGTGAAGCCTCAAATAGCAGATCGCTCAGTACATCAAAAAGCTCGTCCAGATTCTGGCGCACATATGGACTTTTTGGATCAACCTCTAAAAGATTATCAATATCGGCCAGCTTCAATTTGGCGTATGCCTCAAAAAAATATTTCTGATACGAGGTGAGGTTTTCGTTGGAACGGGATTTTGGCAAGCGGGAAATATCCTTGCCCAATCGTTTTAAATGATAACTCAGCGCCCGCGGGTAGTTTTCAGTTTTGAGAAGCAACTGCAAAACCGATTCTATCTGAATGTGTGATTTATAACTGTAGCGGTAAATGTTGTGGCTTTCATGGCTCAGCAACAGCGCTTCTAAGATTTCGTGCTCCAATTGGTTTCCCGATTTTAAAGCTAGCAACGAGCGGCATTTGGTAATGGTTAATGACGCTTGTTCCAATTGAAGGCCAATGAAATAAAGCAGCAAACCTTGTTGAACTAAAATGCTTTCCTCAATAAGTCCCATAAATGCGATGAGGCGGGTGATGAGTTGGTTAAGCGCTTTGATAAGTTTTTCTTCGGAAAAAATGGTTTCATTTTCCAGCGACCGCCAGGATTTCAGGATACTTTCAAAAACCCGCCACATATCGTTGCTCCACAGATTCCTGATGGAATAGTAGGCGTTTGAGAACATCTGCATCGTCTGCGAAAGGCTGCCCACACGATCCCGGTCCAAAATCACAGAAATCATTTCCAGTAACGGAGCATCCATTGGGTCGGGTCCGGTTTTTGGCGGTTTGCAAAAGCCGGGATAAGTGCCGGTCAATTGGGTGACCGCTTTAAAAAGTACCCGTAATTTGACTGAGCAACTTTCTTTATTGTCGTAACGCGCCGAAGTCATCTGCTTGAGCACCATACGCAAAAAGCGGGCGTTATTAAGCAGACGGCCCACATATCGGCCAGCCCAAAAAAGGTTTTCTGCCGTAAGACTTGGCAAGTCGTCAAGTCCTGAAGCGACGGTCTTCGTGCTGCGGTCGTAAATGTTGTCTGGCGGGCTTCCGTGGAAACTGTTGCCGAGAATCCAGAAATCCTTGCTGGTCCCACCACGGCGGTTGCTCACTCTTAATTTTCCACGCTCTGGGGCGACGCGTACCAGGCCACCAGGCATTACTTTATACTCGTAAGGTGTGGCGATGCTAAATGCGCGTGCGACCATATTCCTCGGTTCGAAATGGTTGTCCTGAAAGTTAGGCGTGGTCGAAAAGCTAATTTTTTCCTGTGCTACAAAACGGTAGGGCTGTGCTTTGATTTCTTGCGAAATGGCTTCAAGCTGCCCCGTAGTCAAATATTCACCAAAGTGGATGCTTTCGCGGTTGGTGCGGTCTATGCGTTTGATAACGAGCTGATTCAGGTTTTGAAGGACGTAATTTTTTTCCTTTTCCTGGCCACACCACCAGCTGGCAATCTGCGGAAGGATCAGGTCTTCATTTAGGAAATATTTTGCGACAGCTGGCATAAACGGAATCAATCCCGGATTTTCCAGAACACCACTCCCTATGGGGTTAAGAATGCTCACGTGTTGCTGCCTTACCACATCGAGCAGGCCAGCCACACCCAATTGGGAATCTTCCCGAAGTTCTAAAGGATCAGCATAAACGTCATCGACACGCCTCAAAATCACGTCGATTTTTTTTAATCCTTTTAATGATTTCATCCAGACATACCCGTCGCGAACCACGAGATCGTGGCCTTGTACCAGAGGATAACCTAAAAATGATGCGAGATAGGCGTGCTCAAAATAAGTCTCATTATGTGAACCCGGAGTCAGTACAACAATTGACGGATTGGGTTTGCCATTTGGTGCCGCCGAAATTAGCAGATCACTAAAAGCCTGAAAAAACCCAGCCAGCGGTTGAATCTGCAAATCATTAAACATACTCGACAACACCCGCTTGGAGGTCGCCCGGTTTTCAAGAGCATAACCCATTCCCGACGGTGCCTGGGTACGGTCGTTTACTACCCAAAGCCGGCCATCTGTGCCGCGGGCAAGATCTGCGGCGTGGAGGTGAAGCTGTCGCTGGGTGTTGTATTTAATTTGGTCGCATTGCCGTAAAAAACCACGGTGGCCATAAATAATCTCAAAGGGTAAAATACCATTTTTGATCAGGTTGCGTGGGCCGTAAATATCCTTGAGTACCAGGTCGAGCAAATGCGCCCGCTGCTGTAGCCCTTTTTGTACGTAGTCCCATTCGGTTTCTTGGAGGAGGTAGGGAATGACGTTGAGGCTCCAGGGACGGTTCAATCCGTTGGGGTCGTTGTAAACATTGTAGGTTACACCGTTTTCGGCGAGGAGCCAGTCCATCTCGCCTTGCCGGATGTTCATGCCATCCTTGCCCATCTTTTGAAAGTGGTCGAACAAGGGTTTCCATACGGGCTTGACATCCAGGCTTTCTGTAAACATTTCATCATAGGTGTACCCAGAGAAATAGTCAGTAAACCAAGATTTAGTATTGGCGGTCATTAAGCTTTGGGGGTTGCTTTTTTCCGAAGATCAAGAATATGAGGATACTCTTCATTTTCGGGTAATTCTGTATAGGTAAAAGTAGGCGATCCCGATTTTCTTTCAACATTTCTAACGTAAGTTTTTTCGCCGGAAGGTTGCGGTGCAAGGGGGACCTCCTGTTGTTCGGCAGGCGTGTGGCCAAATTCCCAAAAGCGGTTGATACGACGGGATTCTGCTTCCAGGCTATTGATGGGGTACGTCTCATAAGAGCGGCCACCGGGATGGGAAACAAAATAGGTACAACCACCTATGGAGCGCTGGTTCCAGGTATCGACCACATCAAAAACAAGCGGGGTGTCCACTCCAATCGTAGGATGCAATGCGGAATATGGGTCCCAAGCTTTGTAGCGAACTCCGGCAACAAATTCCCCTTTTACGGAAGTCGCACTCAATTGAATACGTACGCCGTTGCATGTCAGTACGTAACGATCGTCATTAAAGTTTTTGATTTTCACCTGAAGCCTTTCTAAAGAGGAATCGACGTAACGGGAAGTACCGCGACCGGTCATTTCCTCGCCCAAAACGTGCCAAGGCTCAATGGCAGCACGGAGTTCCAGATGCATTCCGTTGATCTCGACCATTCCATAAAGTGGAAAGCGGAACTCAAAAAACGGATCAAACCAGTCCAGTTTAAAAGGATAGCCGGCATCGTTCAATTGAGTCACAATGTCTTTGATATCCTCTTTAACGTAATGTTCCAGAAGGAATTTGTCGTGCAGTTCGGTGCCCCAGCGTACGAGGTCGTGCTTATAGGGTTTCTTCCAAAACCAACTGACCAACGTCCGGACCAAAAGCATTTGCATTAAACTCATCTGTGCGTGAGGCGGCATATCAAAAGCGCGCAGCTCTAAAATTCCCAACCTGCCGGAAGAAGAATCTGGCGAATATAATTTGTCAATACAGAACTCCGCGCGGTGGGTGTTTCCGGTGATGTCTGTAAGTAAGTGACGGAACAATCGATCAGTTAACCAAAACGGAACTTCCTTCCCTTCCGGAATCTGGCTAAATGCAATTTCCAGTTCATAAAGATTTTCCAAACGGGCTTCATCCACACGAGGCGCCTGGCTTGTTGGGCCAATGAACGCTCCCGAAAACAAATAAGAAAGTCCGGGATGATGTTGCCAGAAAGTCAATAGACTTCGCAGTAAATTGGGATCGCGCAACAGCGGACTATCGGCTGGAGAAACGCCGCCCAGGGTAACGTGGTTTCCGCCGCCGGTGCCGGTGTGTTTGCCATCCAGCATAAATTTTTCGGTGCTGAGACGGCAGCTTTTTGCATCAGCGTAAAGTGCCAAAGTATTTTCGGTAAGCTCGCCCCAGTTTTTAGCAGGATGAACGTTCACCTCAATCACACCGGGATCTGGGGTGATTTTCATCACTTCGATACGGTTGTCACGTGGCGGGTCATAGCCTTCCAGCAAGACCGGCACATTCATTTTTGTCGCAACCGCTTCAATAGCGGCAATGAGTTGGCAAAAAGCTTGTGCATCATCCAGTGGTGGTAAAAACAAAAAGAGTTTACCGTCGCGTACTTCGCTGCACAAAGCTGTTCTGGCGAAAGGGTTTTTGGACTCCGAAGATTTTTCGGTATTCTTTTCTTCGAAAAGATTGTCATAATCGGGTAGGGGACCTTTTTCTTCAAAGAGGTCAGGCTCCGGGATAGGCTGGCTTTCCACTTCAGGTTTTTCGATCAGCGATTTTAGCGGAAGCCTTAATCCTACGGGAGAATTTCCAGGGATCAGGAAAATATGCTTCCGCCGGAATTCCCAAGGATTGGTAACCCATTCCTGATCAATTTTCGCCAGCGGCAAAACAAATCCTACTTTTTTATCAAAACCTTTTTCGAGAATTTCAGAAAGTTTGTTGCGAACTGACGCGGCTTCGCCTTCCAACTCTTTGGGATCGATGTCAGCAGGCAATTTTCCTTCTTCCCAAAGGAAGTAAAAAGCATCCTCATAGGCCGGAGCAATGGTTTCATCGGTCAGGTTGAGGTTTGCTGCGAGTTCTTTTAGAAAGTTTTCGGCGCAGTTATCAGGCAAGTCGTATTCTTTGGAAAAGCTTCCGAGGAGTTCCGGGTTTTTCCAGAGTGGCTTTTTATCCTTCCGCCAGTACATACCGATTTCCCAGCGGGGCAAAGGTTCGCCGGGATACCATTTTCCCTGGGCGTGATGCAGGATACCGCCCTTTCCAAAACGGTCCATCAGTTTTAGGGATAGTGTACTGGACAGATCGCGTTTGTGTTTTCCGTCAGCATCGGTGTTCCATTCGGCACCTTCCATATCATCGACCGAGACGAAGGTAGGTTCGCCACCCATCGTCAATCGTACATCATTCTGCTGGAGTTCGTCCTCCACCTTAAAGCCAAGGTCATAAATTTTCTGCCATTGGGAATCGGTGTAGGGTTTGGTTACCCGCGGGGATTCAAAGATCCGGGTAACTTTGTTTTCGTAGAAAAATTCGGTTTCTGCAAAATCGGTAAGACCTTCAACGGGTGCTGCGCTCTCAAAAGAAGGCGTACACGCCAGCGGGATGTGACCTTCACTCGTAAGCAGTCCTGAAGTGGCATCAAGGCCGATCCAGCCTGCGCCAGGCACATAAACTTCGGCCCAGGCATGTAGGTCTGTAAAATCCTCCTCGGGTCCCGAGGGTCCGTCAAGGGATTTTTCATCGGCGCTCAATTGTACCAAATAGCCCGAAACGAAGCGGCCAGCCAGGCCCAAATGTCTAAGGACCTGTACCAGAAGCCAGGCAAAATCCCGGCAGCTTCCCAGTTTCTTTTCGAGCGTTACCTCGCAGGGCTGAACGCCAGGCTCCATACGAACCGTATAATTGAGGTAACTATAAAGTTTCTGGTTGAGCTCCGTGAGGAAATCGATGGTGATTTTAGAGGTAGTGGTATCTATGGTTTTTAGGAAATCTTTGAGCAGTGGGCCGTCCTCAACAATCTCAAGATAGGGGCGCAGCTCTTTGTTTAACGAGTCCTTATAAGTGAACGGAAAAGTTTCTACCGCCTCTTCCACAAAAAAGTCAAACGGATTGATGGTTTTCATATCTGCGATTAACTCCACGTGGACGGAGAGCACATCTGTCTTTTCTGGAAAAACCAGCCGGGCAAGGTAGTTGCCAAAAGGATCCTGTTGCCAATTAAAAAAGTGGTTATCGGGCTTGATCTTGATGCTGTACGACTCTATGGGCGTGCGGCTGTGGGGAGCGGGACGCAATCTGAAAATGTGTGGGGACAGGGAAATATTGCGATCATATTTGTATTCGGTCTTGTGGGAAATTGCAACTTTAAGCGCCATATTTTCTTTGGATAATCAGGTTGGGGCAAGACATTTTGCCAAGTATTCTAATGGTCTAATATCGCAATAATAATGACCATATTATACAAATGGAGCAAGTTTAATTCAATAAAGAAACGGGAGGTACTAAAGGCGTTTTAAAACCTATATGAAACAGGAAGAATTATTGACTTCGAAATTTGGTAGGATAATTTATGAGATTCTGGACTTAAGAAGGAAATATTCCAAGAAGACGGATTTTGTCCTAATAAAGTTTATTTTTGAAGTATGAAAATTGTTGAGGAGCCTGTAAAGGAATTTGTAGTCGTCGATGTCGAAACCACAGGTGGCGGTATTTATGGCAATCGTGTCACCGAAGTCTGTGCCGTCAAATTGCGTGATGGCGAGATAATTGACCGCTTTGAAAGTCTGGTTGATCCAGAATGTATCATTCCGGCATTTATCACGGGACTTACGGGCATTGACAACGATATGGTGGCCGGTGCTCCGGTTTTCGCCGATATCGCGGAAGAGCTCTTCGCCTTTTTTAAAAATGCTGTTTTTGTGGCGCATAATGTGAACTTTGATTACAACGTGCTACGGGGAGAATTCAAACGTGCCGGAAAAGTTTTCGTCAGCAAAAAACTTTGCACCGTTAGGCTTGCGCGAAAAGTTTTTCCCGGTTACCACTCCTACAGTTTGGGGAAGTTGTGTAGCTCGATGAAAATTCCCCTGGTCAACCGCCACCGTGCTGCTGGAGATACTGATGCGACGGTGATTCTTTTTCAGCGAATTTTGGAGGAGGACAAAAACGGTGCTATCATTTTTTCTTTTTTGCATCCAAGATCCCGGCAGGCCACATTGCCGCCGCATTTAGGTCACGAGGACATCAATAGCCTGCCCGACACTCCGGGAGTATATTTTTTCAGAAATGAAAAGGGTAAGGTGATTTACGTGGGCAAGGCCAAGAATATCAAGAAACGGGTCATTGGTCACTTTTACGACAAGAAGAATAAAGAATATCACTTAGGTCAGGAAACGTATAGCATTGACCATCAGGAAACCGGTAGCGAACTGGTCGCTTTATTGGTGGAGGCCGAAAATATAATTTCGATTTATCCCAAGCACAACCGGGCACAAAAGCGTCCGGTAACTCCTTATTGCATTATTCCTTACGAAAACCAGCGGGGTATCATTCAGCTTGCTTTGATGAAGAAAAAGGTGACGGGAAATACCATCGCCTATTATTACGGGTATGCCGAAGCCATTGCCGCTTTAGAGCGTATGTGTGAGACACATAATCTTTGTCCGCGGTTTTGTGGACTGCAGGAAAGTGCGGGCCGCTGTTCACATTATAAAATTAAAAAGTGCTGCGGAATTTGTGTGGATGAGGAAGAGGTTGCCCCATACAACAAGCGGGTGCGTAGTGCGATAAAATCTTTGGGCGAAAGCCAAAAAACCGACTATATTTTGATCACCGAAGGCCGGACGGAGGAAGAAAATGGTTTCGTTCAGGTGGAAAATGGAATGTATCAAGGTTATGGTTTTGTTGACAAACAAGAGCAACTGGAAAAAGTAGAGGATTTTGAACCGTACTTGATCCGGCAGAAGGACAGTTATTATACAGAGCGTATCCTAAAGGGTTATGTGAATCGGTTATCCGAAAGTGGAAAAGCAGCCAGTGAAATGTTGGTGTTATAAGTGTTTTTTGAATCCATCCGTTGGCTAAGGACATTTTTCGTACTTAAGCCGCGATTAAATCCTTTTTCAATAGCAGCTTTTGTGGCGAGAAAATGCTCGCGGCGCCCCTGTTCCTTTCTCAGTAAATCCCGAATGTATTCGCTTTCATGGATGAAATCTCCTTCGGCTAAGTGTGATTTAATAAAAGAATCCTGCCTCTGGGTGACAGTTACCGTTTTTCGTATTGTGGCCATATTCTCAAAATGCGTGAATGATCATACAATTTACACATGATTGGAAGGTATTTGCAGATTACAAATTATATATTTCAAAAAGCACGTTATCAGTATTTTATGAAGTTAATGTAAATTTAAGGTTAAGTAATTGTAAATTTAATGTTGAGCTGTGGAATGCTTTTTGTACTTTTGCATAATAAAGAAGTAGGATTATGCAGGAACTTGAAAACAACACAAATATGGGTATTTTAACCATTAAATACTCCGTTACTAATTTACAAACCGAAAAGCGAAGAAAGGTTAGGCAGAAAACGTATCTGGTCAGGGATATTAATGCCGTTGAAGATAAGCTGGAAACTTTGGGCGAAGATTTAATAGCTGAGCACAAGGAATCTAAAAAATCTTTGGGGGCTCAATTTTGGAACTACCTCAAAAGTTTTGGATCGCGGTGTAACCAGACGTACTACCACGTGCTGCGATCCTAAAAGAATATTGTAAAATTTTATATTCAAAGGCTGAAACATTTGGTTCAGCCTTTGAATTTTAAGGGCAGGTAAACTACCTTTTTGGTCTCAAAAAAGTCTTCATTGAAGTAATCTGTAATGTCGTAAACCTGTACAGTTTGGTAGATGGCAAGTTCATTCGTGAGGTCGCCACCTTTCAAATAAAGAATTCCATTTTTAAGCTGATGGTTGCTTTTCTTTGCGATTTTGCCTTTCGTCCAGTGTACGAAGGTTTCCATCTGTGCCACGGCACGGCTTACAATGAAGTCATAATTCCCTGCTACATTTTCTACCCGGTCATTAGTTGCTTTTACATTTTTTAGCTGCAGTCCCGCAACAACTTCTTCGACCACTTTGATTTTTTTGCCAATACTATCTATTAGATGAAATTGAGTCTCCGGGAATAAAATCGCCAAGGGGATCCCAGGAAAACCGCCACCGGTTCCCACGTCAAGAATGTGTGATTCAGGAAGGAAAGGCTGTACTTTGGCAATGGCCAGTGAATGCAGTACGTGACGCAGGTAGATTTCGTCAATGTCCTTCCTGGAAACAACATTGATTTTCAAATTCCAATCTTTATATAAGTCGGAGAGCATTTTAAATTGGGCGTTCTGCTCTGGCGTTAAGTTGGGGAAATACTTAAGAATAGTTTCCATGGCTGGTTTTTGGGCAGCAAATTTAACGTTTGTGGCGTTAAATTGCGCCATGTTCTGCTTCTAAAGGGATTATAGTCTTATTTTTGAATTGGCTTCACCGTGCCTATTTCGGGAAGCGTAATTTTTACTATGGAAAATACAACAGTTAAGTTCTCACGGGTGGATTCGGCCCGTTTTTTTAGAACTTTAAACAAACGGGTCAATACGTATTTTAAGGATAATCAGATCGAGCGAACCGGCAACTGGAAGCTTTATTTGAAGTCAATCGTGATGTTCAGTCTTTTCTTGGCACCCTACTTTTTGCTTCTTACGCTAGACATTCCGGGATGGGCACAATTGCTCCTCACTATTGTGATGGGCGTTGGTATGGCCGGTGTTGGTATGAACGTAATGCACGATGGTAACCACGGCTCTTTTTCAAAGAAAAAATGGGTAAATAAATTGATGGGCAGCAGCATTTATGTGCTCGCCGGAAACGTTTATAACTGGCAGGTTCAACATAATGTGTTGCACCATACGTATACTAACATACATGGCCACGATGAGGATCTGGAAGCAGGTCGCGTCCTGCGGTTTTCGAAGCATGCCAAGTGGTACCGCCACCATCGTTTTCAGCATTATTACAGCCTTTTCCTATATGGTTTGCTAACCTTTAACTGGGCGATCACAACTGATTTTCTTCAGATGAAACGGTATTTAAAACGTAAACTGTCTTACGGAAAATTCCCAAATCCAACTGTCGAGTGGACAAAGCTGGTCATTACCAAAGTGATTTACGTGACCATTTGGATTGTTCTACCACTGCTTATTCTAGACATCTCTTGGTGGAAAATACTCATCGGCTTTTTCATCATGCATTATACGGCTGGCGTAATCCTAAGCGTGGTTTTTCAGCTGGCGCACGTAATTGACGAAGCAGATATGCCGATGCCAGATGAAACAGGAAATATGAAAAATACCTGGGCTATTCACCAGTTGTTCACCACTGTGAATTTTTCGACCAAAAACCGAATCGTCAACTGGTTTACCGGTGGGCTTAACCATCAAGTGGAACACCACATTTTCCCGCATATCAGTCACGTGCATTACACCAAAATTTCTAAAATTGTACGAGAAACTGCACAGGAATTCAACTTGCCTTATAACGAGTATAAAACCACCCGCAAGGCGATCATCGCCCATTTTAAATACTTACGCGAAATGGGAATGCGTCCAGCTATCCAAATAGCCTAACCAAACCACCGAATTTTTCATTTATGAAAACCCTAGATTACCAACTTTCTGACCGAATAAACAACCTGGCAACATCGGCTACATTAGCGATGGCCGCAAAAGCCCGTGAACTACGCGCGGGAGGCAAAGACATCATTGGCCTGAGTCTGGGAGAGCCCGACTTTAATACTCCCGATTTTATCAAGGATGCAGCCATACAAGCGGTGAATGATGACTATAATGCCTACACACCGGTGGATGGCTACGTAGAGCTGAAAGATGCCATCATCAACAAATTTAAAAGGGACAACAACTTGACTTACGACCGAAGCCAAATTGTCGTTTCAACCGGAGCAAAGCAGTCCCTTTACAACATTGCACAAGTGAGTTTGAATCCCGGTGATGAGGTGATTCTGCCTTGTCCGTATTGGGTGAGTTACAGTGACATCGTTAAACTTGCAGAAGGCGTTCCTGTAGAGGTAGAAACCACCATCGATTCTGATTTCAAAATGACACCAGAACAGCTGGAAGCAGCGATCACGCCAAAAACCAAAATGCTTTGGTACAGTTCGCCCTGCAATCCAAGCGGTTCTATTTATAGTAAGGAAGAGCTCCGTGCATTGGCAGACGTGCTTCAAAAATACCCGGAAATTATTGTGGTAAGCGATGAGATCTATGAGCATATTAATTATGTAGGCGACCATGCAAGTATGGCCCAGTTTGAGGATATGTACGATCGTACTGTCACCGTAAACGGGGTGGCGAAAGCTTTTGCTATGACAGGATGGCGAATCGGTTACATCGGCGCACCGACGAAATTAGCTCGCGCTTGCAACAAAATTCAGGGACAGGTGACCAGTGGTGCCAACTGTATCGCACAGCGCGCCGTGATCACGGCTTTGGAAGCTCCTGTGAGCAAGATTCAGTTTATGATCGATGAGTTCGCAAAGCGAAAGGAGCTCATTCTGGATCTATTGAAAGATATCAAAGGTTTTGAATGCAACACCCCGGAAGGTGCATTTTATGTGTTCCCCAACATTTCGTACTATTTTGGAAAAACGCTCAACGGAGTTACGATCAACAACGCTTCAGATTTTGCGCTGTATTTGTTGGAATACGCCAATGTAGCCACTGTTACCGGAGATGCCTTTGGTGGCTCAAATTGCATCCGTATTTCTTATGCGGCCAGTGTCGATCAAATAAAAGAAGCTTTAGACCGAATTAAAAAGGCGGTTGCACATTAGAAAACCGTTCCTAAATTTATCAAATTAAAAAAGCTGTACATTTTTAAGTACAGCTTTTCTTGTTTTACAGATTGAAAATATATATCTGACTGAAATTAATCTACCAAGGTTCCTACTTCAATCCTCCGGCCATATTGCTTCACGAAAGCTTCGGCATCCTTTTTCAATTCCAGCATCACTTGTTGGGTATCTACACCTTCCTTAAGGCTTCTTCCTCCGTACTCGGTAAAAATCTTTTCGCCCAACTTGTAAATCAAAACATTGAGATTGGGAACATTTATAATGGTAAGATCCCTAAAGCCACCGTCATCCTTCGCTATGGGAAGGTCGTTGAGATCTTTGGTGTATTTCTGGCTTATGAGTTCTATAACTTCGTAGCGCTGTTCCTTTTCGGCCACACTTATGGTAGTGATAACACGACCGCTATTGATCATTGGTACTACCAATTTGTATGTTGGTTTTAAGAGTTTGTCTATTTTACCTTGATCATATTTTAATAGGTTTTCAAACTCCATATCCGTAAACTGGATGGGTTGGGCGGGATTTGCCGAGCGCACCTGACTCATTTCCAAGCCAAAGTTAAACTGGCCCTCTGAGCGCTCTAAAACTTCCAAAAGGTTCTTCTTGGCTTTATCAATGGTTTCGCGCAAATTTTCTTGACTCCATCCAAATGTTGTCGAAATCAAGCATATTGTGAGTATTATTGTTTTTGTTTTCATAACTCTAAGATAATGATTTTCAGATTATTTCTTTGATATTTTATACCACGTTTTCCAGTGCGTTGAGGTCCCGGCAGGATCTTGATACTCCTCGTACGTGATCAACCGCTCTTGGCCTTCACAAGGAGCCCAAGGGTCATTAATAACGACATATTTAGTACCGCTCACTTCCAAGTATCCCTTTATTGTTACTACATGCCCTACGACACCGGGGGTACCGTAGCCAAATCCGAGCACATCCTTATTACAGTAGATACTCTTACGTAAGGATGACCAGCTCAAGGCATTGTCAATGGCGGTAAAATTCAGACCCACGTAGTCCAGTTCGGGCCAGCCTGGTCTGTTGCAATCGCTGGTTTTGGGACACGGTTGACCATCGTTTTGATAGTCACAACAGTTGGTTTTTCCAAATCTGTGATTTGCCAGATCGCACTGATTGACGCTCAGTCCTTCATGTTCTGCGATCATTTCGGTGACTCCCGCCCAGCACCAGTTATTGGTTTCCTGCGGCCTTAAAGGTCCGTTGACACTTCCTATCACTGCACTGGGTGTGCAGCAGGAAGTAACAAGTGTTCCCCATGTCATAGCGACAAAAAGGATTTTCAAAGTGTTGTTCATAGTGGTTAAGTTTAGTTTTACTTTATACATATGCTCCGTGTTAAAGCACTGGTTAAAAGTATTCGGTATATACTAGTGGTCTATACTGAAATGAACCCTTATTGGATAGGGTTTTGCACCGAAAACTTGGGATGAAATTAGCGATGCCTTAGGGTGATGTCCGCAGTTGGAACTGGGGGAAATACCTAATAAGTAGGAGAATAATCGAAATAATTTTTGGAAAGCAAATACTTCCTGAATTTCCATTGGTCGCTGGTGACGCACCTCAGGGTATGGCTATTGCGGCCATGGTCAACGCCGTCTATAATACAAGTGGTATCGCAATAGGGAGTCGCACATTCAAAAAAAATTTATCAAATCCTAGCTGGTAAGTTCCTTCTTGTTTTCGAGCAAACTATTGATGATCATCTCAGCGTGAACCCGGGTATTTTCAATAAAAAGCTTACTTGTTTGCATCCCGGAATTTATCACTCCTGCCACATAAACATTTTGCAATGGGGTTTCTAAGGTGTCGGCGTTGTGAATGGGTCGTTTGTGATTATCCTCATCTACCGGAATGCCCAACCTTTCAAAAAGGGCGAAATTGGGCGTATAACCTATCATCGCGAGAACGAAGTCATTTTCCAATTCCATTTCGCCGTCTGGCGTATTTATGATTACTGAATCGGGTTTTATTTCCTTGACCGTGGTATTAAAATAAGCGTTGATGCTGCCTTCCTTGATCCGGTTTTCAATATTAGGTTTGATCCAGTATTTGGTCTTTTCATAAATTTTGTCACTGCGTATGGCCATGGTCACTTCGGCGCCTTTGTAGTAAGTTTCGAGCGCGACATCACAAGCGGAATTCGCAGCACCCACCACAAGTACTTTTTGCCCAACGTACGGATGTGGACTATCGTAAAAGTGTTTCACCTTGGGCAGGTCTTCTCCGGGAACGTCAAGCATTCTGGGTACGTCGTAAAAACCCGTGGATACAATTACCGCTTCCGCGAAAAAATTTCCTCTTGAAGTATGAATCACATACTCATCCTCATGTTTTCCCATCGAATTTACCTCCGTGTAAAGTTTAAGGTTGAGCTTCCAGCTTTCCTGTACGCGCCGAAAATATTCCAAAGCTTCTTTGCGGGTGGGTTTGTCTGTATGGGAAACAAACGGAACGTCACCAATCTCTAGCAGGTTTGAGGTGGAAAAAAAAGTCATTTGCTCTGGAAAATTATACAACGAATTGACCAAAACTCCCTTCTCGATTATGAGGTGGTCAATGCCTGCCTTTTTCGCTTCGATGGCACATGCCAGCCCGATGGGACCGGCACCGATGATGATGAGTTGGTGGTGATTTTTTTCCTTCATAGAACATTTTCTTTCGTAGCGACACAAATTTAAGAAAAGATGGAGCGGTATGCCGTTTAAAGTTTAGGGTTTGTTTCTTGCCCGACTCGCTTTCCAAAATTTTAATAGTCTTCCTTCTTTAAATAGGAGCAACAAACTGGGAATAGCAGCAACCAGCGCCGCTAGTTTAAGAATGGAGGAGTATGGAATAGCGTTATAATGCAATGGCTTTATTCCATCTTCACAGGCGGTACATTCAATTAAAGCCAAATTGGCCAACACGTAAGAAATTATAAAAACAGTTGAAAAAAATAGAATTACCGCCAAGCTGAATTGCTTTATTATGGAAGACGTTTTTCGTTGAAAATTCCGAAGAATAAAAACTGTGAACAGAAAAGCGAGAGCTATGTAATAATAGGGCGAAAAAAATAAATAGAATTCTTTACCGAAAAACTGAACCTTACCTGAAGTTCCCCAAACGTAAACATCTTGTATGGTCTTTCTGAAAAAACCATAAGTAAAGAAAGGAGAGGCCATTCCGACTACAAAAAATAGAAATGCCAGCATGACTCTCTTTTTCATACGCTAAATATTTACATAAGATTTGCTTTCAGAAATTACCTGTTCCGCCAAAAAAATGGAGTTAGCAAAATAAGGACGGTAAAAAGTTCCAGCCGGCCAATAAGCATTAAGAAAGAGCACCACCATTTGCCCAAAGCAGGCAGCGAACTAAAATTGTTCACGGGGCTCAGGTCACCAAATGCAGGACCGACATTACCCAACGAAGAAGCCGCGCCTCCAAGGGCCGTGCTAAAGTCCAGCCCCATCAGGGCCAAACCACAGGAACCAATGATCCACGCAAGCAGGTACAGGATAAAAAAGCCCAGGATGTTAAATATGATGTCAGACGGGATTGATTTTCCATTGTAACGCACGGGCAGGATGGCGTTGGGGTGCAGCGTGCGCTTAAATTCCATCACACCGTTGCGTATGGTAAGCAAGTGGCGCATCACTTTGATTCCACCAGCGGTGGATCCCGCAGAACCGCCCAAGAACATCAACCCGAAAAACATAACGGTAAGAAAGGGGGTCCAAACGGTAAAATCTGCCGTCACAAAACCCGTTGTGGTGATAACCGCCAGCACTTGAAAAAGCGCGTGCCGAATCCCGCTTTCAACCTCACCATGAACCATAGGATGATTGATGGTAGAAATGGAAACATCTGCATAGTTGATCACAAAGAAGGCCGTGATCAATGTAAAAGCCAAGATAAATGTTCCGTACAGTTTGAATTCCTCGTCGGCCCAGATACGTTTTAAACTTCCTTTAAAAGCAAAATAGCTCAGGACAAAGTTGGTCCCAGCCACAAACATAAAGAGGATGATTATGTATTGTACCGCCGGATTGTCGTTCCAGTAAGCGACGCTGGCATTTTTGGTACTGAACCCACCGGTAGATAAAGTGCTCATGGCGTGATTAATCGCATCAAAAAAGTTCATGCCCGCCATTTTGAGCAAGATGGTTTCCATTAAGGTGTATCCTACATAAATAAGCCAGAGGCGCTTTGCGGTGTCGGTTATTCTGGGGTGGAGTTTGTCTGCGCTGGGGCCCGGAGCTTCCGCGGCAAATAATTGCATGCCGCCAATGCCCAAAAGCGGCAGGATAGCGATGGCCAAAACAATAATCCCCATACCACCGATCCAGTGGGTCATACTGCGCCAGAACAGGATACCGTGCGGAATAATTTCTATATCATTAAGGATGGAAGCCCCGGTGGTGGTATACCCGCTCATCGTTTCAAAGAAAGCATTGGTAAATGAGGGGATGCTTCCCGAAAGTAGATAAGGCAAACAACCACTAAAAGACATAAAAATCCAACCGAAAGTAACCACAATGTACCCTTCCCTTTTTTGGATTTCCTTACGGTGGTCCTTGGTCAGGAACATAAACAACAGCCCGATGAAGCTTGTGATTATCCCGGAATAGGAAATCTGCAGCGCGACGGGGATGCCGTCATAAATATAACCCACGAGCGCAGCAAGCATCATAAAACCGCCGTTAAACAACAACAGCAAGCCCATAAGGTGGAAGATAATCTTGTAATTGAGTTTTGGCACAGCGACTTAAATAAACATACGTTCTACCTTGTTGATCGAGCGCAGCAGGCAGCAAACTACGATACGGTCGCCTTCTTCTATGCGATAATCTCCCAGGGCAATAATACCCTCCCCATCGCGAACGACCCCGCCTATGGTCGCCGAGCGCGGAATATCAAGATCTTTTATACGTTTACCAATGACCGGCGATTTGCTCTTCACGATAAACTCGAGCAGTTCGGCATTCATATTGTTGAGCTTGGTCATCGCGACCACGTCACCTTTGCGCACGTAGCGAAAGATATTGTTGGCCGCCAGCAGCTTTTTATTGATCAGTGTATCAATACCGATGCTGTGTGAAAGCTGGAAATAATCCATATTTTCAACAAGGGCGATGGTGCGTTTCACACTTTTTGATTTGGCCACCAGACAGGACATTATATTGGTCTCGCTGTTTCCGGTCACCGAAATAAAGGCGTCCATATCATAGATGTTTTCTTCTTCGAGCAGTTCTACATTTCTTCCGTCACCGTGAATTACCAAGGTCCTTGGCAGTTTGTCTGCCAGGTCAAAGGCCTTTTCCTTATCCTTTTCGATAAGCTTGACGTTAAAATTACTGGAACAGAGATCACGGGCCGTTTTGTAGCCTATTTTACTTCCGCCCAGAATCATCACGTTTTTGACCTCTTGTTTGACTTTTCCGGTGAGTTTGTAAATTTCGTCCACACCGCCCTGCACGGTCATAAAATACACCTGGTCCCCTTCCTTGAAAATAGTGTCCCCCCGTGGTATCAAAGTGTATTGTGTTCCCATTCGCTGAATGGCTATGGGCATAAAATGGAGTTCGGGAAAAATCAGGGCGGCTTCCTTAACGCTCTTACCAACGAAAGATGCAGTGCGCGTCAGCGAAGTTCCCACCATCGTCAGGGCACCACCTTCAAACTCATAGCTGTCATTAAAGGCAGACTGGTTGAGCAAAAGTTCAATTTCTGAAGCGGCAAGGCTTTCAGGGGAAATGAGTTCATCAATACCAAATTTCTTAAACCCAACCTGTTCCTGATGGTGTATAAACTCGGTGTTCGAGATACGCGCGATGGTACGTTTGGCGCCCAGCTGTTTGGCAAGGACGCAAATGGTAATGTTTGTGGTTTCGCTGGCGGTAACGCTAATAATGAGGTCGGCCTGATTGATACGGGCATCCTGTAAAATAGCTATGGAAGTTGCGTCCCCACGTATGGTACGTATATCGAGGTGGGTTTCGGCATAAGCGATATTCGTTTTGTCTATATCGATCAAGGTGATGTCCTGAGATTCGAACGATAACAACTTGGCAAGGTGAAACCCAACTTCGCCGGCGCCGGCAATGACAATCTTCATAGAGAGGAATTCGAAATAAGGGTACAAAGATAATTGTTTTGCATGCAACGTGAGGAAGTAGCAGGGGCTTTGTCAAACAAGCATCGATATGTAAATACTATCTTTGTGCAAAAATTGAATCTATGGCAGATCAAGTGAACCCTTACAAGGGTTCAGACCGCTCAAAACGGGAACAGGTAGAACAGATGTTTGATACCATCTCCGGTGAATATGATGGCCTCAACCGGGTCATATCTTTTGGGATCGACGTTAAATGGCGAAAAAAAGTGGTGGCGCTGGTCGCGAAAACCAATCCGGAAAATGTTCTTGACGTAGCTACAGGAACCGGAGATCTTGCGATCAATCTGGCGAAAACCGGAGCCAAGGAAGTCATTGGCCTAGATATTTCTAACGGGATGCTCGAGGTAGGCCGAAAGAAAATTACCGCTAAAAACCTGGACGGCACGATCAAAATGGTTCAGGCAGATTCTGAGAACCTTCCGTATCCCGAGGATCATTTTGATGCCATCACCGTAGCCTTTGGCATCCGCAATTTTGAAACACTTGAAAAAGGCCTGGCCGAAATCCTGCGCGTGCTGAAACCGGGCGGTATTTTTGTGATACTAGAAACTTCGGTGCCTACCAAGTTTCCTTTTAAACAGGGATATCAATTGCATTCAAAGGTGATCCTGCCGCTTGTAGGTAAGCTTTTTTCCAAGGATCGCAAGGCATATTCTTATTTGGGCGAGAGCGCTTCGGTGTTTCCATTTGGCGAAGCCCTGAACAATATTTTACGAAAAACCGGGTTTACTCAAGTGGTTGACCATCCTCAGACGATGGGTGTCGCAACGATTTACACGGCATCAAAGTAATATGAAGCAGGCAGTCTTGGTTTTAGTTTTTTCTCTGGCATTTCAGGTTGGTGCCCGCGCACAGCTATTTGCTAAGGAGCGGGTGCTCAACGACGAGCATTTTGACAAGAAGCGCACCAGTTGGGGCTTTTTTCTGGGGCTGAACAGCTATGATTTTAAATTTGAATATGAGCAGCCGGACCAAGAAATACTGGTCACCGAATCAACAGGATTTAACGTAGGCCTACTGGGCAACCTGCGCCTCAACGATTATTTTGACCTGCGGCTGGAGCCCGGTCTGTATTTTACGCGGCGGGATCTGCTGTTTCCGGGAGATTTTGCCACAGAGGAAGCGGCGACCCGGGAGGTGAGTTCCAATTACATTCATGTTCCTTTGCTATTAAAGTTTTCGACCAAAAGGCTGAACAATTTTAAACCCTTTGTGGTTGGCGGTATGTCATTTTCGACCAATTTGTCAAGCAATGAAGAGAATCCGGACGACAACAGTGCCGGCCAGTTTAGAATGACCTCGCTAACCTATTACTATGAACTGGGGATCGGCATTGACCTGTATCTACCCTATTTTAAGTTTACGCCCAGTCTGCGTGGGGTGTTTGCCCTGAGTGATGAACTCGTAAGGGATAAGGATCCCAACAGTCCATATACCAGCAACATCACGAGCATGCAGTCACGCGGCATTTTTATCAATTTCACGTTTCAGTAGGTATCAGCGGCGTTTAAACTCGCTGAGCAGGATGGCGGTTGCCGTGGCGACGTTAAGGCTTTCGGTTTGTTGTTGACCAAAGGAAGGAATGCTGATTTTTTTTGAAATCAGGGCTTCGGTGGCAGGTGAAATACCATTGGCCTCATTGCCCATAACCAGTATTGCTTCTAAAGGAATGTCTGCCCTGTAAACATTTTCACCTTCCATAAAAGTACCGTAGATAGGTTTTTTGGCAGCTGCCAAAAATTTGCTGAGCTCCACATAGTGTACCTGAACCCGCGTCAGGGAACCCATCGTGGCCTGAACCACTTTGGGATTATAGCAGTCCACCGTGGTTTTTGAACAGTACAGGTTTTTGAGTCCAAACCAGTCGCAAAGCCTAATAATTGTGCCCAGATTGCCAGGGTCGCTCACATCGTCAAGCAACAGTTGCAGGGAGTCGCTGCTTGTTTGAAAGCTTTCCGGAATTTTGAAAACGGCAAGGGCTTTCTGGGGTGTCCTTAACGAACTGATGCGTTTGAGATGGTCAATGGTGACAGTGGTACGTTTTTCGGATGCTATTTCGTTGAAATAACCTGCTTCGGTAAAGAGATATTCCAAGTTGAAGCTACTGTTGAGAAATTCGTTGATACCCTTGATACCCTCGACCACAAAAGCGCGCTGCTTTTGCCTATATTTTTTTTGGGATAGGGACGTTATATATTTTATTTGGCTTTTGCTGACCACGCTTATTGCTTACTTTTATCGCTATTTTGAGAATGCCCCACTTGCAACATCCGCCCGCAAAAATACTATTATTTCTACTGCTTCTCACCCTGTTTGAAAGCTGCAATCTTGTTAAACGGGTACCCGAGGGTGAACATCTGTTAAAAGAAAATATCATCGAGGTCAATGGCGAAGAGGTCAGGGACAATGTGCTGGCTAGTATTCCCTACCTTCAGAAGAACAACAATATACAGCTTGCTATTTACAATATTCCCCGTCCCAATCTTGACAGTATCCTGCAAGCACGTTTAATTGAGAATGAATCTGCCCGAAAATTCTGGACGGCCGTACTTTCCAGAAAGCAGCTTGATGCCTACATCAATTTTAAGCTGGCCACCAACCGGGCGATACGCAACACCGGGGAGGCACCTACCTTGATTACTGCACCGGGCGTACGTGGTAGTGCGGCCCGCTTTGAAGAATATTATCACAGCAACGGTTGGTTTAACGCCAAGGCTGATTTTGACATTACCCGCGATAGTTTGCAAAAGACCGGTAAGGTCACGTATGCCATAAAGACCGGAGAGGGGTATCTTGTTGACAGTCTGAAAACCTTTATCGATGCACCGGCAGCAGACAGTATTTACAAGAAGAACCGCAGCCGTTCCTTGATACGGGTGGGGGAGCAGTACCACCTCTTGGATATCAACGCCGAAACAACACGGCTTACGGAACTCTTCCGTAATAATGGGCTATTTCATTTTGACCGGGAAAATATCAGTTTTATTGGCGATACTGTGCAAACGGGACATAAAGTAAATCTGGAACTTTACGTGGGCAACCGAAAGTTGAAAAACACGGATTCAATTTATGATGAGCCGTGGCAAGTGCACCACATCAGCAAGGTAAATGTCTATACAGATTATAACTATAACCTTCGGAATAACAACATCAACGAACGGGACTCTATAAATGGCTACCAGATTCTCGCATACGACGAGATCAATTACAAGCCCAAGTACCTCACCGATGCGATTTTTATAAAGCCAACAGATCTCTACAGCGACCGTGCCCGTAACGAATCGCTCATCCGTTTGAGCCAGTTGGGGATTTTCAGGTATCCTGATCTGCGCTACACAGAAGACCCTGACAGTCCCGATGGCACAGACTTGATCGCCAACCTGTATTTGACCCCTTTGCCAAAATTTAAGTTGAGTGCCAATTTTGATGTGATCACGTCAGACATCAGGCGTATAGGTATAGGCGGTGGCGGCGGCCTCATTATCCGTAATGTATTTGGTGGGTTGGAAACGCTGCGTATTTCAGGTCGCGGCAGCATTGGTGCCTCGTACAGTGAGAACAAGAACAGCCTATTTGACATCACCGAACTGGGTGCTGACTTAAGCCTGAACATTCCGCGTATTGTTTTCCCCTTAACGACCAAGTCATTTATCGCGCCAGAAATGGGTCCTTTTACCAATGTCACATTTGGTGTGGGATCACAGCGCAATATTGGGCTCGATAAACAAAATGTGACCGGCGGGGTCAACTACCAGTGGAAGCCTTCCCGCAATCTCGATTTTAGGTACGATCTTTTTGATGTTCAGTACATACGAAATTTGAATGTGCGGAATTATTTTAACGTTTATCAAAACAGTTATCAAGACCTGAACGCGATTGCATTGGAAAATCTTTCGCCAGAAAATCCTTTTTTTGAAACCGATGCCAACGGAAATCCCCAACTCTCCATTCCAGACGGTGCCCGCGGATTTATCAGCGATGTGCGTAACGGGACCACAACGGTTACCCAAGACGAGCGGGACGAGATAAACAGCATCGCCGAAAGACGTCAACGGCTTACGGAAGACAACCTTATACTGGCCTCGGCATTTACTTATGTCAAGAATACAAGATCAGGCCTGTTTGATGAGGAGTTTACCAATTTTCGGGTGAAGCTGGAACTGGCGGGAAATCTACTGGATCTGGTAAGCAGCGCGGCCAATCTTGAGCGCAACGCAAATGGCAATTCAAAAGTGTTTGGGGTTACCTTTTCTCAATATGTCAGACCTGAGGTTGATTTTATCAAGCATTGGGATTTTGGCAACGATAATATTTTAGCTTTCAGGGCTTTTGGCGGTATCGCAATCCCGTACGGAAACAGTAACAGTATCCCATTCATACGCAGTTATTTTGCCGGTGGGCCCAACGACAACCGTGCCTGGCAAGCGTACCGTTTGGGGCCGGGAAGCACAGACAGTCCAGATGATTTTAACGAGGCCAACTTTAAATTGGCTTTTAATATCGAGCAGCGCTTTCGGGTTTTTGCCGATCTTAAAGGAGCAATTTTTATCGATGCCGGAAACATTTGGAATGCCCTGGACAATATTGACGATCCACGCGCCCGGTTTCAAGGCTTGACCGATTTACAGGAACTGGCCGTGGGCAGTGGTTTTGGGCTGAGGTATGATTTTGGTTTTTTTGTACTGCGCGGAGATGTAGGTTTTAAAACATACAATCCGGCAAATGAAATCGGTGAAAAATGGTTTAATGGCTATAAAGTCAGTAAAGCGGTGCTGAACGTTGGGATTAACTATCCTTTCTAGTGTTTAAAGGAGATGCTTCGGCATTTAATTATTATTTTTGGACCAAGAACCAATTAACTAAAAAATTATGAGTCACGGAATAAAACCAGGAGTTGCCACAGGAGATGAGGTACAAGCTATATTTAAACACGCCAAGGAGAACGGCTACGCCCTGCCCGCGGTAAACGTCATTGGTTCAAACACCATAAATGCAGTTTTAGAAACTGCAGCGAGGTTAAATTCACCAGTAATCATTCAGTTTTCTAATGGGGGAGCCCAGTTTAATGCTGGTAAAGGTATGTCAAATGAAGGGCAGAAGGCAGCTATTGCTGGTGGTATCGCAGGAGCTTTTCACATACACGAAATTGCCAAGCGTTATGGTGCCGTAGTCATTTTGCATACTGATCACTGTGCCAAAAAACTTCTGCCTTGGATCGATGGATTGCTCGATGCCAGTGAGGCTCATTTTGAAAAAACCGGAAAGTCGCTATACAGTTCGCATATGATCGACCTGAGCGAAGAACCTATCGAGGAGAATATTGCCATTTGCAAGGAATACCTCAAGCGTATGTCAAAAATGGGAATGACCCTGGAGATTGAGCTTGGCGTTACCGGAGGTGAGGAAGATGGTGTTGACAATACCGATATTGACGACTCAAAACTCTATACCCAGCCGGAGGAGGTCGCTTATGCTTATGAGCAACTAGCCGAAGTGAGCAAACAGTTCACAATTGCCGCAGCTTTTGGAAACGTTCACGGTGTTTATAAGCCTGGAAATGTGAAGTTGACCCCGGTGATCCTTAAAAATTCACAGGAGCATTTAAGTGAAAAACACAATTTGGGACCCAATACCATTGATTTTGTTTTTCACGGCGGAAGCGGTTCAACAGTTGCAGAAATTCGCGAAGGAATCAGCTATGGCGTGATCAAGATGAATATCGATACAGATTTACAATGGGCATTCGCCGAAGGTATTCGGGATTATTTTGGTGAAAATAAGGACTATTTGAAAACCCAGATCGGTAACCCTGATGGGGATGATGTGCCCAACAAGAAGAAATATGATCCGCGGGTATGGCTGCGCAAGGCAGAGGAGAGTTTCAGTGCCCGTCTGGAAAAAGCATTTGAGGATCTTAATAACGTTGACGTCCTTTAGTTCCAAACGGAAGGAGGATATTTGCAGACTCATTTTTTTGAAATAAAAGGGAACAACTATGGCTTGGTTTAAGCGGAAGGAAAAAGGAATACGTACAGCAACCGAAGATAAAAAGGATGTACCCAAAGGACTTTGGTACAAATCCCCAACCGGAAAAATAATCGACGCAGAAGAGCTCGAGAAGAACTTTTACGTCAGCCCGGAAGACGATTATCACGTACGTATAGGCAGTGTTGAATATTTTGCCATTTTGTTTGACGATAATAAGTTTAAGGAGCTGGATGCTGGATTGACCTCCAAGGATCCGTTGAATTTTGAGGACAGCAAAAAGTATGCAGACCGTCTTAAGGCAGCCCAGGAAAAAACCGGACTCAAGGATGCGGTACGCACTGCTGTAGGGAAGAGTATGGGCAAGGATATTGTCGTTGCGGCTATGGATTTTGCCTTTATCGGCGGAAGTATGGGCTCAGTCGTAGGTGAGAAGATCGCCCGCGCTGCCAATCACGCGCTTAAGATGAAAATTCCGTTTATGATCATCTCCAAGTCTGGTGGTGCCCGTATGATGGAAGCTGCACTTTCCCTTATGCAACTGGCCAAAACCTCTGCAAAATTGGCCCAGCTGGCCGAAGCAAGAATTCCATATGTCTCGTTGTGTACGGACCCAACCACCGGAGGGACTACTGCATCTTTCGCGATGTTGGGAGATATCAATATCTCAGAACCTGGTGCATTGATCGGTTTTGCCGGCCCCCGGGTGGTTCGGGATACCACTGGGCAGGAATTGCCCGATGGATTTCAAACGGCAGAGTTTGTCAAGGATCATGGCTTTTTAGACTTTATTACGCATCGCCGGGACCTTAAAAAGCAGATTAATCTTTATCTGGATTTAATTCAAAATCAGCCGGTGCGTTCCGCTTAGTAATATTTAAATAAAACAAAAAACCCGATTCAAATATTAATTTGAATCGGGTTTTTTGTTTTAAAAGGGTATAGAATGGCTAACAATCAAAATTTATAAAAGCTTAAACCCTGATATTCAAGGTTATTAGATACACTATGGAAAATGTATTTTGAGTAATCATTAATATAGGCTGCTATTTTCATAAATAATTAATGAATATTTTGTGGTTACAGGGATATAATCCGTATTTCGTAAAATTTTGAGTTATAAGCGATCCTATTTGGTTGTAACTGTCAAATATTTAGATATTTAAGTGTAATATTTTAAGTTTTTCACTATCAAAAACCACACTTATGCTATCAATCCCAACTGCTGTCTTACATCGACGTATCGTTAGCCTTCTAGTTCTTCTAAATGTCCTTATATATGCGAGGGGGCAAGACAATGCTTGGATCAACGAGATTCATTATGATAATCAGGGTGCAGACTTTAATGAAGCAATTGAAGTTATTGTAGAAAATCCTGATATTGATTTGAGTAAGTACCGTCTAGATCTATACTCTGGAGGTGGAGTTAACAAAACCTCTTATCGAAATGAAACTATAGATAATATGACATTGGCAGGAGTCGAGGGCAATTATTCAATTTTTCTCTGGACCGTTGCCGATATTCAAAATGGGCCTACTGATGGAGTGGTCTTAAGTTATGACGGCACAGTAGTTCAATTTTTAAGTTACGAAGGTAGTTTTACTGCAACCGGTGGAATTGCAAACGGTTTAACTGCCGTGGATATTGGAGTTAGTGAACCAGATAATACGTCACTCAATTTTTCTCTCCAACTTTCAGGATCGGGATCGCAATATTCAGATTTTGTCTGGCAATCGCCAATGACAAACACATTTGGAAATGTAAATACCGATCAAACCTTAGTTGATTCAGGAGGTAACCTTCCTCCTTCTATTACGACAGAGACTCCCAGCCCATCACTCCCTGAAGCTAGTGAAGATGTGAGCGTTTCGGCTGAGGTCACGGATGCAGACGGTATTTCTTGGGTTACCTTATATTATGATACGGGCTTTCCCGTCGTGCGTGATCCCGTAAGAACAATTTCCATGGACAATTCTTTTGGAAGCACATATGTCACTTCGGCTTCTATCCCTGCGCAATCCAATGGGACCAAAGTTTATTTTGAGATTGAAGCCACAGATGCCAATGCGACTCCGGCCACGGCTGTCAGTGATGGCTTAAGTTATTTGGTTCTTGATGAAAATACTTTGGTCATAACCGAGATAATGAACAACCCTGCCGCTGTGGCGGATTCTGCTGGGGAATATTTTGAGGTTTACAACAACGCTTCGGTAGCGATTGACCTAGAAGGTTTTTCGTTTCGTGATTTGGGAAACAATTTATTCAACTTGACAAACAGTGGTCTTGGTGTAATTGTACCTGCAAATGATTTTTTGGTCTTCGGAGTAAACGCAGATGGAACAACTAACGGTGGTATTGTGGTAGACTATGCATATGCTAGTTCAGAATTTACCTTGGCCAATTCAGAAGATGAAATCATTTTTGAAAATTCTTACGGAGACACCATAGATTTGGTGGAATACGGTAGCGGCTGGCCCAAGCCTACCGGTGCAGGTATAGTTTATGCCGGCCTGCTCAGCGAGGACAATAATAATGAAAGTTTATGGGCAACGGCTAGCACTCAAGAAGGAATTGCACCGGATTTTGGTTCGCCCGGTATTGAAGGAAAGGAACAATTTATCAATTCTGTTTTTGACCTTACCTACGACAGCGGCCTGTGGTCGCCAGTTGCCCCAGACGCTTCAACTTCTGGAAGCAACGCGCTTATCCTTAACGGAGATACCATGCTTGATCCAATTGTAAATTTGGCTGGCCTGCAAATACGGGAGGGTGCCGAGGCAACGGTTCCTGCTGGAGGAATTTTAACGATTTCCGAAAGCCTTACCATTTTTGGTGACCTCACCTTCAAGAGTGATCCCAGTGGAGATGCCGAATTGGGTCCCTTGCTGAATGGAGCCAGTGAACTGGCCGCTTATGACGGTACAGTAAACACCGAAGCCTACTATTCAGATTCCCGTTCCTACAGAATGGTAACTTCCAGCCTCAATTCTACTAATACGATTTACAGTCAATGGCAGGAAAACGGAAATATTGCTGCTACCGGCACGCACATTACAGGGGCAAAGAGTACTGATGATACCCAGATATATGCTGGTGATGGAATTGTTCCTGCCGGCCAGGCAGATTCCCCCAAAGGTGGGATATCAGTAAACGGGTTTGATTTTACTCGTTCCGGTAATCCTTCGATGTTCACGGTAGATGTGCCTTCACAGGCTTTTGTTCCCATTGCAAGTACCATTGTCTTTCCTGCCGACAATCTTGTTGCGGGATTTCCATACTTTATGTTTATCAGGGGTGATCGCGATCAGGTTAACCTTACGGTAAATGACACCAGATCTGCAACTACACTTGAAACCC
Organism: Leeuwenhoekiella sp.; assembly: GCA_049671285.1. Lineage (GTDB taxonomy): Bacteria > Bacteroidota > Bacteroidia > Flavobacteriales > Flavobacteriaceae > Leeuwenhoekiella. The sequence continues at coordinate 16,373 of JBATUQ010000009.1, read as the reverse complement.
GCGGAAGATTGGTACACGGTGAGGTGGTGCAAACCGTCGAAGCGTTTACCGATCCCGATAAGGATGAAGACGGCGATCCTGCAACCGGACTGTTTGGTATGTTCGGTAATCCCTATCAAGCAGCTGTCGATTTGACCCAAGTGTTGAGTAATGCAGCAACACAAAACGTAGAGACCAATGTTGTTTACTATTACGATCCTACCTTGGCCAGCACTCAAATAGGTGTAGGTGGGGCTTACGTTACCGTTGATCTTGATCCAGATGATAATGGTGACTTGACAGATAATGCAGCAGCCATCTTGGCATCTTCTGGTAATGCCGATCAATTTTTGCAGCCGGGTCAGGGCTTCCAAGTGCAACTTTCATCAAATGCGGCCTCATCGGTTATTTATAATGAAGACGATAAGGCACCTGGAAATCTTACCCAAACGCGGGGTAAAAATAGTGGACGGGATCAGTCTATTCTCAAGGTAAAACTTTTTCAGAAAGACAAGTTTGAAAATAATGGTACGGAGCAAGACGGTTTTGTTCTGAGTTTTGCCGATAGTTTTTCAAATGAAGTCACTCGTGGGGACGCACCCAAATTCCTGAATTTTCAGGAGAGTATCGGTCTAAATAATGATGGAACCTTATTGGCGATTGAAAAGCGAGAATTTCCGAAAGAGGGGCAGTACATAGATCTTTTTATTGAAAATCTAAAGGAAGAATCCTATGTACTGCAATTTGACCTATCTAATTTTCCGGATGAACTGCAACCTGTTATAATTGATAATTTTTCAGCAAAGCGTCATCTTATTGAGCACAATGGTATAAATCTCGTCCCATTTAAGGTTGATAATACACGAGAGAGTAAGGCTGAAGACCGGTTTGATCTTTATTTTGATAGGAATTTGCGCATAAACGGAAACCTTGTCCATCCTATTTACGTATATCCCAATCCCTTCCGGGATAATGTCATTAACATCCGTTCATCGGTTTTAACAAATAAAAAAGTAAGAATTACTTGCACAGATGCGATGGGAAAAGTTATATTTGCGGAAGATAGTGATATTAAGTCCGATAACTTGACTATCAGTATTGATAACCCAATTGCTATAGGGATTTATTTTCTGAAGATAGAATCATCGGAAATAACTTATACACATAAAATAATCAAGAATCAGTAAATCTCAACTTATGAAGCTTCCCAGTATAAAAACACTTGTCACTTTGGTATTATTTAGCATTTGTTTTACTACCGGTGTACATGCTCAAATAGTCATAGCGGATGGTGACCCTGATGTTGATGATTCACCTATTGGCACGTTAGTAACCTTATCTGTTGTAGGTGCTGCTGTAGCGGGAGCTAGATTGCGCTTAAAGCGCGGATAGTGTAAGCATTATAATTACTTGAATTTTAAAAAAAAGGGAGCGTCTAACGCTTCCTTTTTTTTGTAGCCAATTGCATGCTTCATAATGCGTTTAATCAATATTATTATTGTTTTCATCTATTATATTTAGATAAAAAAGAAAATAATACTACAAAAAAATATTAAAATTACTAAAAACAGCATTTTGTACTTATATATAAGTATTTTATCTGAATTATTGTTATATTTGGAATCACAAAGTCTTTCTATCATGTATAATTCCACTTCAATTTTTTACAATATTCTTCTAGGATGCATTATGAGCGCTTTCTTCGCTACAGACGGTATTGCTCAGGGTTCTCAGAGCTTTCAGAAAAATCCTGATATATTTGATAATGTATCACATATGACAACAGCGGCAACGTATGTCAATTTTCCGCTTCGCGAAGATTATAGCCTGAGCAAGGATAGGGTTAAAGATAATTTGGCAAACAAATGGGTGATTGGTAGGATCGTTACGGTTGATAGTAAAATTGCGGTCAAGCCCAAGCCGAATAAGGATTATGATGTTGTAAGGAGCAGTAATATTCAAGCCCAAGTCCTTTATAGTTCTAAAGCTAGCCAACTTCTCCAAGCGCAGTTTGAGGGCATTTATGAACATAAGGACAATTTCAAAAGCGAACCCCGAACCTATCCCAATTTGATTACTACCGAAACCTTCGCCAGGAATGTGATGCGTAACTACACATTTACATTGGTAGAAAGTGAGCTAGATTTTATTTTTGACAAGAATTTAGGGCCGGGTGAGTAGCGCGGCAGAATGGTTTAATCATCCTGCATTCAGAATAGACTTTCTTGCTTAGTTAGCGTACAGATTATTCTAGCGGATCAATTGTGGTACTTCGAAATAGTTTTGATAAGATCAGCTTTAGAGATTATACCGCTTTGCCGCCAAAGAGGCTGTCCTTCCTTAAATAATATAAATGTCGGTACACCACGCACTTTAAATTGACTCGCAACCGCAGGATTCTTATCAACATCCACCTTTACTATCCTAACTTGATCGCCGAGCTCACTTTTTACTTGTTTGAGAATGGGTATCATGGCCTGACAGGGACCGCACCAAGTGGCAAAGAAATCGATCAATACAGGTGTGGAACTTTCTGTGATTTTGGACAGGGAGGATTTCATGCTATGTTTTTGGTAAAATTAGGAAGGCTTCGGTTTTTGTGAAAATTACTATACTTAAACCTATCCTAAATTGACTGCTTCCTGTTGACACACCATTGTCTTATATTTTAAGACAGTTTAAAAATTCCACGTTTTAAGTTCCTTGAGGTAGTGATGGGCCGTCAAATCAAACTGAACGGGCACTACCGAAACAAATCCGTTTTCAAGTGACCACTCGTCAGTGTCCTGGCTGTCATCAGTATTGACAAACTCGCCGGTTAACCAATAATAATCGCGTCCTTGCGGATTTTTACGTTTGTCAAAATCTTCAACCCATCTAGCATCAGCTTGTCGACAAGTCTTGATCCCTTTAATCAGTGATTTAGAAAGATTAGGAATATTCACATTTAAAACAACTCCAGTGGGTAGTCCTTTTTTGAGTACTTTTCTTGAAATAAGTTCTACATAGTCCAAAGAAGGTTCAAAATCGGCATCCATGGAATAATCGCACAGGGAGAACCCTATAGCTGGTATTCCTTCAATTCCGGCTTCAACTGCGGCACTCATTGTACCACTATAAATAACGTTAATGCTTGAGTTCGAGCCATGGTTTATACCGCTGAGGCAAAGATCTGGCTTTCTCTTCAAAATCTGTTGCGTGGCTATTTTGATACAATCTGCAGGAGTACCACTACACCTGTAGGCATCATAGGATATTGACGCATTATTGACCTTATCACAATAGAGGGTGTCATTAACGGTTATCGCATGACCCATACCACTTTGCGGACTGTCTGGGGCAACAACCACAACATCACCCAGCTTTTGAGCTACTGTGATAAGGGCTTTTATGCCAGGAGCCGTTATACCATCGTCGTTTGTAACTAAAATTAAGGGTTTGTCCTTGTTCACATTGTTTGTTTTGCAGGTATTAAAACGCTAAATTACCAAGCCAAATTGGAAAAAACAGAATGTGCCTCAGATTATTTATCTAATGGCACGGTTTTTTATATAAGTTGCTTGAAAATGAAAGTTACACTGATGATGACAAAGAATTTTAAGGTTTTCGTATTGACGCTGTTGTTTGCCGCCGCATCCTGCAGTTTTACCACTAAAGACCCCGACCCTGGTAAGGATAAACTGTTGATCAGTTTGATCAGTTATGTGCTTGAGAGGGGGCATTATGACGCGAGGGATTTTAATGATGAATTTTCTGAAGAGGTTTACGACGATTACCTCCAAATGCTTGATCCGCTCAAGCGCTATTTTTTTGCCAGTGACATTGCTGAATTCAGCAAGTATCGGGATCAGCTTGACGATCAGATCAAAAACGAGGATATCACATTTTTTGATCTCACCTATGAGCGGTTGCGCAAGCGCATCGAAGAGTCACGGGAAATCTATGAGGACGTGCTCAACGAGCCTTTTATATTTTCTGAAGATGAATATATTAATACGGACTACGATGCTATAGAATACGTATCCAATAAGCGGGAGATGAAAGAACGCTGGAAGCAGCAGTTAAAATTCAATACTATCGGGACGTATTATGATAAGATGCAAGAGGGCAAAAGTGATGCTCAAATTACTCCGGAAGAAGTCGAAAAGGAAGCGCGTGAGGCTACAAAAAATTCATTGGAAGAGTATTTTTCCAGAACCGAAGAACTGGAGCGCAAAGATTATTTTGCCCTCTACGTAAATGCCATTGTTGAAGAGTTTGACCCACATACCCAGTATATGGCACCGCGGGATAAAGATTTCTTTGACATGACTATGAGCGGTCAGTTTCAGGGAATTGGAGCACGACTGCAAAAAAGAACCAATGATATTACAATCACCGAAATTATTTCCGGAGGTCCCGCCTGGAGGAGTGAGGAGCTGGAGGAAGGGGACGTAATCTTAAAGGTAAAGCAAGAAGAAGACGAGGTCGCCACCAGTATCGTGGGTATGCGCCTTGATGATGCAGTAGAGTTGATAAAAGGGCCAAAAGGAACCATTGTTACCCTAAATGTGAAAAAAAAGGATGGTACCATTGAGAGTATCGATATTACCCGTGATGTGGTTCAACTTGAGGAAACTTATGCCAAAAGTGTCCAGGTGCAAAAAGACGACCGAAACTACGGCGTAATACAGCTTCCCGGGTTTTATTTTAATATGGAAAATTCAAAAGAACGTAATGCTGCGACAGATGTGAAGCAGGAAATCATCAGGCTAAAAGAACAGAATGTAGAAGGTATTGTTCTAGACCTTAGAAACAATGGTGGTGGAAGTCTAAGTACCGTGGTCGATATCGCCGGTATGTTTATAGAAGAAGGTCCTGTCGTGCAGGTCAAGTATAAAGACCAGAACCGGGAAGTACTCCGTGATAAGGACAAAAGCATTTTGTGGGATGGTCCGCTGGTCATATTGGTCAACGAGATATCTGCCTCAGCCAGTGAAATACTCGCGGCGGCGATGCAGGATTATAAACGTGCGGTGATCATCGGCAGCAAGCAGACCTATGGGAAAGGAACGGTACAGACTGTTTACGATCTCAATAAGTGGTTGCACAAAAATGACTTGGGAGATATGGGAGCCTTAAAGGTAACCGTTCAGAAATTTTACCGAATAAATGGCGGGTCTACCCAATTGGAAGGCGTTAAAAGTGATGTGGTCGTCAAGGATAAATACAGCTACATTGACCTCGGTGAAAAAAACCTTAACAATCCGTTGCCTTATGATCAGATTGAGCCTGCTGCTCACAAAACCTGGGACGGCTATATCGATTATGAGCAAACAATCAAGAACAGTCAAAACCGAATGGCAAAAAGCGAACAGCTTAGACTGATCGAAGAAAATGCAAAATGGATTAAGGGCAAACAAGATGACGCAGAATGGCCATTGAATTATGAAGCCTATAAGGCTAAAGTTGCCCAAAACGAAAAAGAAGCTGAGCGCTTTGACAAGATTGGAAAATATAAAAGCACGTTAAAATATAATTCCTTACCGTATGAGGTTGCCCTGTTTGAGCAGGATACCACCTTACGTGAAAAGCGTGACAGATGGCACGATAACCTGGCAAAAGATGTTTATGTGGAAGAAGCTATAAACGTTCTGGAAGATTTACGGACCAATAACATCAAGCGAGGCGATTTTGTCGATGTAAAGGATTAAGGGACCTATGCAGCAGAACACGGGTTCGTTAACAGCTTTGGCGCTCCAAAGGTTTTCAAGAAACCTTTGGGGCGTTTTGAGTTTGACATTTATCGCATTATGCGGTCTTGTCGCCATCTTTGCCTATACCCTTGCACCAGACGATAGTCGATTTGCCAACCAGATGCACCTCTCCATTCATTCGCACAAACCGGGATTTACGGCAACTATGCTCAATGTTCCCAATCAGGCACTTGATTCTCAAACTCTTTGGGATGCGTTTTTCTTCGGCGAAAAAAATGCAGTAACGGCCATTCCCATACTTGATTTTGATTTAAGCGAAAAGAGCGTTAATTACATTCCGTACAATGAAGAAGGGAATAGGGATATCGTTAAGGAGCTACCCATAACCTCCTTTAATCCAAAACATGTTAAAAACCGAAGCACTTTCGAAGAAAATTATATTACCACTGAAAAATTTTTATTGGGAACCGATAAATACGGCAGGGACCTGCTGAGCCGATTATTAATAGGTACCCGCATATCATTCAGCATTGGTTTTGTTGCGGTTCTGATCTCGCTTATCATTGGGATTACCCTAGGAGCCCTTGGCGGCTATTTTGGTGGAAAAATCGACGCGGTCATCCTTTGGTTAATTAACGTTACTTGGTCCATCCCGACTTTGCTCTTGGTCATCGCTATAACCTTGGTTTTGGGTAAAGGCTTTTGGCAGGTCTTTATCGCCGTCGGCCTAACGATGTGGGTAGAAGTTGCCAGGGTGGTGCGTGGTCAGGTGCTAAGCGTAAAGGAAATGCAATATGTGACCGCCGCCAGGGCTCTGGGCTACGTAAACTTTAGGATTATAAAGAACCACATTCTACCAAATATTATGGCTCCGGTCATCGTGATAGCTGCTGCTAATTTTGCCAGTGCGGTGCTCATTGAGAGCGGACTGAGTTTCTTAGGTGTAGGTGCGCAACCGCCAATGCCCAGTTGGGGAGCGATGATCAAGGACCATTACAGCTATATTATTCTGGGTAAGGCGTACTTGGCATTATTTCCCGGAGTTGCCATTATGCTTTTGGTAATGGCATTTATGTTGACGGGAAATGCCCTGCGTGACGCTTTGGACGTAAAGGGTTAGTCCTGCATTTACCACTCGTTAATACGGTTGCTGTCCAGTTTTACAAATATGAACAGCAGTATTGTAAAACCCCAAAGTCCGGAACCACCATAACTGAAAAAGGGGAGGGGAATACCCACGGTTGGGAATACCCCAATCACCATCCCGATGTTTACCATAAAGTGTATAAATAGTATTCCGGCGGTGCTGTACCCATAAATCCGGCTGAATTGGCTTTTCTGCCTTTCTGACAAAAAAATAATCCTTAAGATCAGGGCGACAAAAAGTAGGATGACCACTGTGCTGCCTATAAAGCCCCATTCTTCACCAACGGTGCTAAAAATGAAATCGGTGTGCTGTTCGGGCACAAAGTTCCCTTTTGTCTGCGTTCCTTTTAAAAATCCACGTCCCCATAGGCCGCCACTACCAATGGCAATTTCAGATTGATTGATATTAAAACCGATGTCGTCTGTATCCACTTCCCGGCCTAAAACGATATTGAAACGGTCACGGTGGCGTTGCTCAAAAACATTTTCAAAAATATAACTTACCGAAAATGCGAACGCAATTGCAACCAACGGCAATACATAAAATAGGGATTTGCCAGTACGCTTTTTCCTGTTGCGTATTAAGAGGATGGCGGTAATTAAAACGATGCCTGCGGCGATCCAGTACGGGCCAAATAGGAGGGTAAGCACAAAGAGAAATATAGCTGAAAATCCTACGATCAAGTAAATCCCTGAAAGTCCTTCCCGGTACAATGGGAAAAAGAATGCGGCATACACCAAGGCACTTCCGGGGTCGGGCTGGGGTACAATCAGTATGGCCGGTAAGGCAATTATTACAAATGCTTTTAACTGGTGTTTGAAGGTGCCCACTTCGGTCTGAATATCGCTCAGATATTTTGCCAATGCCAAAGCCGTCGCCGCTTTGGCAAACTCACTGGGCTGAAGGCTGAAGCTGCCAAAAGCATACCAGCTCGTCGCCCCGGATATATTCTTTCCGAATGCGTAAAGACCAAGCAGGGAAAGCAGCGATACTACATAAATCACACTGCTAAAGCGTTCAAAAAACTTGGCTTCCAGAAAAAAAATGAAAGCTATAATCACTAAGCTCAGTCCAATCCATACAGCCTGCTTTGAGTACAGGTTGCTTAAGTCAAATACACCCTGCTCCAGATCAGGTTCCAAAGAAGTTGAATAGATATTGATCCAACCAATAAATACCAAGAGCAGGTACAATAGAATAATAAGCCAGTCAAAATTACCCGTCCCCCTGTTCTCCATCAATGGTTGTCGTATTTTGGGTAAGAAATTCGGCACTTATGGTCTTGCCGTCATTTATAGAAAAAGGTTTCCCTTGCAGAGGCTTCTCATATTCTTTATTTAGGTAGTTGTTCTCATCCTTAAGCCAACGTTCCAGATCGGGGCGGGATATGCTTCCGTTGATGTACTTGTCTATCATTAGACTTGCAATTTTTCCGGCGTGGCGGGAGCCCCAATAGCCGTTCTCAACAAAAACTGCCAGTGCAATCTTGGGATCATCCTTGGGCGCAAAAGCTACAAAAATGGAATGGTCGGTAAGCTGTACCCGCTTACCATCGATTTTGGTAAAGTTTTCCGAAGTTCCGGTCTTTCCACAGATTTCAATATTTGAAATGCGTATGCTGGATGCGGTACCGTAATTATAAACATCGTGCATCCCTTGGATAACCGGTTCAAAATTTTTGGGATCAATGGTAGTCACGTTCTTCTCCAGATACTTTTGAGGAATTGCAGCATTACCTTCTACATCCTTCAAAATATGTGGTCGGTAAAACCAACCTCGGTTGGCAATGGCTGCCGTCACGTTGGCAAGCTGCATAGGCGTGGTAATCACTTCCCCTTGCCCAATCGCATTGGATATGGTGGCTGTGGCATACCAATTGTTATCAGGATAAACCTTATCATAATAAGCTCCATTTGGAATTTTCCCCGAACTGCCAGATGGTAGGTCGTGTCCCATAAAATCACCTAGCCCGAAGCTTGCCAAATGCCGGTTCCAGGCGTCAACACCTTCTTTAGCGGTTTTATATTTATTGATAATCCTAAGATAGACATTGCCAAAATAAGCGTTGCAAGAATTGGCGATACCAGGTATCATACTCAAGGGACTTTTGTGATGGTGACAGCCCAGTTTGCTTCGGGAGCTGTACATAAAACCACCGTGGCAGCTGAAGCTTTCCTTGGTATCCACGACTCCTTCCTCCAGCGCGATGAGTGCATTTAATGTTTTAAAAGGAGATCCGGGCGGATATTCTGCCTGCAGGCCACGGTCAAACAGGGGTTTTGCGATGGTGTCATACCATAGTCGGGTAAAATTTCGGGAACGCTTGCGGCCTACCAGCAGCGCAGGGTCAAAGTTAGGTGCCGCGACGAGTGCCAGGATTTCACCGGTAGCGGGTTCAAGAGCGACGATACCGCCGCGGCGGCCTTCCATAAGGTTTTCGCCGTAGGCTTGCAATTCTGCATCAACAGTAAGTTTTAGGTCCTTGCCCTGAACCGGGACCGTATCAAGTACTCCGGATTTATACGAGCCAATGATGCGGTTATGAATGTCTTTTTGAAAGTATTTCACGCCTTTCACTCCACGCAAGAAATCTTCGTACTGCGCTTCAACTCCTTGCCTGCCGATCAAATCCCCGGAAATGTAGTATGGATTTCGTTCTACATCAGAGGGTTTAACTTCTGAAATATAACCGAGAAAATTGGCGCCAAAGTCAATCTGATAATCCCGAAGTGAGCGTTTTTGGATATAAAAGCCATCATACTTGCGCATCTTTTCCTGCAGCGCCGCATATTCATTTTTTGTAAGCTGAGGAATTACAACCGAAGGCAATCTGGGAGAATATACACGAGCCTTATCCAGCCGTTCTTGCAACTGCTCAACCGTCATATCCAAGAGACCGGCAAGCTCCGCTCTTTTACTGTCGTCAAAAGATTTAACTTCTCTTGGAATAACCATCACGTCATAAGACGGTTGGTTACTGACCAGCAGTTTGCCGTTGCGATCGTAGATATGCCCACGTTGTGGATAATCATACAATTTCTTGACCGCGTTACTTTCAGACAATCCCTGGGCAGAAGTATTAAAAAGCTGCAGGTACATAAGCCTGCCGGTAAATACAAAACCGGTCAGCAGCACAATTCCAAACAGCAATAGTCTTCTCATTTTCGGTCAGGGGTAAACAGGATCAATAGAATAAATATCAGCACTACGGAAAAGAGTGTAGTGAACAACGTCCTCTTTAATATGTAAATTATATCTGAAAGCGCAAAAGTTTCCAGCGTAAATAATATAAAATGATGAATGACCACCAGAATGAGGACATAGGTAAATCTTTGGGCGTAGGAGGTGCTGCTTATTTTTAATTGGTTGTATTCATAGGCGGTACCAAACAGCGACCGGAGCACAAACGGCCGCAAATACGCGATGGTCAATAAGGATGCCGCGTGTATACCGCCGCTGTTCTCAAACATATCTATGGAAAGCCCCATTAAAAAGGCCGAGATAATCAATATGGAGCGGTTCTCAAATATTGGAAAAACCAACACGAAAATCAAGTAGGGATACGGGTTGATATACCCCAGAAAATTGATGTTGCTGAAAATGGCAATCTGTGCCAACACCAAAACGATAAAGATCAGGACCTGTCTAAGAATGCTATTGGTCATCTTCAGAAAGGTTTTCCAAGGTTTTTATTTCTTCAGAATTTCTGTTGTCAATGATATAGACGTGGTCAAGAGTGGTCATGTCGTTGAACAGTTTTACCTGAATGGTATAGTAATTCCCGGTATTATCAAGGCTGAACTCTTTAACGGTACCAATGCCGATCCCTTCCGGAAAAATGGTGCTCATCCCGCCGGTGACCACGGTATCCCCTTTTTGTACCGGTGCTTTCTGCTGGATGTCTATAAGCTGGGTAATCGATGGGTTGTCACCAGACCAGGTCAAGCTGCCAAAGTCGCCACTCTTTTTTAATTTGGCATTGATACGGATAGTACTGTTCAAAATGCTCACAGCGGTCGAAAACCTACGGGAAGTTTCATCGATTATTCCAACGATACCGCGGCTGGTGATTACGCCCATATCTTGATTGATACTATCCCTTTTTCCGGAGTTAAGGGTGATAATATTATTCCGGAAGGTGTACTGATTGTTGATTACCTGCGCGGGAATTACCTTAAAGTCAAGGTCATCTTTGAGTACATTTATGGTCAGGGAATCATTTATTTTCAGATTGAGTAAACGTTGCCTCAACCTGGCGTTTTCATCTACCAGACGCTCGTTGTTTCTTTTAAGGTCAAAATAGATGGAGATGTTGTTGAGGTTATTAAAAATACCGCCTGAAACAAAGTTGGCAGCATTCACAAATTTGCTGCGGTGGTAGGAATGTGTCTGAAAGGTAAAGAGCAGGGCGAGGCACCAAAGCACTACAAAGAGCAGAAAGTTTTTGTACTTGATTATAAAGTTAATGATCTGCTGCACGTTCCCGGTGAGATTTTAGAAATTTTACTTGGACAAGTACTGCAAAAACCCATATGCCTAAGTCCTTATTTGATGAGTACGCCTTTAAATTTATTTATACTCTTTAGGGTGATGCCCGTACCCCGTACCACAGCGCGCAGTGGATCTTCTGCGATATAAACGGGCAAGTCTGTTTTGCGTGAAAGGCGTTTGTCAAGACCGCGCAGCATACTTCCGCCACCGGCGAGATAAATACCGGTATTGTAGATATCAGCGGCGAGCTCAGGCGGGGTTTGTGACAAGGTTTCCATCACGGCATCCTCAATGCGCAGGATCGATTTGTCGAGCGCTTTCGCAATTTCGCGATAGCTGATCTGTACCTGTTTGGGTTTTCCGGTGAGCAGGTCCCGTCCTTGAACGCTCATATCTTCGGGTGCAACTTCAAGATCTTCGGTAGCTGCACCTATTTGGATTTTGATTTTTTCGGCACTACGTTCTCCTACATACAGGTTGTGCTGGGTACGCATATAGTAAATGATGTCATTGGTAAAAACGTCTCCCGCAATTTTGATCGACTTGTCACAGACGATCCCTCCGAGTGCGATAACGGCGATTTCTGTGGTACCACCACCTATATCAACAATCATGTTCCCTTTGGGCTCCATAATGTCAATGCCGATACCTATTGCGGCGGCCATTGGTTCATGTATGAGATATACCTCTTTACCGTTCACCCGCTCGGCACTTTCTTTAACAGCCCGCATTTCTACCTCGGTAATACCCGAAGGGATGCAGATGACCATACGCAGCGCGGGAGCGAAGAGCCTCTTTTTGAGCGCCGGAATTTCCTTTATGAACATACTCATCATCTGCTCACTTGCGTCAAAGTCAGCGATCACACCATCTTTTAAAGGACGTATGGTCTTGATGTTTTCGTGGGTTTTTCCCTGCATCATTGCCGCTTGTTTTCCAACAGCGATGATCTTTTTAGTATTCCGGTCACGTGCCACAATAGAAGGGCTATCCACTACCACCTTGTCATTGTGGATGATAAGTGTATTAGCGGTACCAAGATCAATAGCTATTTCTTCGGTCAGGAAATCAAAAAAACCCATGCGTTTATTTATTGGGAGTGAGTGGTAATAAGTTGTCTAAATGTAATCAAAATTCAAACGATCCTTAATGTTTAAAATGCCTAATTCCTGTCATCACCATGGCGATGTCGTGGTCGTTGCAATAATCAATACTCAACTGGTCCTTGATCGATCCCCCAGGCTGAATAACAGCGGTGATCCCGGCCTTACCGGCAATCTCCACACAGTCTGGAAAAGGGAAGAATGCATCGCTGGCCATTACGGCGCCTTTAAGGTCAAAGCCAAAGGAAATGGCCTTGTCAATAGCTTGGCGAAGTGCGTCAACCCTAGAGGTCTGACCCGTACCGCTCGCGCACAACTGACCGTCCTTAACAAAGACAATGGTGTTTGATTTGGTATGCTTGCAAATCTTTGAGGCGAAAATAAGATCGTCGGTTTCAGATGATGTTGGCTGCTTTTTGGTAACGGGCTTCAGATCTTCTTTGGTATCGGTTTTAAGGTCTTTGTCCTGAACCAACATTCCGTTGAGGCAGCTGCGTACGAGTTCGTTGGGCATTTCCCAGCTTTTTTGAACGAGTAGGACGCGATTTTTCTTTTTTGTCAATAATTCTTTAGCTTCTGCGGAAAATGACGGTGCAATCACTACCTCGCAAAACAGGCTGTGAATTTGTTCGGCAGTCGCCAAATTTATTTCTTTGTTGGCAATTAAAATACCACCAAACGCGGAAACCGGATCACCGGCCAAAGCATCCTTGTAAGCGTCCGCCAAGGTCTCCCGTTGGGCCAGCCCACAGGCATTGTTGTGTTTTAAAATAGCAAAAGTAGGCTGCTCGTCCTTAAACTCGCTCATCAGATTGACGGCTGCATCCACATCGAGTAGATTGTTGTAGCTTAATTCTTTGCCGTGCAATTTTTCGAACATTGCATCAAAGTCACCAAAGAATTTTCCGTTTTGATGGGGGTTTTCGCCGTAGCGCAGGGTTTTGCCCTCCGTGATACTCTGTTTGTAAACCACTTCTTCCTCGTTGAAGTAATTAAAAATGGCTGTGTCGTAATGGGAGGAAACGTTAAACGATTTGGCAGCAAAACGCTTGCGGTTTTTTAGGGTTGTGCTTCCGTTGCCTGTGGTTATCATTTGAAGCACTTCGTCGTAATCCTGTTGGGAAGAAACGCAAAGGGTATCCTTAAAATTTTTCGCGGCAGCGCGAATCAAGGAAATCCCACCAATGTCTATTTTTTCAACAATATCCTGTTCTGAAGCACCTAAGGCTACCGTTTTTTCAAAAGGGTACAAGTCAACAATGACAATGTCCAGTTGGGGAATTTCAAACTCCTGCATCTCGGCTTTATCGCCATCGTGATCCTGTCTGTTTAATATTCCACCAAAAATCTTGGGGTGCAGGGTTTTTACACGGCCGCCCAAAATGGAGGGATACGACGTGATGCCCTCAACCTTAACGACGGGAATACCTAGATCTTTGATAAACTTTTCAGTGCCACCTGTGGAGTATAGGGTAATGTTCAGTTCGTGAAATTTCTTTACCAAAGGCTCCAGCCCGGTCTTATCAAATACCGAAATAAGCGCGGCTCCAGCTTGTTTACTGTCATTCATAATGCAAGGTTGATCGAAGGCCCATTGATGAGCGAATAAATATGTTGGCTTTCTCAAAAATACCCAAGGATTTTATGCGAAAAGCGTCTTGTAAATTAAGCTGCAAAAGTAGCAATTATAGGCTGAAAAAGTATTGGTGATTTCGAGTAATTTGTGGTCAATTACTGTAACGTTGTTCCAGTGGTGGCGTCCAATTGTTTTATTATTAAATTGCAGCTATGCTGATTTATTTACGGGTACTCAAAGAAAGTATTGCTTTTGCTTTTAATGCTTTACGCAACAACAAGTTGCGCACTTTTCTTTCTCTGCTTGGAGTAACGATAGGAATTTTTTCGATCATTGGGGTCCTTGCGGCTGTTGACAGTTTTAAACAGAAGATACAGGGAAATCTTTCTTCACTGGACAACAGTACGATCTACCTTACCCGTTTTAAATTTGGGCCCAGTGAAGTCCCGCAATGGAAACGTCAGCAATTTCCCGATGTGACGTATGAAGAATTCCAGTTCCTCAGCAAATCCATGCCTGACCTTCAGGCTGCGTCTTTTCAACTCAACGTGGGGCAGCAAACCATAAAACATGAAGATCAAGTCGTCACCGGTGTGGGAATCATTCCGGTTTCTGCCAGTCACTATGAGATCGAAGCACTTAAACTTACCAAAGGCCGTTTTTTTAATGAATTGGAAGGAAACAGCGGCAGCCCGGTAATTGTAATGGGGGACGAGATTGCCAATAACCTTTTTGGTCCGAGAGATCCCTTGGGACAATCTGTTCGCCTTTATGGTAGGCGCTTTACGGTTATCGGGGTGCTCGAAAAAGAAGGTAGTAGTGTTTTTGGCCCATCTAAAGATACCCAGGTCTTTGTACCTGTCAATATTGTACGCCGTATTTACGGTAGCAACAACCGCTTTACCAGCCCGATGATCGTGATCAAGCCTGAGGAGGGGATAGATTTGCCAGAATTCAATGGAATGTTGGGGCAGAAGCTGCGGCAGTTCCGCGGGTTGCGGTATGAAGAGATTGACAATTTCTTTATCAATCAGCTTCAGGGCTTTGCAGACCTTATCGACCAGATTACCGGTACAATGTCAATGATTGGGGCCTGTATTGGGCTGTTCTCTTTATTGGTAGGGGGTTTTGGTATCGCTAACATTATGTTTGTGAGTGTTAAGGAGCGCACCAATCTTATTGGTATCCAGAAAGCTCTTGGTGCCAAGAACAAGTTTATTCTTTTGCAGTTTTTGTTTGAAGCCATTTTCCTGGCAGCTATTGGTGGGTTGATCGGTGTTGGGCTGGTATGGCTGGTTTTTCAGGTGCTGTCTGGTGTTGTTGACGATTTTACTTTTATCCTGAGTGCGCAGAATATGGCTTTGGGTGTTTCGGTATCTGTGGGCATTGGGCTTGTATCGGGAATTATCCCGGCATTGATGGCATCACGTTTGGATCCTGTGGAAGCGATACGAACTGGGATGTAGGTTTTTGGATAGTTGTAAATGGTAATGGCAAATAGGATAATCGTAAAGTCGTATAATTTCTGACGCTTCACTAAATTCTCATCAATTCTAAAGAATAAAAGTGCTGTTTCAAACATTTGATTCCTGAGCACTATTAAATTTTTGACGGTTCTCCCTTGCTGACTCCTCAGAAAAAAAACAAAATAGATATACCTTTTTGAACATTCCTAACTCTCAATTTTGAGCATAAAAAAAACGTCCCGAAAATTTCGGGACGTTTTACATTCATATAGAAATTAGCCAATCTAAAGCTTTTGTTCTGCGCCCTTTACCGTTTTCACGATTCGGCCAGCGATTTTATAAGGATCACCATTTGATGCGGGACGACGGTCTTCCAACCAGCCCTTCCAGCCTTTTTCTACGGTCATTAACGGAATGCGTATGGATGCTCCACGGTCAGATATTCCATAAGAAAAATCGTTGATAGAAGCAGTCTCATGCTTACCGGTAAGACGCTGATCGTTGAATTCACCGTAAACCTCAATGTGCTCTTTGACCACTGGGCGGAAAGCTTCACATATCTTTTCATATACTTCTTTAGAACCTGCGGTACGTAAAGTAGTATTGGAGAAGTTGGCGTGCATACCAGAACCGTTCCAGTCTCCCTTAACAGGTTTTGGGTGGTACTCTATGTAGTAGCCATAAGATTCAGTTAGTCGTTGTAAAAGGTAACGGGCCACCCAGATTTCATCTCCGGCTTTTCTAGCACCTTTTGCAAACAGTTGAAATTCCCATTGTCCACTGGCAACCTCTTGGTTGATCCCTTCAAAGTTAAGGCCAGCCTCAATGCAAAGATCGGCATGCTCTTCAACGAAGTCACGGCCGTGGGTGTTTTTACCACCTACTGCGCAATACTACATTCCCTGAGGACCAGGA
>JBATUQ010000008.1:0-27910 GCA_049671285.1 Leeuwenhoekiella sp. | reverse complement strand
AGGCCAAGGTGCTGGATGGCCACAGTTCGGAAAGTGCCGATGACACCCTAAAAAAAAGCATAGCCGGGGAAAAATCGATTGTCTTCTCGGACCGCAGCACCTCATATGTCAACATTGGGGACTATGTTGAAATGCACATGACCGAAAAATCAAGTGAACAGACCACAAAGGAAACCCTTAGGTGGGTTCATATTACAATTGGGAATGCACGGGCGGATTTCCAGAAATCCCATAAAATAAAGAGAAAGTACCTGCAATTGTACCTAAATGAGTTCATTTACAAGCTCAATAGAAGGTATTTTGGAAACAGAATATTTGACAGACTAGTGATAGCAGCTATTACAGCTACTGGAAGTTAAACGGATATGCAAAATAATAATTTGAAATATGGACAAAAATAAGGAGGAGAATGTAATCACGGCTGTTATAGAAAAATACATTTCATTTTGGCCATTATTTCTTCTTTCCATTTTAATAGGATTATTGGCAGCATGGATTTATTTGCAGTACGCTACGCCGCTCTATAAGTCTACAGCTACATTAATCATAAAGGACAATAGCAAAGGCGTAGACGACTCTAACATAACCAAATCTTTAAATTTCTTCGATTCTAAAAAAATAGTAGAAAATGAAATAGAAGTTATCAAGTCGAAATCCGTGATTATGGATGTTGTAAAGGATTTGAAGCTTTACGCACCTGTTTTTTACAACGTGGATAACGGGAATGATGCCTATGGTACGGTACCTTTTCGGATTGAAATCAGAGATCTGAACCTACATGCTGAGCATACCAATTTGTCTAAACCAATAATTAAGAGGCCTTTGACCTATGATTCAGCTAAGGCGGTAGTACTGCTCGAAAATAGAGAATATCCCCTAGATACTTGGGTTAACACGGCTTATGGTAGTTTAAAATTCTCAAAGACTGATAGTTCCGAGGTTAAAAACGGAGGGAAGTATTTTTTTATGCTATTGAACCCAAAGTCAGTAGCAGAGGATGTCTTAGAGAATTTAAATGTAATTACGACAAATAAATTGTCTTCCGTGATTAATCTAGAATATACTGATCCTATACCGCAAAGGGGTAAAGATATTCTCAATGCTATCATTGACTCATACAATGAGATCGGGGCATTAGATAGGGAACAACTTTCTCATAATACTCTGGATTTTATAAATATGCAATTGCTTTCGGTTGAGAATGAGTTAGATTCTATCCGCAATAAGATTCAACAATACAGATCACAAAATGATGCATTCGATCTAAGTGAGCAAAGTAGGTTGTATCTGAAAAATGTAGGCGACACTGATACAAAAATTGCTGATATTTCACAACAGCTTTCAGTTCTAGACAGAATAGAGAACTATCTTTTGACAAAAAATAATCGTGTAGGCTTAGTTCCCTCTACATTGGGAATTAATGATGAGTTTCTTTTGCAGTTGCTTGAAAAGTTATATGACAAAGAGCTGGAGTATAACAGACTTAAGAATACGGTAGCTGCAAACAATCCTTTATTACTGACACTTTCAGGGGAAATAGCAAATATTAGACCTAGCATTTTGGAGAATGTGCGCAGCCTAATAGATAACTTAAGGGCAAGTCTACAGGATTTAAGATCGACTACTTCGAGGTATAACACTTCTCTAAAAACCATTCCAGAAAAAGAAAGGGAACTCGTACAAATAAGCCTAAGGGAATCAACCCTAAATGAACTTTATAATTTCCTATTGACCAAGAGGGTAGAGGTCAGTATGTCGTATTCGCCCACAGGTGCTCAAACCAGAGTAGTCGACCGTGCCACCGTTTTGCCTATTCCTGTAAAACCCAAACCCTTGCTTGTTTATGCTATTGCAGCAGTTGTAGCTTTTTCCCTGTCCTTTGGAGTTGTATTCAGTAGGGAAACATTTGGACCATCCATACTATTTAGATCTGACTTAGAGGCTAGAACATCTATTCCCATAATTGCAGAATTTTCTTATCCAAAGAAGGCTAACCAGAAAGTAAAGGACAGTGTTGCAGAAGAATTCTTAGAATTAGGAATAGCGATTGGTCTCTATAGATCCAAAATACCCACCCAAAGAATACTGATTACTTCAGCCATTGATAAAGAAGGCAAAAGTTATGTAAGTCGAAATCTGGCTATGAGTTTAGCTAAAGCTGGTAAAAAAGTGCTGCTCATTGATTTGGATTTCAAGAAAAAGTCAAACACGAATTACTTTAAACTAAATGATGCCAGTGGATTAAGTGAAATTGATTCTTCCCAGTCCTCCTTTGTAGACTTGGTTTATTCTACAGATCAAGAAAATTTATTTGTGGTTCCCACAGGGCAACAGCACGTGAATTCTTCAAAGCTTGTGGTTAGTGGAAATGTGGGTGATTTATTATCTCAATTTAGCCCAGAATACGAGTATATTATTATTGACACCCAATCAGTTGAGCACTCTTCAGATGCTTATCTCTTAGCTGAGTATTGCGATAAAAGCATTTGGGTAGTAAGGCACGGATTTACTCCAAAAAGACTTGCAAGTCGTTTTGATAAAAATAAAAAGATTAAATATTTACCAGAGTTGGCGGTGGTGTTTAATGGAATTGTAAAAAGAGGTGTTTTTAATAACAGTAAAAATTACTACGGTTTTGGTTTTGATAGGTAGCGAGATCGAGCTGCTGTTGTTCAATAGGTTTATTCTTATGAAGGAGTTCTCCACTATTGATTTTGTTGTAAAGAGCCCTTCAGTTCTAGGTCGAATTTTGTTTTCCATTTCTGAAATTTTGGCTATGTTTTATTTGAATAAAAGAGCTGGTCTGAGCAAATACTTTTTTTTGAACACTTGGATATCTGTCTCTATTTTAGTGCTTTTAATTCCGTTTTACCAGTTGAAAAAAAGCGGGGGTCTTTTCACTAAGGCAATCACGATTCTTTTATTTCCCCAATCCTTTTATCATCTAAATTTAGCACCAAATAAGCAGTGGATATTACCAAAAAATAACAGGAAAATTAAAACCAGTAACTGTTATTTCAATGGTTTAAAATTAGTTGGATTTTGGCATTTGACAATCAGGATATCGAATCTTCATATTAGAAGTTTCACGAAATTTTTTCTGAAATACGAATATATATGGACAATGGGGCCAACACGAATTTTAGAAAGGATTGAAAAATAGTTCAGCGACTTATCACATGGCAGAAGGCTCAAAAAAGAAGATCTTTTCAGGTTCGGTTTCAGGAATTCTTGCAAAGGTGGTCGATGCTTTTATTAAGTTATTTACGATACCACTGCTGATAGGCTATTACGGCGAAGCAGACTATGGCTTGATTGTTCTCGCAATTTCATTAAATGCATATTTAAGACTTATGGATCTCGGAATGAATACCGGTGCTATTAGATATTTTTCCATTTGGTTTGCCAATAAAGAACACGGTAAAGTTCTTCAAGCTGCCCAGTCCAGCGTTCTGGTTTATGGGTTAATCGGTATTACCAACGGTGCAATATTATGCGCACTGGCCTTATGGGCAGAAGAAATCTTTGTTGTCGCACCAGAGCAAGCTCATATTTTGAGATGGATGCTCTATACTCTGGCCATAACCGCTATTTTTTACTGGATATCCTATGTGACAACACAATTGCTTGTGGCATCTGGACAAATTACGTGGACCAATTATGGTTTGATTATTAGTAGCATTCTGAATTTAGGAACTGCGTTTCTTGCCATTTATTTTGATTTGCCCCTTCCTATGTATTTCGCCTTATACGTTGTGGCGACTTTAGTTATCTTACCTTTTAATTTTTTAAAACTTAAGAGTCTTCCTGTCAGTGCCTTACAAGCTTTTATTCCAAAATGGAACCCAGTGGTGTTTAAAGAGATCTTTAATTATAGCCTGGGGATCTTTGCGATTGGTTTGTTCAATTATTCTGCTGATGCCTTGCGCCCAGTTTTACTGGGGATTTTTTCTTCTAGAGGTATTGCTGTACTTACTGATTATAAAATCATGAATACAATAGTAATGCTAGTAGGAGCTATTGGCACCGTTTTTCTTCAGGTTCTCTTGCCAATTGCTTCACAAAGCTTTGCTGCACAAGATCATGTAAAAATGAACCGTTTGGTTTTTGATGGTACAAAATTCCTTACAATTTTTCTTTCCTTCTTAATCTTTATAATCATAACTAGCATAGAATCTCTTCTTGTTGTCTACGTTGGAGAGCAATATAGTGATTTGAGCTACTGGCTTTCTTTATGGCTTCTGTTAATGTTTTATATGCATGATTTTGCAATATCAAGCCTGATTCTTTCAATAGGAAAAACCAGGCAATTAATTTATTCCTCTGCTATAGCCGCGGTGGTGTCCCTGCTAATTATGGCCTTTCTCATTCCCACATACGAGGTTGGTTCAGCAGTAATAGGTTTTGGTATTTTTATCTTTGTTCAGATCCTTTTCAATTATCTCTATTTTTTACCGGTTGTTCTTAAAATCAATGCGAAAAAGGTGTTCTTCAGGTCATTTTTGCCACCTGTACTAGTGGGGTTGGCCGCATTTTCAATAATAACATATTGTCAAAAATTTTTGAAAACGGAGTCCGGTATTTTGCCCATTGTCATCAATTCAATAGGATTTACTATACTTTTTGTAGCTCTTACGTTAACTATACTTATAAAACCGAGGGAACTAAGAAGCCTTTTGAACGACACCTTTAAAAAATAGAATACTTGAAATCAATTCAACATAGACATATAAACATCTTATTTCTTTTTGTTCTAGTTGGGTGTGGCATCAATTTTTTTGAACCCCAGGCAATAACAGAAACAGGACTGAGGTATGTACGGGTTGTAGTTATAGGTTTATCTATGATTTTGTCCATTCCTTATCTACTAACTAAGGGTGATGGGGGATTCACTACTCCAATAAGAATTATCTCAATATCGATACTAATTTCATTTCTGACTGCATATCTATTTTGGGGTCAGTCTTTTTCACAGACTTTCAAATCTACTTTCCCATTGATGTTATGGTTTTCATTTTTTTATTTCACTAGGCATCAGATACCATTGAGAACGATTGAAAGAATAATCATCATTTATGGAATTTTGTACATCGTACTTTATTTCTTTCAATTTCTAAATTCTGAGGTTGTCTATTTTGGATGGCAGGAAGAATTTAGGGAAGAAAGGGGGGTAGTTAGAATAAACTTTCCCGGTGGAGGGGTGTTTTTCCTATTTGCTTTTCTCGCAATAAATAAACTCACTAATAGCAAGAAGTATTTTGGAGTGTGGCTTCTTATATGTTTCACATGTATTGTAGTTGTTGTACTACAGGTAACACGACAGAATATTGCAATGCTATTCCTGCTTTACCTCTATCATCTCTTTAGAAATATATCCTTCTCAAAAAAGATAGGCGTTGTCGCGATCATTTCTGTTTGCGCTTTAGTTGCTCTAACGGTAGACAATCCTATTTTAAACGGGTTGAAGGAAGTACAAAAGGACACCAGCTCGCAGGGTGGGGACTATATTAGGATATTATCAGGGACTTACTTTTTAACCGAATTTTCTAAAAATGATGTCACCAGAATTTTAGGAAACGGTGTGCCCTACTACCGGGAGTATGATGCTTCTCAATATGGCCTGTATGAGCACATACTTCAGGAAGAATTAAATTATTTCTTACCAGATGTTGGCTTTATTGCCTTTTACGTCATGTTTGGATTGTTTGCCATACTTGCCTATATAGCAATACTTTATAAAGGTTTAACGATTGATATCCCTAAAGAATTTAACTATTTAAAATATTATCTGATGTACGTGGCAGGCACTGGGCTGACTTCAGATTCCCCATACTCTCATAAATTTTTAGCAACTAATATTATCGCTGTAATATGCTATCAGATAATATTTGAAAGAAAGAAAGAAAACGATCATTTTGTTAACGAACTATCACGCCCGCAAAAAGGTACTCAAGTGCTCATTTCATGAATAAATTAGCAATTATTATTCCAGCCTACCGCGGAGAATTTCTTAAAGAGACTCTTGACTCAATTGCCAAGCAAACTTGTACGGACTTTACATTGTATATAGGAGATGATTGCAGTCCTGATGATCTCTTTAAAATTGTAGAGCCATTTAAAAAACAAATGGACATTGTATTTACCAGATTTGATCAAAATCTTGGAGGAAGTGACCTTGTGGCTCAATGGGAACGTTGTATAGGAGTGACCGCTGGTGAAGAGTGGTTATGGTTGTTTTCTGATGACGATATAATGGAAGAGGATTGTGTTCAAAATTTATACAATAACTTGAAAGTCAATACTGATGTGTTTCACTTTAATATCGACATAATTGATGAAAACAGCGATAAAATTGACGAACCGGCCACTTTTCCTGAGCATATAGAAATCAATAATTACTTTAGTCAGCGAATATGCTATGAAGTGAAGAGCACAGTCGTAGAGTACGTTTTTAGCCGAGAAGTTTACGACCGCGAAGGTGGGTTTGAAAACTTTGATCTGGCTTGGTGTGCTGATGATGCCACGTGGTTAAGGTTTGGTCGTAAAAAAGGTATACGTACCATACCGGGTTCAAAAGTTAAATGGCGTTATAGTGGAAGAAACATATCTTCCAGGATTCATGAATGTGCTCTGGTAGCTAGAAAAATAAAATCAACGGCGAGCTATTTGAACTGGGTCAAAAAATATTTTGAAGAACACGGGATTAGTGATATATCAACTGAAGACGATAAAATTAAATGGGGGGTGGCTTCCATACTAGAGGCTGAGCCAATGAAACTTCAAACACGATATGAATATTTGAATCAATTCCTTGATGAGTTGGAATTTTCAGGTAATAGAACGTCGGTAAGGTCCAAATTTATGTGGTGGTTGCTAAAATTAAATACTGTTCAATTCCTTAAAGACAAAGGTATTTTCTGAAAAAATGCAACATAAAGAAAGCAATACAATGAATAATATCCTAATGCTGCACAGTTCTTCTGATTTGTACGGCGGAAGTAAAATCTTGTTACTTACGGTGAGTATTTTTCAGAAACAAGGTCATAGCCCTATAGTGGTTCTAGATAGCGATGGTCCACTAAAGAGTAAGCTTGAGGAAAAAAATATCACAGTTTATATCCTTGAGCTTGGTATTCTAAGAAGGCAGTATTTTAATTTTAGAGGACTTTTAAACCGTGTCAGTGCCTTGGTCTTGGCTAGAAAAAATCTACAAAAATTGGTTTTTGACCACAATATAGATACTGTATACTCTAACACTACCGGTGTACTCGTGGGCGCCTATTTGACTTCGTGTACAAAGCTTAAACATATATGGCACGTCCACGAGATAATAAAAAAGCCACGTTTTTTTAGTTCGTTTATTGGCTGGCATCTGGAGAAATTTGCTGATGAGGTTATTGTAGTTTCCCATGAAGTCAAGAAACACTGGGTCAAACACGTTGATGCTTCAAAAATAAAGGTCATCTATAACGGTTTGAATCATCCGAAGGAATTGAACGCACCTTACGATCTGGCAAAGGAACTCCAAGTGAAAAGGAACACATTGCTTATTGGTATGGTAGGCCGTGTGAACTTATGGAAAGGTCAGAGTTATTTTATTGAAGTTGCATCCATTCTTAGTAGAAAGTTTGATGACATTAAGTTTATCATGGTGGGGGATGCTTATCAGGGCTACGAATACTTATATGAAGAACTTAAAGATCAAAAGAAAAAACTGAATATGGAAAATAGAATATTTGATCTTGGGTACAGAACAGATATTGACCAGATCATGTCTGGATTGGACATATTTGTGTTGCCTTCCATACAGCCAGATCCTTTACCCACTGTTGTTTTAGAAGCTATGGGACTGGGAAAACCTGTAGTGGCTACAGCTCACGGGGGGGCTCTGGAAATGATCGAAGATGGCAAAACCGGTTGTTTAATCCCTTGGGAAAATGCGGTAGAAGCAGCAATGAAAATTTCCTCGTTAATAGAGGATAAAAAGTTAAGAGAAGAAATAGGATTAAATGCAAGGGCTCGTGCCTTAAAGTACTTTTCCCATCAAAGATATGAGGCGAATATACTTAAAATTCTTTAACCAATAATAAAACCAGGTAATGGCAGAAATTTCTATAATCGTTCCTGTTTACAACAAGGAAGAATATTTAGGACCTTGTATTGAATCCATTCTTGATCAGACTTTTAAAGATTTTGAACTTATAATCATCAATGACGGTTCAACAGATAACTGTCCAAAGATCATAGACAAATTAGCAGCTAGCGATCACAGAATCAAGACTATTCATCAACAAAATGGAGGGGTTTCGTCGGCACGTAATGCTGGTCTTGCTTCGGCTTCAGGAAATTATATCGGCTTCGTGGATGCGGACGACATCTTGGAGACCAACATGTATAGGCTGTTATTGAACAATTTAGAAAAACATGATGCTGATATTTCTATTTGTGGAGTAAAACGTTTGTTACCTGGAAGAAAAGATATAGGAATTTCGGAAAAAAAACTGGAGGTTTTCGATAGGGATGAAGCATTATCCAAGTTTTTTGAGGGAATCATATTAATGAGCACATATGAAAAATTATTTAAAAGGGAACTAGTAGCTGGATTAGAATATAGGCCTGCCCTTTTCGAGGATACCTTTTACAACTTTGAGGCCATTAAGAGAGCACATATAATTGTGTTTGATCACACACCGATGTATTTATATATCATCAGGGATAATTCACATAGTATGGCGGCCTATGGCCCTAAGTATTTAAATATGGTGCGGCTTTCACAAGAAATTGTAAGTCTTTGTAGGAGAGATTTGCCCAAACATTTGAAGGAAGCTGAGAGCTTTGACTTTAACTTGAATATGTTTATTCTCAATTTAATCCTCCTCAGCCGTGATGCTGGAAATAAATATGAGTTAGATTATAGAGAAGTAAAGCATAACCTTAAAAAGTACAGAAACTTTTTTTTAAGTGGCCCTCTCATAAAATTGAGATACCGTCTAGGTTATCTTGTTTTTATACTGTCGGGAAAACTTTATGAGAACCTACTGAGAATATATACAAGCAGCTCAAAATCTGAAAATCAGTTGAGAAATAAAAAATTAAATTAATCAGAATCTCTTTTGATTGAGATTGTTATAATTATAAGAATCGAAATTAAAAATATTCTCACAATTCAAGAAATAGTCAATCAGTAACGTACTATTAATTCCTATGCACATTACAGCTTTAAGTACTTTGTAGAATATTAATGCTAGTTCATTGGCCAATACTAATAAATGTTATTCGGGATCAAATTAATAAGGAGGTACTAAAACTATCGCCAGAATGTTACAAAAACTTTAAGAATGTTACCTGGTGTTATCTTATGGGAGATGGCAATTACACTTGTCAATTTATAAGATCCTTTAGGATTTTAAACAGAAAATAGAATGAAATCATACTTTGAGCAAATAAGATCTAGATTCAAAGGTCGGGACACACGAGATATATTGACCACTGTCATGACAATAGGAACTTATATTCTTCGGGGCACCATCAACCGCGTCTTCTTTGAAGATGCTAAAGGTGTTGTGATGATAGGAAAGGGTGTGACTTTGAGGTACAGAAAGCATCTTAAGGCAGGTAAGGATCTGATCATTGAAGAATATGCTGAGATTAATTGTCTCTCAAATAAAAAAATTGTTTTGGGTGACAGGGTTACCATTGGTCGTTTTGCAATCGTCAGGCCATCAAATTCTTATGGAGGGCCAGTAGGCGAAGGGCTAAAAATTGGAAATAATTCAAATTTGGGGGCATATAATTACGTAGGATGCTCTGGGTATATAGAAATTGGCAATGATGTTATGTTAGGACCACGGGTTGGTCTATATGCCGAGAACCACAATTTTGAAGATCCAACTAGACCCATAAAAGAACAAGGGGTAACAAGAAAATTTATTGTTATTGAAGACAACTGCTGGATCGGTGCAAATTCTGTTATCGTTGCGGGAGTAATTGTAGGGCGGGGAAGCGTAGTTGCTGCTGGAAGCATCGTGACAAAAGATGTTCCACCATTTTCTATTGTCGCCGGTTCACCCGCGAAAATTATTAAAAACAGAATCTGAATTTTTTAAAGCTGGAATTAAATGAAAATTGTCATATTGGGAACCAGAGGTATACCAAATCATTATGGTGGCTTTGAGCAGTGCGCAGAATATTTGGCATTAGGACTAGTTGAAAAAGGTCATGAAGTCACGGTATATAATTCGAGCAACCATCCCTATCAGGAATCTGAATGGAACGGTGTTCAAATTATACATCACAAGGATCCAGAGAAAAATATTGGCACTGCTGGTCAGTTCATTTACGATCTTCATTGCATACGAGATCTCAAGAAAAGAAATTTTGATATTGTCCTGCAACTAGGCTATACGAGTAGTTCTGTGTGGGGAAGATTGATGCCAAAGGGGGCAATTGTTACAACAAATATGGATGGTCTTGAATGGAAAAGAACCAAATATTCAAATAGGATAAAAAAATTTTTATTATATGCCGAAAGGTTAGCTGTAAAATTTAGCGATCATTTGATATCAGATTCTATTGGAATCCAGAATTATCTAAAAGGAAAATATGGAGCTAATTCTACATTTATTCCCTATGGTGCGAACTTGGTTGACGAGAATGACGTCAATGTATTAAAAGAATTTAAAGTAGACCCTTACGATTATGATTTGATCATAGCTAGGATGGAACCAGAGAACAATATTGAAACTATTCTAGAAGGTTTCCAACAGGCGGATTGTTCACGTAAAATCTTAGTTATTGGTCCACATAAAAATAAATTTGGGACCTACTTAAAAGATAAATATAAAATTAACAAACAGATTGTTTTTGTTGGTGGTATATACGAAATTGAGAAGCTCAACGATCTTCGTAATTATGCCAATTTGTATTTTCACGGCCATACTGTAGGGGGGACCAATCCCTCATTATTAGAGGCAATGGCCTCAAATAGTTTCATTTGTGCGCACGATAATCAGTTTAATGCGTCCGTTTTGAAAAAGGATGCATTGTATTTTGATTCTATTGATGATGTCGAGAAAATCGTCAAGGATACTATTGATCCTGATTTAAGGAGTGCTTTTGTGAAAAATAATAGAGAGAAAATATCGTCCCAATATTCGTGGCCTATTATTGTAGATGCCTACGAGCAACATTTTTTAGAAATATACAAGAAAACAAAAATTTATGAGTCATAGTATTACTAAAAGCATCCCGGTTCTTGAGATTACTTTTTTAACTATATTCGTGCGAAATAAACTATTTAACAATCTCTGGAAACTTATGCAGAATATATCCAGTTTTGGCATTACAAAATTATTAATAAGATCAGTCATCTTATTCGGTGTCTTTCCTTTCTTGCTTTCTTGTGGAAACACAAAAGATACCATCTATTTCAGGAGTGCGGACGAATCTAGTTACGCAAGCTTTATAGAGAAATATGATGACGTTATCCAACCAAATGATTTATTGAGTATAACAGTTACCGATCTCAACGAAGAAGCAACGGCTATCTTTAATAACCCAAATGTGAGCACAGGACAGATCATAAGCAATTCAGGATTTCCAATGCCCTTGTCTGGATATTTAGTAAATAACAAAGGTTACATAACATTTCCTGTACTTGGTGACTTAAAAGCTTGGGGAAAAACCAAGAGGGATTTGGCTGAAGAGATCGAGACGGCTCTGATCAGTCAGAAGTTACTTATTGAGCCTATTGTTCAAATCCGGTATTTGAATTTTAGGGTTTCTGTTCTTGGTGAGGTAGGTAAACCCTCTGTTTTGGTAGTTCAAAATGAAAAAATATCTGTGCTAGAAGCTTTGGGTATGGCGGGAGACATTACCATTTTTGGAAAGAGGGACGATGTTTTGTTGATACGGGAAAGCGCAGGAGTCAAGAAATTAATTCATCTTGATCTCACCTCCGAAGAAATTTTTTCATCACCGTATTACTACCTAAAAACCAATGATGTGCTCTACATTAGACCTATCAGGGCTCGAATAGCAAGTACAAGTGTGGCAACACAATGGTTGCCGATTATCATAAGTGTACTTTCGCTGGCAATCATTGCTGTAGATAGGTTATAAATAAACTTTATGAGTCAAAAGTCTATAAAGAAGCAGGAAGGCAATTTATTAAATTATTTGATATTTAGGTTTCTTCCGTATTGGCATATCTTCTTACTTGCACTTGCTGGCGCACTGGTTTCGGCTAGATTTTATCTTAATCGGGTCACTCCTTTATATAGTATCTCTGCGTCGATCATAATCAATGATGAAAAGAAGGGGGTAGACGGTTCAGATTTGATGGAATCTATAAATACTATAGATTCCAAGAAAATAGTAGAAAACGAGATTGAGGTTATCCGATCTAGAGAAGTTATGGGTATGGTTGTTTCAGATTTGAAACTAGATACACCTATTTACGATTATAGAGAACAAGGAAGTGTGCCTCTTTACAATGAAGCACCTGTAAGAATTGAAATTGATAGCCTTGCAAGAGGCGTTCCTGATGAGAATGATGAAATTAAAATCCCATTTTCTTATTCATCCTCAACAAAAGTAATCTCTTTCAACGATAAAAATTATGAATTAAATGCCTGGGTGCCATCTACTTTCGGTAGGATTAAATTTTTACCAAATAAAAATACTAATAAAAGTAAAGACGGAAATTATTACTTCAAAGTTCTTAATAAACAAAATGTCATTAATGACCTGATCAATACGCTTGAATTGAGTACAACGGACAAATTGTCAACGGTTGTAATGATGGAAATGGTAGATGCCATTCCGGCAAGAGGGGAAGATATAATCGATAATATAATAAGTGCTTACAATATAAAATCCATCAACGATAGGAATAGGCTTGCAGCCAGTACGATGGAATTTATTGAGGACCGAATGCTCAAGGTAGAAAAAGAACTTAATGAGCTAGAGACGGATATACAGGATTTTAGATCTGAAGAAGGTGCTTATGATCTAAGCGTTCAAAGCAAGCAGTATCTTCAGGACCTAGGTCAAAATGATACCAAAATAGCAGAAACTGAAGTTCAACTGGCCGTACTAGATCGAGTGCAGACATTAATAGCCAGTGAAAATCTTGGATTTGTACCCTCGTCTGTAGGTATTGATGATCCTGTTCTGTCCAAATTATTGGAAAAGCTTCAGGACGCTGAAATCCAGTATGAAAGTCTTAAAAAAACAATAGCCAAAAACAATCCCATATTAACCGGTCTTGAAGACGAAATAACTAAGATTAGGGCAAATATTCTGGAAAATATCGCAAATCAAGAAAGCAATTTACGGGCACAGGTAGAAAATCTGTATAGAACATCCGGCAGGTTTGACAATGTACTTAAGACAATACCAATCAAAGAAAGAAGATTGATTGAAATTAGTAGAAAGGAAGAAATTAAAAATGAACTTTTTTCTTTTCTTCTAAAAAAAAGGGAAGAGACCGCATTGTCCTATGGTACCGTAGGGTTGCAAAGTAGGGTGATAGATAGAGCAGAAGCCTCTATGCTTCCCACCAAACCAAAACCATTGATAATATATGTAGTCGCTGCATTTTCGGCACTTTTATTAGGGGTTCTGTATGTCTTGCTGCGTGAAGTTTTCACAAATAATATCTTATTCCGCTATGAAATAGAAAATTTGACTTCAATTCCTGTCGTTGCTGAAATTCCGTATTTAAAAAGTGATTATGACAAAATCATGGCAAAGCGATTGCATGATTTGCGAATTACATTGGGGTTGTATGGTCCTTCTGCTAAGTCCGCCAAGAAAATAATTGTTGCCTCAGGTAATGGCAATGATGGTAAAACATTTATCATTAAGGCCCTGGCTGAAAATTTGGCTCGGTCAAATCAGAAGACTTTATTAATTGATTTTAATTTGTCAAATCCTCAATTGAGTAAAGTCCTTAAGGCAGACGGGGAGTCCGGACTTGTCGACCTACTCCAAGATCCGGATACGGATTTATCCAAGTATATCAAACCAACTGGACAGAACAATTTATTCATAATACCAGCAGGAAAGATATCACAGCAAAGCAAATTTGCACTACTTGATGGCAATCTAGGCAGTATTCTTACAGTCATGGAGAAAGCCTATGATTACATTTTGATAGACGCACCCGCTGTCAATAAGTCTAAGGATGCGCATTTAATTTCTAGTTTTTGCGATATTATATTGTTGATTGTTCGCCACAGAAACACGCAGAAAGAAGAAATTGCTGGTATGGAGGCCCTGGTCGAAGCAGTGCCCAAAAGTAATAGTGCAATTGTTTTTAATGGAGTCAGCACTCGGGGACTGACCAACAAAAACACTTACGGATATGAAATTCTTTAAATGATGCTGAATTGTATTTAGGAAGAATATTTGACTATTATTTAAACCGTTATACATTAGAATTACATTAAGTGATTGGATATGAATAAAAAAGCCTTATCTATTTTCTATGTAGTTGATGAAAACTATGTAATACCATTCACGGTTTCACTCACATCGCTTTTGGAAAACAATAAAAAAGAATTAGATACTGTATATGTTATACACGATATTGAACAGTCTGATAAGTTTAATAAGAGTATTGACTATTTTAAAAATAATTATGAAATAGAGGTACGATTTATCAAAGTAGATGCATCAAGGTTTGAGAAAGTTCACGTATCAGAGCACATTTCAAAAGCTTCTTACTATAGATTTTTACTGCCTGATTTATTACCAGAGCACGTTGAAGATGGCCTCTATATTGATTGCGATACGGTCGTGACCAGTTCTTTGGAGGGATTGAGGACGCTCGGGTTTGAAAAGAATGATGAAAAGGAGACATATGCTTTGAGAGCTGTTCAGGATATTCATCAAAGAAAAGAGATTATAAGATTAGAAAATACTTTGAACATAACTACCTCCATATATTTCAATGCAGGAATTTTGCTTATCAATATTAAAAAATGGAGAAAAATAAATGTGGCCCGGGACCTAATGGATCTTGCATTGAGTTATGGAAATCGTTTAACTTTTCACGATCAAGATGTATTGAATATATATTTCCGCGATACGGTAGGGAAGCTTGATATGACCTTCAATGGTAACTCATGGGTTAAATACCAAGAGATTCCTTGCATCATACATTATATCGGTATCGATAAACCTTGGCATTTTATTGATAATGGGCCTAATAAGTATATTTATAAAAAATATCAAAAGTTGACTCCATTTTACGCTCGAAATGAACGTATAACTCTTGTGAAAATTCTTCGTAAATACGTAAGGTTGGTTAGGAAAAAGCTCGATAAGAAGCCTCTTTTCTCAGGATAATTAAAAGAATTTAAATATACAAACCAAGATTGAATGAACGTTAACCTGACATCTAAAAGCGTTACGGATGTCATTATCATAATTGCGTTGCTGTTCTTTATCGAATTTTTTTCATTAAAAACTCTCGAAGACAGCAGCATGATATCTGCAGGAGTATTTGGTTTTGGTGTATTGTTTTTGATAACAACCATAATAGCCATTTTATACAAAACAGGGTACAGGTTGCATCTATTGGACAAATTGGTGCTGTATTATGTAATAGCTATCTTTTTGAGTCTCCTTGCGGTTTACAATTATTGGGATCAGAGTCTAATATCCTCGTTCTTAGCGTATAGGGATTTTTATATTTTCTTTCTTTATTTTGTATTAATTGCAACTAATGCCACCCAAGAACGTGTGGAAAGAATATTTATAATTCTATTCTTTTTGTCCCTTTTTATTTTCTTTGTTGACTATTTGACCTTTCCCGATTCCATTTTTGCAAATAGGAGTGAGGAGCGCAGAGAAGGAATAACTATATATTTTTATGGGACGGGATTTACCTTTCTCGGAGCATTCTATTATTTGAATAAATTTTTTAGAAAATGGAACTTCTTTTATCTTTTATGGTTCGGCCTTGCTTTTGTGTGTCTCTTTTTTTTAACGCAGTCAAGGATGAACCTAATTGCATTGGTCTTGGGTTTTTTCCTGTTGCTTGTTGATAGCGATTTTAGGTATAAATGGAGCTTAGTTGTAGCTGGTATGATAGGAGCATTAGTTTTTTACAACACTTCTGCTGCCTTTGATGGGATAAAGGAGGAAAATCAGGCCCAAGCAAAATATTATAAAGATGACATACGGGTACAATCTCAGGAATTCTACCTAACTGAGCTGCAGGGAGGAATAGGAACAGTAATTTTTGGTAATGGACATCCAAGTGGCGGCAGCCGATTGGAAAATGCTACTTTCAAAGGAATGAAGAAAGGATATTTCACATCGGATGTTGGTATTACGGGTATTTTTAGTTATTTCGGCTTGATGGGAGTTGTTTTTTGGGGTATTATTTTTCCTATTGCTTTTTTTACTAAATACGGCCAAGACCTGCAATACATACGTGCCTATTTCCTTACTATATTTACGACGGTACTTACGGGCTATTCCCTTTTCGAACCTGGTTATATGCCCGTAACGGTATTGGCACTTTATCTGTTGAGGTGCAATATCATTCAGAAGTCGTCATCAAATAGTTTATTAACTGATAACAAGGAGTGCCTATGTTAGCAACAATTAAGCGTTTTGGTGCGGCAGGATCTGTTTTTAAAAATTTTTCTGTCCTTACTATTTCAAATGCTTTGACCCAGTTGCTGGCAATGATCATCAGTATCAAGATTGCCAGGTCACTTAATCCAGAACAATTTGGTACCTATAACCTTCTTCTTGTACACGTAAATATATTTGTCGTCGTAGCATCTGTGGGGATTAGGCGTACCATTGTAAGGGATATTGCCAGGGATAAATCTATAGTACAACAAGTGCTCTCCTATTCCATAATATTAAGGATAGTTGGTATTCTACTGTCTGTAATCGCTTTTGGTATTTATTTTTATTTCTTTCATCAATATGAGGTATTCTTATTTCTACTCGTTGTTTTAAGTATAATATCTGCTGTTTTCTTTGATCATTTTGACAGTCTTGCTTTTGGACTAGAAAAAATGGAATATTCTGGCTTTATCAGTTTTATAAGTACATCATTATGGCTGCTTACCATCCTTTTCCTCCCTAAAGAGAACCTTACATTAAAGACGGTTTTCTTGATTTATTTTGTCTTTAGTACCCTTAAGACTATTCTCTACATCTTTGTCAAGAAAAAACGCCTGAAATATAAGACCGATTTCAGTCTGGCCAACAAAGAGGGGGTGGTTCATTTTGGTAAAGAAAGTTTTCCGTTTTATTACCTAGATCTTTTTTCACTTTTAAGCATACAGATACCTATTTTATTTTTGGAATACAGATCCGGGACAGAACAGATAGGATTCTTCAATATCGCGAATAAAATACTGATCCCTATTAATTTAGTGGTTGGTACAGCCCTATCTGCAATATTCCCAAACCTTGCTAGACTCTACACCAACAATTTTGAGAGGTTTGTTTCAAGCGTGAAGTCTATATTTATAATTATTTCACTATTGGGCATTACAGGTGCTTTTGGAATCACATTTTTTAGGGAGGAAATAATACTGTTACTATATAGTGAGAAATATATAAGTTCAAGTTTGGTCGTAGGTTACCAATGCTGGTATGTTGCAGTTTTCTCAGTAGTATGTTTGATGGGAACGATTCTTGGAGCGATCAATAGGCAAAAAGAGCTCGGGTATATTTCGTTCTTTTGTACGTTTATACAAGTGCCTATTTTATGGTATGGAGCAAAAGGAGGTGCTATTGACCTCTCTGCGGGTTTCCTTGTTGCCACTGTTATCAACATGATAATCCATTTTTTTGCCATTCATATTTATCTTGATAAAAGTATAAATATTCTATTTTACCTAAAAATCACCGTGTTGTTTATACTAGCCTATGTGTCTTCTTTGTTTTTTCCTATTGAAATTGATTTTCTTTATAGAGCTCTCATATTTATAGCATTGTTTTTTGGGGGGGCAACCCTAGTGTATCTCAAATATTATAAACTGGTAAAAAATTATATCTCCCGTTAATTCTATAGTCTTATGAAAGTAATTTTTATCAACGCCTATCCTATGGATATTGCCTTGAAACAATGGAAGAAGGGTTTGTATCCAGGGCACCATCTCTGGGGTGTAAACGAAATTGAGAAAAGGGGAAAAATGTTTTTTAAGGTTTTAAAGCATGAAAAATACAAATGGCTAAATAGATTGGGATCCCTATTTGACATAGAACACTTTGATCAGCAAATAAGAACGATATGGGAATTGCGACAAAATGATGCTATTTATGCACCATATGCAGGAGAGAACACAAAACTTATAATAATTCTGAAGGCACTTGGTCTTATAAGAAAACCTGTCATTATAGTAATTCATCAGCCACTCCTGAAGTACAATACCGATAATAAAATCTTAAGAGTGGTGGTTAAAAATTTAATTTTGAAATATGATGCCATTATCTTTTTAAGCCGAGAGCTTAAAAGAGATATGGAAGACAAGCTAGAAGTTAGCCAAAAGGTTGCCGAGCGAAAATTTTTTCATTTGAATTGGGGTCCAGAAGTTAATTTCTATAAAAACTATAGTAATCCTAAACATCCACAGAATACTACGTTTGCAATTAGTGCAGGGCATACTGGTCGGGATTTTGACACATTAGTGGAAGCCTTCCGTATTATCGATTTTCCATTAAAAATATTCTGTACCCCTAAATCAAGTCCATCTATAACAAATATTCCTTCAAACGTCACTATCATTTCCAATGAAAAGTTATTGCCTTATACCGAGCTTTTGAAAGAATATGATAACGCCAGAGTCATATTAGTGCCTTTGCAGCCCCAACCTAAAGGTACCGAAGGGCTTACAAGCTTACTCGATGTGTTGGGTATGGCTAAACCTATCATCATGACTCAAAACGATAAGGTTGATATTGACGTTGAGAAAGAAGGTATAGGGCTCACTGTTGGTACAGGGGACATACAAGACTGGATAAGATCTTTAAATACAGTTTTGTTTAATGATCAATTGCTTTTAGAAATGCAGAAAAATTGCTTGCGGCTTATGCATTCTGTATATAATTTGGATTGTTTTTCCAAGGGGTTGGAAAATATCATTAATGATACGGTTAAACGGGAGAAGCTATAATGTTTTAGTTTAAGCTCAATTTTAAAAAATAAACTTATGTTAAATTTTGAAAAAGTTGATTTTAAGGAATCAAGCAAAGCGGATTATATGTTTGATGAAAAGATGTTTGAGACCTCTAAAAGGTGGCACATAGCCAAGCAATTATTTCAGAGGGTAATAGAAGAAAAAGGATCTGAAAATAAAATACCGAAAAAGATCCACCAGATATGGATAGGAAGTGAGGTTCCTAAATCTTATGAAAACTGGCGGTCTAGTTGGAAAAAATATCATCCAGATTGGGAGTATTTTTTATGGACAGAATCTGAGATTCGAAGTCTAAAGCTTGATCTACAAGACATTTATGACAATTCGCACAATTTTGGTGTTAAATCAGATGTTTTAAGATATGAAATTTTGAATAAATATGGAGGCTTGTATGTCGATACCGATTTTGAATGTATCAAAGAATTTGATCATCTTCAGGAGGGATTAGATTTTTATGCGGGTTTAATGAATGGTAGCGATGCGCATCTTTGCAATGCTCTTATAGCTTCAATACCAGGTCACCCTATTATGAAAAAAATGTTAGAAGCGATTAAAAAGCCTATCGTAACTCACAACTCGGACGAAATTTTGAATACTACAGGGCCTGGCGCATTTACTAAGGTATTTTTTGAAAATTATCAAAGCGGAAATCTGGTAAATGTTGCTTTTCCGATTACTTTTTTTTACTGCTTACCAAATAATAAGCTTCATATTCACTCCCGGAAAAAGATTTTTAGTTTTACTAAACCAGAGTCATTTGCGATACATTACTGGACAGTAAGCTGGCAGAATACTACAAGATTAAAAAAGTTCACCTCTAAATTTTTTAGATATATACCTCAACGTAATAAAGATGGCCTAAAAGATAAACTAGGTGCTCTCGTGAAATTTTTTAGAACGTTGATATAGATTCACTTATGAAAGGAATTAGCATTATTATTCCAACATTTAATAGAGAGAAGTATATCGCGAACGCTATTGACAGTGTTTTACTGCAAGACTATTACGGTAATCTTGAAATTTTAGTTTCAGACGATGGCTCGACTGATAAAACGATTGAAATTGTCCGAAAGTATGGTAATAAAGTACGCATATTAATGAAGCCTAAGGACTGCAAAACCCAAGGGGCTTCTGGAGCTAGGAATCGAGGTTTAAAAGAGTGTAAGAATGATTATATAAGTTTTTTGGATTCTGATGATTTCTTTTTACCTGATCATTTAAATAAAATGGTAAAGGCCTTAGAATCTGAATCAAACTTAGGATTTTCTTTTTGTCGAATTCTTGAAATGAAAGAAAAAAAGAATGGTGAAATGTTTAGATTATGGACGAAAAAGGAAATTACCCCAAGGGATATAAAATATCTCATTCTTTCCAAACATAACGTTATTCAAACCAATGGCTTTTTGATCAAACGTGAGGTTTTTGACAATGTAGGCTATTTTGATGAAAATTTGAAGAACGGGGAAGATGTTGATATGTGGATGCGTATAAGTGAATTGTACGAAGGTGCATTTTCAGACAGTTATGGAGCAGTCATTAGAAAGCACGGGTCTGGTCAATTAACAGATACTACTAAAAGCAGCTTATTTCACGGGCATTGTACAATTTTCAAAAATGCCTTAAAACGGTGTAAAAAACTAAGTTTGCCTATCGACAGATTTCGTTATTTAAAATTGAATTATATCGTTTACAAGTATCAAGTAATGGGAATTCCCGAAATTAACAAAATCAACAGCATACTTCGAGGGCAAATGAAAGATGGCAATAGCGAGATATGGTATAAACTAGATCACTTTCTTATTGATGAAGATCTAAAAAATAAGAGTCTACATAAATTTACCAGTTATGGAAGGGATTAGTGTAATCATTCCTACTTACAATCGTGAAACCTACATTGGTAAGGCTATTGAAAGCATATTGATTCAAGATTACCAAGGGCAAGTAGAAATAATTATTTCAGATGACGGTTCTAGAGATAAGACCTTGGCCATTGCAGGGAGTTATGACAAGGATGGAATTATTATTTTGAAAAAACCAAGGGCCTGCACTTCACAAGGAGCATCGGGAGCGCGGAACAGAGGGTTGGAGGTTGCTTCTCAACCGCTCATATGTTTTTTGGATTCTGATGACTTTTACCTACCAGGGCATTTGAAAAAAATGCAAAAAATGCTTAAATCAAATTCATCCCTTGACTTTGTCCTTTGCCGAGCCTTACAAATGGATGAAACCAGAAGCAAATCCTTATACCGCCCGTGGACCAAAAACCTGGTGGAGCCCGTTGACCTTCTAAACCTGTCAGTGTCGAGTAATTACTTTGCCCATACCAATGTATTTATGTTTAAAAAGTACATCTTTGATAATGTAGGACGTTTTAATGAAAATATTAAAGTAGGCGAGGATTCTGATATGTGGATTAGGATCAACGAACTTTATAACTGCGATTTTTCAGACCATTTTGGAGCGGTAATACGAAAACACGGGATGGAGCAACTTACAGATTTGCCCAAGAAGTCCTTGTTAAAAGGCCATTATTATGTTTTCAGTACTGCGCTAAAAAGATATTACAAACTGAATAGAAAGGATGCTTTTCGATTCAAGAAATTGCTCGTACTTTCTACGAAATATAAGTTAAGTCAATGGCCTTTTTTCTCTCTATTATATATGTTGGCATATAAAGCCAACGTCAAAAAACAAGCTAACCTAGATGATTGGCACCCCTTGAGCTTTTATTTAAGATGAGAAACAAGAATACTGCCAGCAATTACTAAGAATTGAAAATACCTTTTAAATGAAGTTAGACGTAACATATGATCTCTGTGTAATAGGAAGTGGTCCGGCGGGAATCATTAC
The DNA here is from genome assembly GCA_049671285.1 of Leeuwenhoekiella sp. Lineage (GTDB taxonomy): Bacteria > Bacteroidota > Bacteroidia > Flavobacteriales > Flavobacteriaceae > Leeuwenhoekiella. Next base: position 5,882 of record JBATUQ010000008.1, on the reverse strand, counting down.
AACTTTAGAGTACGCCAAAAAGAACCCTCAGAAAAAGGTTGTTCTTGTCGAGTTTGGAACGCATAAATCTGAAGATCAGAACAGGCTTGACGATTCTATCGAAATAGAAAATACAGTTAATCATCATACACCTTATAACTGCACTAACAAGGGGCTAGGAGGAACCTCACTTACTTGGGGCGGTCGTTGCGTTATGTATGATGAAATCGATTTTCTTCAAAGAGATTTAATTGGAGAAAATTGTACTTGGGGATTAGAAATATTTAAAGAAGCGAAACAGTATATGAGTGTCACTGCAGACTATTTTGAATGTGGTGAACCAATATTTAATACAGAGCAAATACAAAAATTTAAAGGTGAACGACTGTCGGAAAATTTTGTAGATGGGGAGATAACGGCATCTAATGTGGAAAGATGGAGTATGCCCACACGCTTTGGTGCCAGATACGCTCAAGAGCTGGAATCCTTACCAAATCTCGAGATTGTTGAGGGATTTGAAGCGCGTGATTTTGGTGAGCCGGACAATCACGGCGAGGTACAAACATTAGATATAAGGCGTACCTCTGACCTTGAAACATTTCAAATTTCTGCCCTAAAATTCGTGATCTCCGCCGGAACTCAGGAAAGTACCAGACTTCTCTTGCGAAACACTAGATTATTCAAAAATTTACCATCAGTGCCTCGTGCACTTGGAAAGTATTATCAATGTCATCTGTTCGGAAAGATTGCCTCAATTGTATTTAAAGGAAATCCCAAAAAAACCAATTACGGGTTCTTACGCAATGATGATGGCACTTATATACGAAGAAGAATACAGTTTACCACGGCGTTTCTTAAAAAGAAAAAATTACTGAATACAGCATTTTATCTGGATAACCCGTTATATTATAAACCTGAACATAAGAGCGGGGCTATGTCCTTTATGTATTTGGCGATGACAATGCCTTGGTTGGGCAATAAATTAGCGCCTCCTGCGATAGCCTATACCATCACTAAAGGAAAAGTAAGCAAGGTGCGTCAGCACATCTTTAATGTAATTAAAGATTTTCCCGGTTCGTTGATCGCACCGGCTACCATCTTCTATAAGCGCTATCTGATCAAAAGAAAATTACCAGGTATTTTTCTCTATAACTCAAAAAATCGATATGCGCTTTACTTCCATTCTGAGCAGGTTCCATCAACAAACAATAAAATGGAACTTGGTGATGATGGAGAGAAGCTCATAATACACTATAAATATTCAGATATTGATGTTGATTCGGTAATTGCCGTTCACGAAGAACTGGACACATGGTTGCAGAAACATAATACGGGTCATTTAGAATATTGGTATGATAAGAAGACCCTGAGTGATACAATTCGGCAGATCTCTAAAGATGGGATTCATCAGGTAGGGACTACGAGAATGGCAGAATCTCCTGAAAAGGGTGTCGTGGATATGAATCTAAAATTATGGGGAACAAGCAATATCTATGTATGCAGTAGTTCGGTCTTTCCAACTTCAGGGCAGGCTAACCCCACTTTCTTATTGGGCTTGTTTGCTGCTCGCTTGGCCACAAAATTATAAATGAATGAAAAAAATACGGTTAAGCAACGAGGTTAAATCTTCAGTATTGGGTTTTGGATGTGCTCCAATAGGTGGATCGGTTGATTGGAAAACAGCACGTTACGCACTTGACAAAGCATTTGAATTTGGTGTGAATCATTTTGATTTGGCTCGGTCCTATGGCTATGGAGATGCAGAAGCTTTAGTGGGAAAGTTTATACAAGACAAAAAACACGATGTAGTTGTAGCTAGTAAATTTGGGATTAAGGCAAATTGGGGGTCTCTGCTGTTGAAAGGTGCCAAACCTATGATTAGACGGTATCAAAAAAGCAAGGGCAAGCCAAAGTCAAATATAAACTCTGGACAAAAATCTCAAGGAAGTGCTTTGGCCAATGTTTTTCTCAAACGTGTACAACCCCTTCGCAGTGCCGATATGGTAAACAGTTTAGAAAAAAGTTTACGAAAACTTAATAGGGATTATTTAGATTACTTTTTTATTCACGAACCACTGCACTCACTTACATATACTGATGAATTGCTGGAAACTGCGCAAAAATTGAAGAAGCAAGGAAAAATAAAATCTTATGGTTTGGCCTATTTGCAAGGGCAATCCAATCTTCACAGTAATTACCTTGATCATTTTGACCTTCTTCAGTTTAATAATCCGCTTAGTGAAAGTAATTATTCGGATATTAAAAATCGTAGGGGGAATCGTGCAAATATAATTTTTTCACCTTTTACGGGAGGCGGTACCGAAATGAAGCCTTTAGAAAAATTGGAAAAACTACTCATTGATTTTCCCAATAGTGTGATTTTATGTTCTATGTTCAATGTAAATCATATGAGTGAAAATGTGCGTTTAGCGAACAGTATTTTATCTCAAAGCAATATTTCTTAAATTATCGATTTAAAAAAAATCAGGAACAAAGATTTTTTTAATTTAGATCGGTATAACCGTAAAACTCAATTTCTGATACCTCAATGGTTTGGGAGTTTTTTGCTCTCCACAAACGAAGAAAGCGGTATGGCCTAGGATCGGTTATTTCAAATTCATACCATACATCTTCCGTAGGAATTTCATCAGTAAAATAGAGACTTGTGTATCCCGCCGATTCGATAAGGTTACTCCCTTGAATATGTATGTTTTTTATTTGTTTGGAATAACCGGGCTTAGGAAGTATTCTTACTTTGGTAATAACCTTTTCGTTGTTTTCACCCAGATCAATACCAATATACTTATCGTTAGCTGCCCAGAAATATGCCACATAATACGTCGATTCATTATCGTCAAAAGCATTTTCTTTATTATACTTGTCCCAAGCATCTTTAAATTTGGTAAAAATTTTACCTTTAAGTTTGGTAGCATTTTTTCGAACAGCTTCTGAAGCCATTTGTATTGTGTTGGGTAAGTCTGTATAGTTAGTAAAGCCATCAGCTTCTTTTTTTACCCCGGTATCAACTTCAATTATGGTCCAATAATTTGGATAAATCCTGTTTGCACTTTTTAAGTTAATGGATTTATCGATAATCGTATCTATGGCAGCAGGAAAATTAAGAGTGAAAAACCTATTTCTGAGCCGTTCACGAATCAAATAGCCTGATGGATTGAGATCTTTCTTTTTCCAATGACCAAGTGTATTTGATCCTGGTTTTATAGCAGCACTTGTTTCTGGCGCTTCAGAAATTGCCCAGTTAGCGGAGGATATGTAATTGGTATCCATCCAGTTCCACCATAGTTTAATTTCTTCATGATCTAAAAAACCGTTACCGCTATCTTCAACCATGCCATATTCGGTTACTAAAATGGGCAGATTGGAATTTAAAAATAGATTGGGTGTTTCTCTGGGTGTTGCATTGTAATAACTTCCAGAATAGAAGTGAAGCGTGTAGGCAACGTTTGTGTAACCTTTTAGAGGATTTTCCATCACTGCCGCCAGGCCACTTCCCCCTGAAAAGTCCTGGGTGCCACATATAATTGGGTTGGATGAATATTTGCGAATGGCAGGTATTACAATTTCGTGGTATGATTTGACATTATTCCAAGGGTTGCCTGGAAGGGGTTCATTAAATGGTTCAAATAAAACGTTGGGGGCGTCTCCATAAGTTTGTGAAATTTCAGTAAAGAACTCTACCGCTTTGTCCTGATCCCTGATCGCGTTGTGACTGTGCCAATCTACGATGACATATATTCCTTTGTCAATACAGGCTTCTATAACTTCTTTTAGTTTCTTCATTTCGATCTCAGGATTGTCAAGATAACCACCTTGATGATCTGCAGCCAACGCTGCTCGTATAACAGAACACTTCCAGTCATCGGCAAGCCATTCTATTACTTCAGAATTCCAATAGTCTCCCATCCACTGTGACCAAAAAAGAGACATGCCATTAAGTTGAATAGGGTTACCGTTTTTATCGCAAAATTTATTTCCAGAAACTTGAAGGTGCCCATACTTTTCAACAGGCGTGGGAGCACTAGTTAACATTTGCGCATATTCTTTATCTGTCAATACACTTGATAAATCTTCTTTTGCACTATCCGACGAATTCAGTGTGTAATGGTAATTTTGCGCCGATAGGGCAATAGACATTAAAAAAAATAAGTATTTCACGGTGTAGTATTAGTATGACTGAAAATTCAACTTACAAATCTCAGTTCTATTGAAATTTTACATTATTCGTAAATCAACTGCTTTAGATAACAATTCAAGAAAAAATTCTTTAAGAACTTCATCAAGAAGTTTTTCTTAGTCTGAATTGAAAATCTAGTTGTTTAATCTGGTTTCTAGTTTGTACCATTTTGTGACTTATTATCCATTTAATTCTAAAATTTACCAGAAGCCTGTCAACATCAGTTATAAGTATTTTCGTTTCTGGCAAATAGTTATTCCATGAGAAGAACAAATTTTTTAAATGATGCTACGAAATGAAATTTTTTTCTGGTAAAAGTTCCTGGCTTTTTGAGGCATTGTTAAATTATCGAGAAAATATTTAATATGTTTAAGAGGTTTAGAAAAAGCTAGAACCTACAAGTCGATAAAGATATAATATTTACCGTTTAAATGCCACTGTGAATTTAAAAGAGAATTGTGGCTAGATTACGACTATTGAATTTATTATATATTCGAATTTTAAAATGCTCAAACCAAAGGATTTGAATTTAGAAGAAATACCGGATTTCAATAAAAAGAATGGGTCAGAAATTTAAGCCTAATAAAGAGTTAAGGTGGAAGTTATTGGTTGAGATAATAGAAAAATTATCTATTCGTCGCAATGCTGAAGAAGTCTTTGCCCATATTTCTAGTAGTATTGCAGATAAGCCTTATATCATATCCTTTGTCAATGCCCACGGCTATAATTTATGTTGGGATAATAAAGAGTTTGCGAATTGTTTACTCAATTCTGATTTGGTTTTACGTGATGGCGCAGGAATGGAAATTTTGTTAAAATTTCTTAGGCTTGATCCTGGGGAGAATTTAAATGGAACTGACTTTATTCCTTTGTTTGTTAAACATAACAAGGATAAAAAATTGGCGGTTTTCGGAACTAATAATCCTTATTTGGAAAATGCCATAATCAAACTTAAAATTGAGGGTTATAATGTTATAGTAAACGCAGATGGTTTTAGGGAATTTCGAGAGTACATAAAGCTATTAAAAAAGCACAAGCCAGATATTATATTGCTAGGAATGGGAATGCCCAGACAAGAAAAATTATCAATAATTATAAAAGAATCACTAGACTTTCCTTGTGTCGTAATCAATGGTGGAGCAATCATTGACTTTTTAGGAAACAAATTTAACAGAGCACCGCTGTGGATGAGAAATGGACGAATTGAGTGGATGTATAGGTTTTGGATAGAACCTGAACGATTATTTGTGCGTTATATGAATGGTAGTTTTATTTTTTTCAGAAGAATGGTTAGATTAAAGAAAATACACAAATCTAGTTTATGAAGATTGCGATTTAATATTTGCTGGGTTCAAACTATAAGTGCAACAGCTTTTTCTATCATGGTCTCAATTGAGTTGTTATAATTGAACTTTCTTATAGGTCTGTGATTTATTAATTGCATATCCGTTTAACTTCCAGTAGCTGTAATAGCTGCTATCACTAGCCTGTCAAAAATTCTGTTTCCAAAATACCTTCTATTGAGCTTGTAAATGAACTTATTTAGGTACAATTGCAGGTACTTTCTCTTTATTTTATGGGATTTCTGGAAATCCGCCCGTGCATTCCCAATTGTAATATGGACCCACCTAAGGGTTTCCTTTGTGGTCTGTTCACTTGATTTTTCGGTCATGTGCATTTCCACATAGTCCCCAATGTTGACATATGA
>JBATUQ010000007.1:0-27920 GCA_049671285.1 Leeuwenhoekiella sp. | reverse complement strand
CAACACCCCCTGCCGCCGCACGCATACCCCATCAGCTCGTTGAACGGCACACCTCGCGTTAGGGATTGAAGAGGAAATCCTCCCCGGCCTGCCCCGGCGGCCGGGGAGATTGAAACGGAAAGCCCGGCCACGGCGCCACAACCTCCAAGCCCCACATCCTTAAGACGGAAGCATACCGCCACCCACAATCACAATAAGCAATGATGAACAAGCCGGGGAACGCCCAAGAAATAAAATCCTAATTTGCCCGAGACCACAAGTAAACTACCCTTAATATTGACAGTTGATCGCTCGATTTATACAGTTGGGTCATCTTTGCAGAAAATACTCAGTTTAATGCCCAATCTTTGAAGCAACAAACAAACTATAAATTACACTTATGAAAAATCTACTATTCTTATTTCTGACCCTTAGCACGATCACGGCGTTCTCCCAGCAATCTGTCACGGTAACTATTAACAATGTAACCAACGATGATGGTAAAGTCGTTTTTGGTCTTTATGATGAAAACACTTTTATGAAAGCAGCTCCGGTGAAAAGTGCCGAGGTAACTGTTGAAAAAGGTAAAGTTCAAGCTGTATTTGATAGCGTAGCACCGGGAAACTATGCCATACTTTGCTACCACGATGTGAATGAAAACGGAAAGATGGACTTCCAATCAAATGGTATGCCCTTGGAGAATTTTGGAGCCTCAAACAATGATATGAGTATGGGACCGCCTACCTGGGAAGCCAGCAAATTTGAGGTAAAAGAAGAACCAGTGCTTCTGGACATTCGGTTTTAAATACTATTTATTACAAAGCCCCCTTTCTAGAAAAACAGAAAGGGGGCTTTGCATTTTCTTATTTTCCTAAATAAACAGAACAGTATTTAGACGTACTCCTATATTTTTATGTTCTGAGCAAATCCCCAGCTTCCTTTTGAAAAAGGCCATTGTATTTATGATCTTCAGCACCTTATCCTTTGCGATAATGAATGCCTTGGTCAAGATTTTGGAGGACCTCCCAACATTTCAATTGGTATTTTTCAGGTCTATGGGTTCATTGATTCTTGCAACTACCTATATAATGTATAGAAGAATTCCCATTTTAGGGAAAGGCAAAGGAATATTAATGACCCGAGCGCTTTTGGGTTTAACTGCAATGAGCCTTTTCTTTATGTCCACAAAGTACCTGCCAGTGGGTACTGCCGTTTCCCTGCGTTACCTCTCCCCTATTTTCGCCGCTGTTTTTGCGGTATTTATTCTTGGCGAAAAATTACGGGCCATACAGTATGTATTGTTCGCCATTGCCTTTGGCGGGGTGGTGTTATTGAAAGGATTTGATACCTCTATCAGTATGATTGGCCTAGGACTTATTATAGGCGCATCCATTTTTAGCGGAATGGTCTACGTCGTACTGCGAAAAATAGGTGCTTCAGAAAACCCACTGGTGGTTGTCAACTACTTTATGTTTTTTGGTACAGTGATAGGTGGTCTGCTTATGTTACCGGGATGGGTGGCACCCCACGCACAGGATTGGAAGTTTCTGGCAGGGCTGGGCATATTTGGCTTTTTTGGTCAATTATTTATGACCAAAGCTTTTCAATTGGCAAGAACGAGTATGGTTGCTCCTTTAAAATATGTGGAAGTCGTCTTTACCTTATTCATAGGAGTTGTGATGTTTTCGGAAAAATATACCTTCCTTGGACTATTGGGTATTTCTCTAATAATCTTAGCCCTCGTCCTAAATGCCTTCGTCAAACAAAGAGCATAGGGTTTGATAGGAGCAAACTGTTGGTTGCTGGCCAATACTATGTATTTGATAATCCATCAAACAAAAATTGACTCTTAGTTTGTTATAGTAGTTATTAGTCAGCCTAATGCAGATCGCTGGAAAAGTCTTCTTCAGATAACACGACATTTCCCCAGTTAAACATAAAAATTTTAAAGCTTACGCTATTACGTAGTACGTAGTATTTTTATAGCATTTCATCTAAATACATATAATTTTAAGTAAACTATTGACTACTAAAAAGTTAAAATTGACCGTATTTGAGCATTTTATCTGGTTTTAATGTTTTTTTGACTTTGTTTTTTTATGTTTGTCCACTGTTACCAAATTATTTTCTACAAATTAATAGTGACCCAACTAAATCTCAACCCCGATGAATTGTAAAACTACAAACCTGAATGTATTGTTTATATGCCTTATTGCTTTTATATTTAATACTACCGCGCAAGAAACTCTTGCATCCTTTGGTCCTAAAAAGACCGCTAGTGTTCATAACATAGAGGCAACACCTATTTCCGTAAATTCTTCCTTGTCAAAAAATCTTCAAGATTACTATTTTCAGGTGATAGGTTTTACAGAGACAAACATAAACCACGCCTACAAAAGCAATCATTATTTTGAATGGTCGATCACCGCGGAGACCGGTCACTCCATGATCATTGAAAAATTGGAGCTGCTGTTGACAATCGACAAGGACAAAGCCAAGGATGCGGGCACGATTGTCTTAAAAAGCAGTGCGGATGATTATTCCAGTACGCTTTATGCCAAAAGGTTCACCGGTTCGCAAAAACATTCGATTACCTTGGACACCCCGATTGTAGCCACTGGCGAAACCATTACATTCCGACTTTATGGATCCAAATTTGACAACTCTTGGTATGCAGCAATAACAGAAGATGGATCGCTGGGAAATGATATATCCGGTGGGATTACAATAGCTCGCATTCTCGGAAAAATTGACCAAACTGAAACAGCAGTCAGTAAGGAAGACCTCTTGGCGTCATATGGGCCCGTTATCGCAGAATCTGTGACCAAGACCACAGCCTCCCCCATCAGTCCATCAGCTTCTTTGTCCAACTCCAGTAACAATTATTATTTGGGAATCTCAGGATTCACAGGTAATACAGAATATGAAGCTGTTGCCAATGACCAATATATTGAGTGGTCCATAGGCGTAGATGCCGGCTACAGCATTGACCTCACTAAAATGCAATTTTATTTTGCCGTACCCGATAACAGCGGTCCGGCCGATTTCTCACTACGCAGTAGCTTAGATAACTTCTCTTCCAGCCTCTATAAATTAGGTGCTTACAAAGGAAATCGCATTCATGAAGTGGATTTACCAGAGGGAACAAAAATTGAAAACGGCACAATTACCTTCAGGATGTACATATACAATTTTAAGAAAAAATGGAGCCAGTATATTTATCAGCAAAGCTATAATTCCCTCGAGGAAGGGGTCAATCCGGGAATCACTGTTTTACAGCTATGGGGTATTCTTGATCTTGCCACTAATGACAAACCACAAACAAAAGACATACTGATTACCGAAATTATGAAAAACACAACCGCCGTACCTCAAAAGAACGGCGAGTATATTGAGCTTTTTAACAATTCTGAATATGAAGTAAATCTTGAAGGATGGTCATTGGAAGATTTGGATGGTGAAAAACATACCATAGCTAACCAAGGAAAAGGCCTCGTAATTCCAGCCAAGGACTTCATTGTATTAGGACGAAGCAGCTCACTGAACACCTCTGGCGGAGTTGCTCTAGACTATAGCTACGGCAATGCTTTTATTCTCGACGATACCGATGATGAAATCATTCTGAAGGACAATCGTGGGGCTACCATAGATCAAGTACTTTACACCTCCTTAAACTGGGAAAACAATGCAGACACTGCCATGGTTTTCATCGGAAGACCATCAGAGGATAATGATGACAGCAACCTTTGGGCGAATGCCAGCATATCCACCAGTATCAATGATACAATGTTCGGCTCACCTGGCGCTAATGGCGCAGAGCAATTCTTGACCAAGGACTTTGACTATATTTTTGAAAGTGGGAGCTGGTCACCAAACGTACCCCCTTCAAGTGTCAATACTAAAAATATGCTCATCAAGGATGGAAATCTGGAAATTGATGCTCCATTAGATATTGCCAGACTGCAAATTCGGAGTGCTGCTAGTGTCGACTTGGTAGAAAAGTTGACTATTAATGAGTCGTTGATAGTTAAGGGTACCCTAACATTTATTGAAGAAAACAATCACCTTGGAGAATTGGGCCCATTTCCCGCCACTGCAGCCTATGACGGTATGGTTACGGTACAATCCCTCATTACCGGTCGGCGCTCGTACCGTATGGTAACCAGTGCGGTGACCACAACGACCACTATTTTTGATAATTGGCAGAACGGCGGTGCAGAGCTAGAAGAAGTAGGCACGCACATCACCGGTGCAAAAGGAGAAGTAGGTGAAATAAGTCCCGAGGGTTTTGACTATACTACTACCGGTAATGCCTCCATGTACACGGTAAACACCGCACAGCAGAAATACAATTTACTACCTAATACAACAGAGTCCACCCTTGCAGCAGGGATGCCCTATCTAATGTTCATTAGAGGGGACCGCACCATTAATTTACGATCGAATTCTTCAGCTCCAAAAACTACTAAACTAATAGCGACGGGAGCCTTAAAACGAGGACGTGTGGTACAAAGTCGGGAAGCGGTAAGCAGCCCTGACGGCAATGATTTTGCTATGTTTGGCAATCCCTACCAGTCTGTCATAAATATGGCCAAGGTCTTTGAAAATTCGGGCACCAGTAACTTAAGCCCATCTTACATTTATATCTACGACCCCATGCTCGCCGAGCGCGGCGCCTTTACGACGGTCTTGCTTGGCACAAGAATTCTGGCTACCGGAGGATCCTTGGCCAATCAATACATCCAACCGGGGCAGGGTTTTCAACTGAAAATTAAAAACGGCAACCAACCCTCGATATTGACTTTTGAAGAAGACGACAAAGTCTCTGGTAATAGAATCCTATTCAAATCAAAACAGGATCGTGGTGACAACCCCGCCATATTTGTAGATCTGTACAAAAAAGAGAAATATGAAGCTGATGATAGGGCACAGGATGGATTTATTTTACAGTTTGGTGAAAATTTCAGCAATGCCCTCAATTCCCAAGATGCAAACAAGATTATAAATTTTGACGAAAGCGTTTATATCGATCATCCTGATGGAGACCTGGCCATTGAACAGCGTGAGCTACCCAAAAATGATGAACGCATTCAACTTGCCACCAAAGGACTTCGTGCAAAAGCATATATATTGAATATTGAGGTTAATGGTCTCAATCATTTGGACGTGTATCTGGAAGATGCATTCACAGCGACCCGTATTAAACTGGAAGATGGCAAAAATGTGGTACAGGTAAACTTAAGCAGTGATGAGGCGAGTGCAGCAACAGACCGCTTTAGCTTTTATTTTGAAGGCAACAGTCTGTCGGTTGCAAATACAAATTTCTTGAAAACCTCTGTATTTCCCAACCCTGTAAAGAACGAGGATGTAAAAGTGACTTCAACGTTGCTGGCCAATAAAGAGGTTTCCGTACAGGTAACAGACCTTTTGGGCAGGATCGTACTGGCAGATACCTTTCAATTTGAAGATACACAGTTAACCATTCCTACCAAAGAGTGGTTGGATATAGGCATATATATATTAACCATCAGTGACGGCACCCATACCGACACCCATAAGATTGCCAAAGAATAAAGTGATTTATGACATCGTTATCAAAACTGTTCTTTCGAGAGCAGTTTTTTTTTTGAACCTTAGACTTAAGAGCGGAACGATTCAGACTAAACTGGCCAGATATATTGAATTGCAAATGCCTAATTTTTTCTTACATAAACTTAATTGAATGATCATAGGCACATTATCTTGAAAACTAGCCCGAAAACGTAGGTTAATACTCTAATATTTAGTTTTTTTACTTTAATTGTGTATTTCATCGAAAATATTGTGTATTTCAACATATACCTCTTATATTTGATCATCAATAAAAACAACAGCACTATGACCATACTATCTAAAACATCGACCAAAGCTCTTTTTATAGGAGCACTTGCCTTATTTACCGCTCAAGGTTTTGCACAATCTGATAACATCAGTTTTGCCGATCCGGCCGAGGCGGGCATTAGTATGGACAGCATGAGCTTTGATACCAATATTGATGCTGTAGCGGAAAACGACAATACCATCGCAAACAATGTAAACACTGCCACCGAAACTTTAGATTCCATGGTTCTTCTCAAGAACGGAAGGGAAATTAACGCAGTTGCAATACTTGATACCAAAGTACCTGTCAGTACTAAAAAACTTAATTCATTGCTAAACATAGAATGCAGCGAAGTGTATTTAAAACCAGTATCCACGCTTGCGGTTGAAAATGCAAAAAACAAAGAAATTATTGACGAGGAAGAATAATTAGAAACCGTATCCCACTTGATGGTCCTACGTAGGCGACATTCTTATGATATTTTAAAAAGCTGTTCCACCGGAGCAGCTTTTTTTTATGCACAATGAATTTCTTAGTAACAAAAACATCCTCCATCAATCAGCACACCACCTTCTAATCCATCAATTTTGAATATTCGTGTTGCACTTATTAATTGAACTTACAAATCATAGTTCGCTATAAAATTGTTTACGCGTTGTAAGCTTTGCAACTTTATTCTCGAAACACGTACTAGCATACCTCTAATAACCTAATTGTAGAGCCCTTTTCCTAATGTCAAATATTTCGTAGGAAAAAGCCAGAACGTACATCGAACCATTCCTATTCCCTACTAAAACTATTGAAAAGAGAATACGTTTAAAGAATTATGAAAAGCTTTATTGAGGCATAAAAAAACCCCGGAGAGTAAATCTCCGGGGTTAACTAATCTTAAAGGTTGCTCTTTCTATTAAGAATTTCCTTTTTCCATTTGCTTTTTGAGAGCGGCAAGTTTAGAATTGGCATCACCTAAAGTAGGCGCATTTGCAGCTGCAGATTCTGCGGCTTTCTTAGCGGCCTGTTTAACGATTTGCGCTTCCTCCTCCTTAAAGATTGCAGTGTGCGAAGCTACTACACGCTTAAAGTCCTTGTTGAACTCAATGATTTGGAAATCTACAGAGTCACCCTTCTTAAGTTTAGAACCGTCTTCCATTTCCATATGACGGCCTGGGATGAATGCAACGATGTCCTCGTTAAATTCAACAGTTGCGCCTTTGTCAACAATCTCTGAAACTTCACCCTTGTGGGTAGATCCTACTGCAAACTCATCGGCGTACTTGTCCCAAGGATTGTCCTCTACTTGTTTGTGGCCTAAACTAAGTTTACGACCATCAACATCCAGCTCAAGTACAACTACATCAAGCTTTGCACCAATTTCGGTAAACTCAGATGGGTGCTTGATTTTCTTGGTCCAGGAAAGGTCTGAAATATAAATCAACCCATCTATTCCTTCTTCCAATTCAACAAATACACCAAAGTTGGTGAAGTTACGCACAATACCTACGTGGCGTGAACCTACAGGATATTTGCTTGTAATATCAGTCCAGGGATCTGGAGCCAATTGCTTAATACCAAGAGACATTTTTCGGTCTTCACGGTCCATGGTCAATACTTGTGCTTCAACCTCGTCACCTACGTTCACAAAATCCTGTGCGCTGCGCAAGTGCGTGCTCCAAGACATTTCGCTTACGTGGATAAGGCCTTCAACGCCTTCTTCAACCTCAACAAAAGCACCGTAATCTGCAATCACAACTACTTTACCTTTCACCTTATCACCTATTTTAAGCTCTTCGCTCAAGGCATCCCAAGGATGTTTCTTCAATTGTTTAAGACCAAGCTGGATACGCGTTTTATCCTCATCAAAATCAAGGATTACCACGTTCAATTTCTGGTCTAGTTCAACTATCTCGTTCGGGTGGTTGATACGTGACCAGGAAAGGTCTGTAATGTGTACCAATCCATCAACGCCACCAAGGTCAACAAACACACCATAAGAAGTGATGTTCTTAACGGTACCTTCAAGTACCTGACCTTTTTCAAGTTGGCTGATGATTTCTTTTTTCTGCTCTTCGATATCTGCTTCAATAAGCGCTTTGTGAGAAACCACAACGTTTTTGAATTCTTGGTTGATTTTTACCACCTTGAATTCCATCGTTTTGTTTACGTAAGCATCGTAATCACGTATGGGCTTCACGTCAATCTGAGAACCGGGCAAAAATGCCTCAATTCCAAATACATCTACGATCATACCACCTTTTGTACGGGCTTTAATAAAACCGGTAACGATGGTACCATCTTCGTGAGCTTTGTTTACACGTTCCCAAGCCCTAATAACACGCGCCTTACGGTGAGACAATACCAATTGACCGGTAGCATCCTCGCGGATGTCGATCAATACTTCGACAGTATCACCTACCTTAAGATCTGGATTGTAACGAAATTCGTTAAGGGAAATAACACCCTCAGATTTTGCGTTAATGTCAATGATCGCGTCGCGGTCGGTCATATTGATCACCGTACCGTCAACAACCTCGTCATCTAGGGTATCTACGAAATTTTCAGCAACCAACTTTTCAAATTCGTCAAGTTTGTCGTCATCAATAGGATCGATGCCTTCCTCGTAGTTGTGCCAGTTGAATTCTTCTAGAAATTTCTCGGGATTCTGTTGCGCAGGATTGTCGGCAACTTTTGGTTCTTTGGCAGTCTCTTCAGAATCTTCTGCCCTTGTGGATTCCTGGCCTTCAACATTTTCCAATTGCTCTTGGGCAACGGTTTCTGCTTTTTGTTCTTCAGGTTTTTGATTTTCTTCAGCCATTTTGCTGGTAATCATTTGTATTCTACGCTTTTGCGAAAACCTAACACAACCAAAACCGTAAAAGCGGTTATAATTTGATTTTTAATCCATTCCAGAAAATCTTCCGAAAAGGTTCCTCTTGGGTTTTCTCGTTGCCAAAAGGAGCGCAAAATTACAACTAAATAGCGAATAAATGTAACTATAGTGTAATAAAAAATTACACTTTCGGAATTATTGAACGAAAAAGAATTGACCAAATTTGCCGATTAACACCGCCCATAAATCCTATCCTTGGCCAATTGCATAATGACGTGAAACTGATCGTGAATATCCGTATGTGTATTGTCAATAAGGATGGCGTCTTCCGCTTGAACAAGTGGAGAATCCTCACGGGTAGTGTCAATCTCATCACGGCTGGTAACGTTTTCCAGCACTTGCTCGTACGTGATGTCTTCTCCGCGCTCCTTTAATTCGTCAAATCGGCGTGTTGCACGTTCTTCGGCGCTTGCTGTCATAAAAATTTTCAGTTCGGCTTTAGGGAATACCACGGTGCCAATATCGCGGCCGTCCATCACCACGCCTTTTTCGGCCCCCATTTGCTGTTGCTGTTGCACGAGCATTTTTCGAACTTCAGATACTGCAGCTACCTGACTCACAAAATTAGAAACCGCCAGGGTCCTGATTTCCTTTTCGACATTCTCATTTTCCATATACATTTCCACGCAATCCGTCTGCGGGTTCTTTTTAAACCGGAGCGTGATCTTAAAAAGGTGCCTTACCAAAGCTTCCTCGTTAAAACGGCCTTCCCCTATATGAAGTCTTCGCATCGCATAGAGCGTCACCGCCCGGTACATTGCGCCTGTATCTACATAAACATAATCAAGTTCCTTGGCCACAAGTTTGGCGATTGTGCTTTTTCCGGTTGAAGAATATCCGTCGATGGCAATATTTATTTTTTTCAAAAGGAAAGGAATTTAGACTGAACGTAAAGGTAAATGTTGATTTTTACAATGGCCGAAAACCAGACAAAAAATTTATAGCTTACCGTAGATCGATGTTCAATCCAAACAGGCTCGTACTCGCTGCGCTGTTGTATCGCGCGTATCCATAACTCAGCCGAAGCTTGTTCAACTTGATCGAAAAACCGGCACTGATCCCAGCAAAACTGCGCTGATCGACCACCCGCAATTCTTCACCCCGCCTAAAGTTATACCCCAACCGTACATTAAGCGCACTCTCCGGAAAAAGCTCTGCCCCGATAATGGTGTGCCGAAAAAGATTGTCAATAAAATTAATATCCTCCGGAGTGACGTTTCCGTTTAGGTCCTCGGTCTGACGCGCCGGATTTTCAAAGGCAATATTCCAGGTCTGCAGGTTTTCAAAAGTGAGGTGCCACCGCAGCGGAACATTTTCCAACCGCTGCGAAAAACCCAGATCCACCTCCAGCGGAAGCTTTTCGTTAACATCGACATAGGGTGTAAACTGCGTACCAATGTTGCGCACCACCGCCGCAATATTCAATTGTAAATCCTCATTGACGTAAATCGCCCCCAAATCTATCGCCCCGCCCAGCGAAGTGTAATCTGCCAGCTTTGACGATATCAATTTAGCGTTGGCGCCAACACGTATATTGGTCCTCCCGATGGCATACGCATATCCCGCCGAAAAAGCCACTTCTCCCCCACCAAAGCTCGCCGTGGCGTTGCCCTGCTCGTCATACCCATCAAAACTGCCGTAGTTGATGTAGGTGACTCCCGTTTGTAAAACCTGTGTACGCCGGTCCCACAGGTAGGCATAGCTTACCGTACCGTAGCCCACGTCTGCAAGGTAATTTACATAGTTGAGCGAGAGCTGATTGTCCATCTCCGGGTTGATTGTAGCCGGGTTGTACAGTCCGTTAGTTGGATCGTAACTGTAATCGGTTAATAGTTTACCGCCCAGTGCGGCCTGTTTTGGGGAATTGACCAAATTGAGAAACTGATAGGCTGCCCTCCCCCCAAGTTGCGACCAAATAGGCTGTATCGAGAAGAATAGAAAAACTAGGACAAAAAATCTGATCATACAGGGTCTTGCGAGCGGTCTTTAGCTAAACGCTTGCAATGATACTTTATTTTTTAGGCATTAAAAAACCCGGCACAAGCCGGGTTTTTAGTAACCATATATTCCGAAGCGTTACAACTTCTTGGCATTCTTGACCTTTTGATTGGTCAGCGCGATATCTAGTACTTCACTCATGTCGTTGACGTAATGAAAGGTCAAACCTTTTAAATACTCCTGATTGATTTCCTTGATGTCGCGCTCATTTTCTGCACACATCAGGATTTCTTTGACGCGGGCACGTTTTGCCGCGAGAATCTTTTCCTTAATTCCACCTACAGGAAGTACTTTTCCGCGCAGCGTGATCTCACCGGTCATGGCGATGTTCTTTTTCACCTTTCGTTGGGTAAACAGGGAAACCAGAGATGTTAGCATAGTGATCCCAGCACTTGGGCCATCTTTTGGAGTGGCACCTTCCGGCACGTGAATGTGTACGTTGTATTTTTCAAAAACCGTGGGATCAAGGCCCAGCTGCTCTGCGTTTGACTTAATGTATTCCATCGCTATGGTGGCACTTTCTTTCATCACTTTACCCAAATTTCCAGTGATGGATAGATTGCCCTTACCTTTACTCAAAATACTTTCGATAAATAGAATATCACCACCAACCTGTGTCCAGGCAAGTCCTGTAACTACGCCGGCAACTTCGTTGTTCTCGTATTTGTTCCGTTGCAGTTTTGGGGAACCAAGTACTTCGATCACCGTGTCGTTTGTGATCTTGACTTCGTACTCCTCCTCCATCGCAATATTTTTCGCTGCATAGCGCACCATTTTTGCAATCTGCTTTTCCAGTCCACGCACACCGCTTTCACGGGTGTAGCCTTCCACGATTTTCTCAAGTTGCGGCTTGGCAATTTTGAGTTGGGAAGCTTTTACACCGTGCTCTTTCAATTGTTTTGGCAACAGGTGTTTTTTGGCGATTTCCACTTTTTCCTCAATAGTGTAGCCGTTGACATTGATGATTTCCATCCGGTCACGCAAGGCGGGCTGTACGCTGCCCAAATTGTTCGCAGTGGCTATAAACATCACTTTAGAAAGGTCAAAACCAAGTTCCAAGAAGTTGTCATGAAATTCAGCATTCTGCTCGGGATCCAATACCTCCAACAATGCCGAAGAAGGATCGCCCTGATGGCTGTTGCTCAATTTGTCAATTTCGTCCAAAACAAAAACCGGGTTACTTGTTCCTGCTTTTTTCAGATTCTGAAGAATACGGCCAGGCATCGCGCCGATGTACGTCTTGCGGTGACCCCGTATCTCGGCCTCGTCACGCAGACCGCCCAAACTCATCCGCACATATTTTCTGCCCAAAGCTTCGGCCACGGATTTTCCCAAAGAGGTTTTACCCACGCCGGGAGGGCCGTATAAACAAAGGATGGGCGACTTCATATCGTTACGCAGTTTGAGTACTGCCAGATATTCTATGATACGACGTTTTACATCGTCGAGACCATAATGATCACGGTCCAAAATTTTCTTGGCACGTTTCAGGTCAAATTTATCCTTGCTGAAATCCTTCCACGGAAGATCCAGGAACAAGTCGAGATAATTACGTTGAATGCTATATTCTGCAACTTGTGGGTTCATCCGTTGCATTTTGGCAAGTTCCTTCTGAAAGTGCTTGCCAATGGGCTCATCCCACTTCTTTTTCTTGGCCCGCTCGCGCATTTCGAGAATCTCATCTTCCTGAGATACACCACCCAGTTCTTCCTGAATGGTTTTCATCTGCTGATGCAAAAAGTACTCACGCTGCTGCTGGCTCATATCGTTATGCACCCGGCTCTGAATATCGTTCTTCAGCTCCAGTTTCTGCATTTCGGTATTCATATGCTTTAGGGTTTCCAAAGCACGTTCCTGCAAGTCGTTGATCTCAAGCAGCTTTTGTTTTTCGGTAACCTCAAGGTTCATATTAGAACTGACGAAGTTGATCAAAAACGAATTGCTCTCAATATTTTTAATGGCGAAAGATGCTTCGCTCGGAATGTTGGGCGATTCCTTAATAATGCGCAATGCCTGCTCCTTGATTGAATCGATAATTGCCACAAACTCCTGACTATCGGTAGCTGGCCTAGCTTCGGGAACTTCCCTAACGGTAGCGACGAGGTAAGGCTTTTCGGTCATTACTTCAGCAATGCTGAAGCGCTTTTTGCCCTGTATGATTACCGTAACATTACCGTCTGGCATTTTTAGTACCCGGAGAATACGGGCAACCACACCGATGCTATTGATGTCGTCGGCAGATGGGTTTTCTACATTTTCATCCTTTTGGGATACCACCCCAATGATCTTGGTGCCCTTATTGGACTCGTTGATAAGATCGATTGACATATCCCTTCCTGCCGTAATGGGGATGACCACACCAGGAAAAAGTACCGTATTTCGCAACGGTAAAATGGGTAGGGTTTCCGGTAACTCCTCGCGGTTTATTTCTTCTTCGTCTTCCGGGGTCATCAATGGGATCAATTCTGCATCGCCATCAAAGTCCTGTTCTGATAAACTGTCAAGATTTGTAAATTTTGTTCTTGCCATAATATATAAGTCATAATGTCACCTCAAGGCCTTTAATATCTTAAAGGTACATTAATAAGATTAATTGATTTTCAAGCTATTGGGGCATTTTACGGCCTATCCTGCTCGGTAGTCCTTATTTTAGACAATTAATATGCCAGTTGAAACAATCTGAAAGTTTTTCGCCATTTGGCAAATAAATACAACTTGACTGTAACAATTTACGAATGCTGCTATCTTTAAGATGTAGTTAATCACCAATTGATCAAGACCAGTACGAATATAGACATCCTTCTTGAAGGTTGCGCCAGTGGAAATCAGCGCGCCCAGATGGCCGTGTATAAGAGATATTATCACGCGATGTACAACACAGCGGTACGAATCGTAAAGGATACGGCCGCCGCGGAAGATATTATGCAAGAGTCCTTCTTGAATGCTTTTGCAAAACTGGACACCTATAAGGGTATGGCGACTTTTGGGAGTTGGCTAAAGCGAATCGTGGTCAACAACAGTTTGACCTATTATCAAAAACAGAAAAAACTAGGTGAAGTGCCCTTGGAAGAAAACCTAACGGAAGTTGCGGCAAACCCCGATCCGGAACCGTGCGGGGATAATAGGAGCCAGATAAATCAAGTACTGAATGCGATGGAGCAACTGCGTGAAAATTACCGGGTTGCCCTGACCTTGCATCTGATAGAGGGTTACGACTATGAGGAACTGAGCGGCATCCTGAACATACAGGAAGGAAACTGCCGCACCTTGGTAAGCCGTGCAAAAAACAGCTTAAGAAAGAGAATTGAAATTTTAAAATAGATGATGATGAATGACAATAAAATGGAAAGTTGGTTTGCAGAACAGCGGGGCTGTTTTGACGTCCACGAATCTAAACCAGGTCACGGAGACCGCTTTTTAAAAAAACTGAAGAAGCAGGAATACGAAGAGAATCAAGAAACCATTTCGCTCAAAAAAAGTAAGGTCTGGATGTTCTTGCAGATTGCTGCAGTGCTGGCGGTGATAGTAAGTATCAGCCTGTATTCCATAAAAAGCGAGGCAAGTCAAGAACTGGCAGATGTAAGTCCAGAAATGCGGCAGACACAGGATTTCTTTACCGCAGCAATTGCCAAAGAACTTTATGAGATCAAGGAGCTGCAAAATCCACAGAACAAGGCGCTCATCGACGATACCGTAATACAACTCGAACTGCTGGAAGCAGATTATCAGAAATTGAAAAAGGACTTTATCACCAGTGGTGAGGATAAAAGGGTGATTCACGCAATGATAATAAACTTCCAGACCCGCATTGACCTGCTTACCGATGTACTAGATCAAATAAAAGAAACCAAACACTTAAATTCACAAACTATATGATAAGTAAAACTAACCAAACCTTCCTGCTACTTTTGAGCATTTGTTTTTTCAGTTTTAACGCTGCCGCGGAAACTACTCCAAAAAATGGTAAATACACCAAACAAAAAAAAGTGGAAAAAAGCTTCGATGTCAGTAAAAATGCCACGCTGATTATCAAGAACCAATATGGAAATGTAGATGTCATTTCTTGGGATCAAAACCGTGTCGAGATCAAAGTAACAATAACGACCAATGGCAACGATGAGGAAAAGGTACAAGAGCGCCTTGACGATATAAAGATTGCTTTTGATGCGAGTTTAAATGAAGTTACTGCCATTACCGAAATTGAACGGCAGAACAGTTCGTGGTGGAACAAATGGAGTAACAACGGCAACATCAGCATGAAAATCAACTATACGGTAAAAGTGCCTGCCACAAACAATGTTGAACTGAGCAACGACTATGGCGCCATTTCGCTGAACCGAATCGAAGGTTCCGCGCGCATAAGCTGCGATTATGGGCAGATTCAAATAGGAGAACTGATGTCTGAAAACAACCAGCTATCTTTTGATTACACCAAAAATTCGACTATTGGATATATGAAAGCAGGCAAGATCAGCGCTGATTATTCTGAATTTACGGTCGAAAAATCACAACGGGTAGATCTGAGCGCAGATTATACCAGATCGACTTTTGGCGAGGTTGAGGCCCTACAGTACAGTTGCGACTACGGAAGCCTTATTGCAGAAAACATAACTAACTTAGAGGGCAATGGAGATTATCTTGGATTAAAATTGGGGAAGGTATCCGGCAATATCGCCCTGACAGCGGATTATGGTTCGATTAAATTAGAAGAACTTACTGCAGACGCTGGCAATGTTTCGTTAAAGACAGACTATGCTGCCATAAAAATCGGGTACCATCCCGATTATCAATTTAGATTTGTTATAGATTTGGAGTATGGCGGCCTTGGCGGCGAAAGCGACTTGAACATCACCAAACAAAAAATAGAATCTTCAGACAAATACTATGAAGGCTACCATGGAAGCGCAAAAGCCAAAAACCGCGTGGAAATCTCAACAGAATACGGATCCGTCAAACTTGAGAAACTTTAGAAATCATTAAAATCAACTGAATTATGAAAAGACTACTTGTGTTATCCAGCCTGCTTCTTGTTATTTCGTGCCAGGCACAATGGGGCAAAACCGTTAAGGGTAATGGCGATATGACCACCGAAACGCGGGAGGTTAATGATTATGAAAGTATTCATGTTGCTGGAAGTCTCAACGTAGTTTTGACCGAAGGAACAGAGGGTACAATCAGCGTCAGGGCAGATGAAAATCTGCAGGAATACATTATCGTGGAAACCAAGGGGAACTCCCTAAGCATAAAGGTGGAAGATGGCTACAATCTCAAAAGCAGTAGCGGGAATAAGCTGCTCATTACGGTGCCAGTAGAAGCAATTGAAGCTGTAAACCTCGCCGGAAGTGGTGATGTCGTAGGAAAATTCCTCATTCGGGCAGATTCGTTTAGTACCGCCGCCGCTGGTAGCGGGGATATAAAGCTTGAGCTGGAAGCGCAAAAAATCAAGAGTTCTGTTGCCGGGAGTGGTAATCTTACCCTATCTGGCTCCTGCAGGGATTTTAAAGTATCTGTCGCCGGCAGCGGAAATATCGATGCCAGATCCCTGGTGGTTTCCGGGGAGATCAAGGGCAGCGTTGCCGGTTCTGGTGATATTGAACTCAATTGCGACAATTGCACGCTCAAAGCCAGCATCAGCGGCTCTGGGGATATCACCTACAGCGGCAATGCGGCAGGCACTTCCACCAGCGTGGTCGGGTCAGGATCACTTACAAAGCGATAACTATTCCACGCGCCAAACCTAGAGAACTATAAAGACCATCGCTGAGCGATGGTCTTTTTTTATGCTGAAATCGAAAAAAAAAATGTGATCGAAGATTATTGCTTAGTGCCTTATACCAAATCTTCTAAAATATGACAGATAGAGGACTCTACTGTTTGAATTAATCGGTTAATCCCACAAAGCGATACTCTGGTAATTCGGCTATATAATTACATTTAATCGACCATTTCAGACTTTTAATTTAGATTAAAATT
Organism: Leeuwenhoekiella sp.; assembly: GCA_049671285.1. GTDB lineage: Bacteria > Bacteroidota > Bacteroidia > Flavobacteriales > Flavobacteriaceae > Leeuwenhoekiella. The sequence goes on along the minus strand of JBATUQ010000007.1, from coordinate 11,223 downwards.
TTAGCTTGTAAGTAGTTTCACTTATATTCGCAACTCCCTAAGCCCCTCATTTTAAAATTGTAAGAAATCTCATCGTTGTCAACTGTGCGCCAAGTACTGTTTTTACTGCTGTCTTTATTATCGGTTCTTTGTAGGGGGCAAGACTATGAGGGCTTTATACCTGACCTGGAAGCAAGCTATGAAAAGGCTGAAAACTTCCTTGATCAAGGAGATTACGCAAAGGCCATTGACCAAGCGGTAGTCTTAATCCGCAATGCAGATTCCCTTTCCAATAATTACTATTTATTTGATGGTTACTATTTTTTGAGTCTGACTTATTCAAAGGTCAACGATAGCATAAAGGCCATGGAACATTCTAAAAAAGCATTGCGCTATGCAAAAATGACCAATGATGATGAAATTCTTCTTATTGCCCATAACAATCTGGCATCAGACCTGTCACTCTTTGCAGACCATCACGACGAATCAGTTAGGCATTTTAAAAAAGCCGCCCAAATTGAGGAGAAACTTGGAAAACAAAAACTTGCCTTACTCAACATTGCACAAATCTATGCAGATCAAAAAGAGTACAGGAAAATGTATAATTATCTTGAGCAAGCTGAAAGTTCGCTTGATTCTTGTAAGCCGCAATACAACGGTTATAGATTCCTTGCCAATTATCTATACGGTAAGTATTACCACGGCTTGGAGAATTACGCGTTCGCCCATAAAAATTACGAGCTTGCCAACAAGGCTGTGACTAAAGCGGACTCGTTGCGCAACAACCCCGAATTTTATAAGGATTATGCAACATTTTTATTTGATAGTGGTCAGGATTCCCTTGCTTACCTCAACTATCAGAAATATCATAAGTACCTGACTGGCCAAGAACGCAAAAAGTACGAAAACAGCCTGCAACTCGCAGGAATAAGGGCAGAAGTAGAAGAAATGCGACGGGAGTTTGAAAAGGTCGACTATGAACGCAAACTTTCCATAGAACAACTCGACCGTCAGCGCATTCAATTCATTTTTATTGTCATAATTGGAATTGTACTCATCCTTACCCTCTTGTATTATCTGAAAGAAAGGAAAAAAAGGAAAAAATATATTGATGCCCTTCGAAAGAAAAATGGTTCGCTCAGGATGGCAAAGGTTTCAGTAGAAAAAAGTGTGGAAGCAAAAACAAAGTTCTTTTCTACACTAAGCCATGAAATGCGAACTCCGCTCTATGGCGTAACAGGCATTATTTCTTACTTGGAAAAGCAGGACAATCTGGATGAGTACAGCGAAGAGCTGGAATCCCTAAAATTCAGTGCAGACCATTTGCTGGCAATTATCAATGACCTGCTCGATATTAGCAAACTTGAAGATAAGCGCTTTACCTTGACCGAAGAGCCTTTTAATTTAAAAAACACCCTTAAGGAGATCGTACATTCCTTTGACCGTACCGCCGCGCTGGGGACAAACAAAATCTACCTCAATTTTGACGAGCGTATTCCCTACCGTGTTGTCGGCGACGTCAAAAGGGTCTCTCAAATAATTCTAAACATTTTGGGCAATGCTGTGAAATTCACGGATGATGGTGAGATTTACCTGCGTGCCCTACTTGTAGAACGCAGTGAGGCAGGTTGCAATGTCCATTTTGAAATTGAGGATACTGGTATTGGCATAGGCACTGGCAAACTGAGCGCTATATTTGATGAGTTTTCGCAGATTGATAGTCTGAGGCCCAATATGCAAAACGGCACAGGTTTGGGTCTTTCTATTGTAAAGCGCATTTTAAAAGCCATGGGCTCCACCATTCAAGTGGAAAGCGAAGAAGGCAAAGGCTCAAAGTTTATGTTTGACCTCACCTTCAAGCCCACATTTGATATGGACGAGGATGCAGCACAGACCCTAGCGGCACAGGTTGATCTGGACAGTAAAGAACTTTTTGCCCATAAACGTTTCATGATCGTAGACGATAACAGGATCAATCGTATGGTGACCAAAAAAATCATCCAGGGAAAACAGGGCACGGTCGAGCAGGCAGAAGGTGGTGAGCAAGCCATCAAAATACTAAAAGATCACAGCTGTGATCTCATTTTTATGGACATTAATATGCCGGGGTTAAACGGTTTTGAAACTACCAAAAGACTTCGGGAAATGGGCATTAAAACCCCTATCATCGCATTGACCGCAGCCAATACTGAAGATATGATAGAATCCATTTACGGCAGCGGTATGAATGGTTACGTTATCAAACCATACATCACTGATGATTTTATAAAACTCATCCTCAACCACCTGCAATCGAAAACCAATGTTGCTACCGCCTAAACCCAAAAATATTTTGAAATTTACCGATCATAAAATCGTTACCCTATCGCCCATCAAACTCGTGGGATTGAGAATAAAGTTGAGTTTATCCTTTGACGGCACCGCTAAACTCTGGCAGGACTTTCTGGCACGCCTTGAGGAAATAAGCAACCGCATCCCCAAAGCTTTTTACTCTGTACAGGTGTATCCTGAAAATCTAAAGATGAGCGAATTTACCGAGCATACTGAATTCATAAGATGGGCAGCTGTAGAAGTGAACGAGTTCGGTGCTATTCCAGAAGGTATGCAAACCAAAACCCTCACGGGTGGAAAATACGCGGTTTTCCTTCATAAAGGTCCGGTTAAAACATTTGTACAGACTTCAAACCATGCCTTGGGTACTTGGCTGCCCAATTCAGAATATACCTTGGATGACCGCGCGCATTTTGAGATTTTGGGCGATAAATACTACGGTCCCGAGCATCCCGAGTCTGAGGAGGAAATGTATATTCCTATTCGATAGTCTTCTGCCGTGGATGACATTTCTTCATTACATCGGCAAGATGTGTCCGGTCCAGATGGGTGTAAATTTCGGTGGTGGTGATGCTCTCATGTCCCAGCATCTGCTGAATGGCCCTCAAATCAGCACCGCCTTTCAGTAAGTGGGTTGCAAAACTGTGCCGAAAGGTATGCGGGCTTATCTTCTTTTTAATGCCGGCGGCTTCGGTAGCATTTCGCACAATTGTAAAGATCATGGCACGGGTAAGTGCTGCACCGCGTCGATTCAAGAATAGGATATCCTGAAACTCCGATTTGGCATTTTCGTGCACACGTACCTCATCTTTATAAATATTCACGAATTTTTGGGTGACTTTAGCAATGGGCACAAACCGTTGTTTGTCTCCCTTTCCCGTGACCAGAATGTAACCTTCTTTAAAGTATAAATCTGAAATCTTTAACGAGATCAATTCTGAAACGCGCAGCCCACAACCGTAAAGTGTTTCCAGCATCGCACGGTTACGTTCCCCTTGCGCTTTACCGAGATCGATGGCTGCTATGATCTTATCGACTTCGTCCTCACTCAAGGTATCCGGGAGTTTTCGGCCTATTTTTGGAGAATCGATCAGTTGGGTAGGATTGGTTTCGCGCAGTTCTTCCAAAATGAGGAAATCAAAAAAACTTTTCAGCCCACTCAGAATTCTGGCCTGGGAACGCGGATTGAGCTTACGCCCAATCTCATAATTGAACTGCTGAAGCACTTCGGTATCAATAATAATGGGACCTATGGAAATATTATTTTCAGCCAACCATTTGATCAGTTTGGTAAGGTCGCGGGAATAGTTTTCTACGGTGTTGGTGGCGAGGCCTTTCTCCAGCAAAAGGTAGTATTTAAAATCTGTACGTGCGCGCTCCCAGTTCATCTGGGCTAATCTACAAACTCTTTTTTATACCAGGCAATCTGTGCTGCCAGGCCTTCCCGCAACGATGTTGTAGGATTGTAACCCAAAAGTTTTCGGGCCTTATCGATGTTGGCTTTGGTAAATTTCTGATCGCCCTTCCTGCTGGGCATACTGATTTTTTGAATTTGCGTATCCAGCAGTTCTTCGACAATTTGTATTCCTGTTTCGGTACTGTGCTCGATCTCTGTGCCCAAGTTGATGACTTCGCCATCCAGAATATCTTCTTTCCCGATAGCACTTACAACACCTTCAATGATATCGCCAACAAATGTAAAACTGCGCACGTGTTTACCACTGCCCTCAAAGAGCGGAAATTCCTGGTGGAAAAAACCACAACCTATCAAGCGGGTGTATAATTTCTCCGGCCTTTCCCGTGGTCCATAGACCGAGAACAATCTCAGAGAGCACGCCTTAATCCGAAGCTCACGGGACTTTGACAGTACCAATTGCTCAGCTGCAAGTTTGGTCACTCCATAGAAAGAGGCCGGTTCTGGTGCTTCATTTTCAGTAAGTGTGGCCCGTAGCCCGTATATGGAAGAAGTCGAAATGTTTACAAAAAGTTTCAGCTTGTCGTTTTTAAGTGCAAAATCGATCAGGTTTTTTGTGGCAACTAAATTGTTCATCAAATAATCCTCAAAACTACTTGCCGAAGAAAGCCCGGGTTGAGCAGCAAAGTGAAAAATATAATCAAAATCCTGATCCAGCACCTGAAAATTTTCCGGTTTCCGCAGATCCATTTTGTTGATAGGGATGCCGGCGTCTGCCAAGGTTTTGGCATTTCTATCTTTAAGATAGGGACTGTAGTAAGCGGAGAAGTTATCGATCCCGACCACGTCATGCCCCATTTGTTTAAGTCTTTCCGCACAATGCGAGCCAATAAAACCAGCAGCGCCGGTGACCAATGCTTTCATTCAATCAGATTTGTAAAAATTCCATTTGGCGGCTGCCAAATTGTAAATATAATAGATCAAAATCCCTATTCCAGCCCCGATGAGCATTCCTACGAGAACATCACCGGGATAATGTACGCCTACGTAAATCCTGCTGTAGGCAACCGTTATCGCCCACAGAAAAAGCACCCAAATTAGCCATCGCAATTTATGCCTAAAAATCCTGCCCATAAAAACGGCGAGTGCCATGGAGCTTGCCGCGTGCGCCGAGAAAAATCCATAATGCCCACAGCGAACCGCAATGAATCGTGCCTGCGCTGCCACACCCTCTTGCCTACAAGGTCGTAACCGCTCAAAACCGTATTTAAAAACATTGGCCAATTGATCGGTACAGGTGATCAAAAGGGCAACGGCAAGTAAGGTAAACCCTAACGTTTTCCAACTAAACGTCCGGATGAGCAGCAAAAGCAGTACCGCATAAAACGGAATGCTGGACCATTTATCAGTTATGAAAAGCCAAAATGGATCCCAAAATGATCCTCCCAGATTGTTTAAATACAGGTAAAGTTGATGGTCAAGTTCGTTGAGCGTTTCCAAGGTTCTATTGCTCTTCGTATCGCGCTACCTCACGATCGTAAAATTCACTGGCTGCAGTGATCAAACCCTCGGCTTCTTCGAGAAGGGTTTCTTCATCGTTTTTGTCAAAATCCTCCAACCATTCTACCTCATCATTTTCCAGATTGATGATAAACCGGGGAAAATCAGTATGAACCACAAAAATGGCGTCAGGATGATCGGTATTGTCTGCAAGCAGGAATTTGGGAAGCTCCATCTTTTGATTTTGATTTGGCCGGCAAAGGTAATGGTATGCTTTTGAAAAAGCTATATTCGCTGGTGAAATCGGAGAGTTAGGTCTACCAGAATCTTAATTGCATATTTTAAAGGGCTTTTAAACCTTCGAATTTTATATCTTAAATTCTAAAATGCAACCTACCCACATCCTCCTCCTTATTGCCTGTTATTTTTTAGTCTTGATGGGCATTTCCTACTTCACAGGAAGATCAGGCTCTAATTCTGACTTTTTTAAAGCCAGCGGAAAAAGCCCGTGGTATTTGGTGGCTTTTGGGATGATCGGGGCTTCTCTGAGCGGTGTCACTTTTATCTCAGTTCCCGGTTGGGTCGAGGCGAGTAGCTTCAGTTATTTTCAGGTGGTACTGGGCTATACGGTGGGTTATGCGGTGATCGGGCTTGTTTTGCTTCCGTTGTACTACCGGTTGAATTTGACTTCCATTTACACCTACCTCGATGATCGCTTTGGCAAGTATTCGTATAAAACCGGTGCCTCTTTCTTTTTGCTCAGCAGGATTGTTGGAGCCAGTTTTCGGCTGTATCTGGTGGCCAATGTGCTTCAATTTTTGGTTTTTGATAGCTTGGGCATAGATTTTTGGATCACTGTGACCCTGACCATTATTCTGATCTGGCTGTATACCTACCGCGCTGGCATTAAAACCATCGTATGGACAGATACGCTGCAAACCCTATTTATGCTGCTGGCCGTGGGGGTGGCGATCTATTTTGTAAGCGTGGATCTTAAACTTGATGGCGGCAGCCTTTTTAGTTTAATCGCTGAAAGTGACTTATCTAAGATGTTTTTCTTTGACGATCCCAAGAGCAAGGATTTCTTTTTTAACCAATTTATTTCTGGAGCGTTTATCGCCATTGTTATGACCGGGCTGGACCAGGATATGATGCAAAAAAACCTTACCTGCCGCAATCTTAAAGATGCTCAAAAGAATATGTTTTGGTTTACCATTGTCCTTACTTTTGTGAACCTTCTCTTTCTGGCATTGGGCCTCTTACTTACGGTTTATGCCGAGCAAAATGGCATTACCGCCAGCAAGGACGCCCTGTTCCCTTATATCGCAACACAGGAAGGATTGGGCTTCGGGATCGGTATATTTTTCATTTTGGGCCTGATCGCTGCGGCCTATAGTAGCGCAGACAGTGCACTCACGGCACTCACGACCAGTTTTAGTATCGACATTTTGGAAATCGAAAAGAAATACAGCCCCGATAAACAGATAAAACTTCGGAAGATAATTCACGTCGCCATTTCCCTAATCTTGATCTTTGTCATTATATTCTTCAAATACGTGATCGCAGATGACAGTGTGATCGCCAAAATATTTGTTTGGGCAGGCTATACGTATGGCCCATTATTAGGACTGTATTCGTATGGTTTGTTCAGCAATTGGCAAGTCATGGATAAATGGGTACCAGTAGTTTGCCTATTCTCTCCTATATTGGCCTACACCATTAGCGAATTTAGCCTGAACTTTCTCGCTTTTGAATTTGGCTTCTTTATTCTTATTCTAAATGGCCTCCTTACCTTTCTAGGATTAGTACTGATCCGTACTCAGCAAAACTAGGGTACAGGCTTGATCGACTTCGATACTATTTTCTTGAAGTATTTTATAGAATTCGGGGTTTTCGGTACCGGGGTTGAATATAACACGGTTTGGCTTCAGGTTTAAAACATAATTATAATACTCAGGCTGACGTTTGGCATTGATATACATTGTGACTGTGTGAATGTCCTTTAGTTCCGGTTGACCTGTTTGAATATCAATACCGTGGACTTGTGCCTCCCGAAGGCCGATGGCAATTACCGGTTTGCCGTGGTGCAGTAATGACCTTATCGCCAAATTGGAATATCTCGAGGGTTTTGCAGAAGCACCGAGCACCAAGGTTTTTTTCATTTGTTGAGATTGTTTGTTATAACAATGGCTTTAGTCACCATTAAGGTGGAAGAACCACCATTATTCATATTTTCGGTCTTTTATCTTAATGATGGTTTTGATACCGAAAAAAGCGCTTAAACAAGCGCCAGACTGCAGATCACAGTCCGGCGCTCTTTTCATGCAGCGTTACCTAAATGTTAAATGTAACGTTATCGTGCAACATTTTGGCAATTCGTGCGTCTATATAGTAGAGTTAAACTGTTGAAATACTATTATTTATTTGAATTAGCCTTTAAAAATTTTTAGTAACTATCCTAGCACAACAGGCACTCACTAACCCGAAGTCATCCAACTTTGGGTTTTTTTATGGACAAACGCGATTGTTACAGATGTTCTGATAACGCTTCCGCCGAAATATCTCCGTGTGAAGTATGGTACACCACAGTGCCGTTTTTAATGAGCAGCAATTGTGGGCTTTCGTGCATTACCTGAAACCTTTCGCTAATGGCATTGCTGATTTCTCGATATTGCTTCAGGTCTAAAAAATAGGGCTTGACCTGTTTCTCTTCAAAAGAATATCCCTTTTCAAAACCGCGCAGGGACATTTTGCTGATTCCGCAAGTCGTACTGTGTTTAAAAATTACCACGGGTACTGCTTGGGACTCTTCGGTCAAGGTTTGTAATTGCCCCATATTTTCCAACCGAATCCAAGGTACTTCCCAGATTTCCTCTTTGGCAACTTCCCGTGACGATTTAAACATGTCGAATAATCCCATATTCTATTTAATTTCTAAATTAAATTTCTTTAGGAGTAAAAATACAAATCCAAAAATCCTTCAACTTACATTTAACCCAAATTTTGATATTTCCATAAGACAAAAAGACAGTAAAATCTGTAACTTCATCAGACATTTTGTCCTAAATTTCCTACGGCACTTTAATTGCTACTGTCCTTCCAAAAACGATAAACCATGAACTTTAATAATTTCACCATAAAATCACAGGAGGCCATCCAGCAGGCGCAAGCGCTTGCACAAGGGTACGGCCATCAGCAAATAGAGAATGAGCATATTTTTAAGGCCATTCTTGAGACCGACGAGAACGTCACCCCGTTCTTACTTCAGAAACTCAATGTGAACCTTAACCTGCTCAAGCAGATATTAGAAAGCACACTGACCAGTTTCCCAAAGGTTAGCGGCGGAGATATTATGCTATCACGAGAAGCGGGCAAGACCGTGACAGAGGCAGGTAACATTGCAAATAAAATGAAGGACGAGTATGTGTCACTAGAACATTTGGTCTTGGCCATTTTTAAATCGAGTAGCAAGATCGGTCAAATACTCAAAGATCAGGGCGTCACCGAAAAACACCTCAAGGCTGCCATAGAAGAACTGCGCCAAGGTGATCGGGTGACTTCGCAAAGTGCGGAGGAAATCTATAACTCCTTAAGCAAATACGCTAAAAACCTCAACCAACTCGCAAAAGATGGTAAGCTTGATCCTGTAATTGGTCGCGACGAAGAGATACGCAGAATCCTACAAATACTTTCGCGCCGTACCAAAAACAACCCCATTTTAGTTGGTGAGCCCGGTACCGGTAAAACTGCCATTGCCGAAGGTTTGGCCCACCGTATCATTGACGGCGATGTGCCTGAAAACCTACAGGAGAAGCAGATATGGGCATTGGATATGGGGGCGCTTATCGCTGGAGCGAAATACAAAGGCGAATTTGAAGAACGCCTGAAAGCAGTGATCAAAGAAGTAACGACCAGCGCAGGGGACATTGTGCTTTTTATCGACGAAATCCACACCCTCGTGGGTGCTGGTGGCGGTCAGGGCGCGATGGATGCGGCTAATATTCTCAAACCTGCGTTGGCGCGTGGCGAACTTCGGGCGATAGGCGCGACGACCTTGGATGAGTACCAAAAGTATTTTGAAAAGGACAAAGCTTTGGAACGTCGCTTTCAAAAAGTACAGGTAAATGAGCCAGATACAGAATCGGCAATTTCCATTCTTCGCGGAATCAAAGAGAAATACGAAACCCACCACAAGGTTCGAATCAAGGACAACGCGATCATCGCGGCGGTGGAGCTTTCGCAGCGCTACATTACCAACCGCTTTTTACCCGACAAGGCGATCGACCTAATGGACGAAGCTGCTTCAAAAATGCGTATGGAAATCAACAGCAAGCCCGAAGAACTTGATGTGCTCGACCGAAAGATTATGCAGTTGGAAATTGAGATCGAAGCCATAAAGCGTGAAAAAGACGAAAGCAAACTAAAATCCTTACGGTCTGACCTCGCCAACCTCAAAGAAGAACGCAACGAAATCAATGCCAAGTGGAAGAGCGAAAAAGAGGTGGTTGACAACATCCAAAATGTAAAACAAGATATCGAAAACTTTAAGCTGGAAGCCGAACGAGCCGAGCGGGAAGGCAACTACGGTAAAGTCGCCGAACTCCGCTACGGTAAAATAAAAGACGGTCAGGAACAGTTGGAGAAACTGCAGGAACAACTCGCAGCACAATCTGAAAATAGCCTGATCAAGGAAGAGGTAACCAGTGAAGATATCGCTGAAGTTGTGGCTAAATGGACAGGAATCCCCGTGACCAAAATGTTACAGAGTGAACGCGAGAAACTGTTGCACTTAGAAGACGAACTCCACAAACGGGTGGTAGGGCAACACGAAGCGATAGTCGCTGTGAGTGATGCCGTACGACGTAGTCGTGCCGGGCTTCAGGATCAGAAAAAACCTGTGGGTAGCTTCTTATTTTTGGGTACCACTGGGGTAGGTAAAACCGAGCTTGCCAAAGCCCTTGCAGAATACCTATTTGATGACGAAAACAATATGACCCGTATCGATATGAGCGAGTACCAAGAGCGTCATAGCGTTAGTCGATTGGTGGGAGCACCTCCGGGATACGTGGGTTATGATGAAGGCGGTCAGTTGACGGAAGCTGTACGCCGCAAGCCCTACTCTGTGGTGTTGCTTGATGAGATTGAAAAGGCCCATCCGGATACCTTCAACATCCTGTTGCAAGTTCTTGATGAAGGGCGCCTCACTGACAACAAAGGACGCGTGGCCGACTTTAAGAACAGTATTATCATCATGACTTCAAATATGGGAAGCCATATCATACAGGAAAAATTTGAAAGTATCAAAGATCCCGAAACAGCTATGGAAGGCGCTAAGGTTGAAGTTTTAGGCCTGCTCAAGCAGAGCATACGCCCGGAGTTTATCAACCGTATTGATGACATCGTGATGTTCGCACCGCTTACGCGAAAAGACATTAAACGTGTGGTAAGCCTGCAATTAAAAGGCATAACCAAAATGCTGAACAAGCAGGGAATTATTCTGGACGCTACGGAAGAAGCCATCGCATTTTTAGCAGAAAGAGGTTTCCAGCCTGAATTTGGTGCACGGCCGGTAAAACGAACCATTCAGAAGGAAGTGCTTAATAAGTTGAGTAAAGAGATTCTGAGTGGTAAAGTAACCACAGATAGTATTATCCTACTGGATGCTTTTGATGACGAACTCGTTTTTCGTAATCAGAATGATCTGGTGGGGAATGAGTGAAATATTTTAGTAATCTAGAATAAAAAAGCGATCCACTACTACGGTGGATCGTTTTAAATTTTCTAACATTGAACTCAAAACTATCTAACAATTATCGACATATCCACCCGTCTCGCATAGGCTTCAGAGGACGTTGTGTCTTCTCCTCTAAAAGAGGAGATGATTCGGCTTTTGTCGATTCTGTTGTTAAGAAATGCCTGCTCGACTGATTCTGCCCTGCGCATTGACAGTTCTTTGTTATAACTGACTTTACCCGTCGGGCTCGCCCAACCTTCAAGCA
>JBATUQ010000006.1:0-66248 GCA_049671285.1 Leeuwenhoekiella sp. | reverse complement strand
CTTCTGGGCTGGCGCCTTTAAGCTCAAATCCCAATCCTGCCAAAGCGTATGTTTCAATGGTATTTAAGGTCACCGTCGTATTATTTTCGGCACCATCACGTACAAATAGGACCTGAACTGCATCATCCGCACTTTTACTGTTTATATAACCTGTGAGATCTGCAAAAGAAGTAATACGTATGCCGTCAATATTCTTTATAACATCGCCTTCCTGCAAACCGGCTTTTGCTGCACCGCTGCCAAACTCCACGCCAGCGATATAAACGCCTTCTACTTCAGAAATCTCAAGTTCTTCCGAAATTTGAGGTTGCAGACTGGTTCCGCTGATGCCTAGATATGCCTTTCGCACTTCTCCGTACAGCATAATATCTTCTACAATCTTGCGGGCGTTATTTGAAGGTACGGCAAAACCATATCCGATATAGCTACCGGTCTGCGACGTGATCGCCGTATTAATGCCTATAAGTTCCCCATTGATATTTACCAAAGCACCACCACTATTTCCTGGATTTATCGCTGCATCGGTCTGTATAAAAGACTGTAGCTTATCATCCTCTGGATTGATATCACGGCCTTTGGCCGAAATGATTCCTGCAGTGACCGTACTGGTCAGATTAAATGGATTTCCAACGGCCAGTGCCCACTCACCAATACGCACACTATCTGAATCACCAAATGGCAAATAGGGAAGATCTTCATCGGTATCTACCTTAAGAAGGGCAATATCCGCGCCTTCATCGGTCCCGATGACTTCAGCCATATATGTGCGGTTATCATTAAGGGAAACCTGCAGTTCAGATGCGCCCTGAATTACGTGATTGTTGGTCACAATATAACCGTCCCCGGAAATTATGACACCACTTCCTGCGCCTGCAAGACCCTTTTCCATTTCCCCCCAGCGACGTTGAGAACGCACCATCTGTACGTTTTTGACGTGAACCACAGCGTGTACCGTGCGATCTGCTGCTTCGGTGAAATCTGCATTGGTACTGCTAATCGGGTTTCCTTTGTAAGACACGGTACTGATGGGTGCAGATATAGCTTCAGTAGTGCTAAAAATTTCTGTTTCGTTTTTTAGGAGGGTATATCCTCCCAATGTAATACCGCCGCTTAAAAGAGCGACACCAAGAAGGCTGGCAAATTTTTTCATCTGTATGGTTTTTATTATAAGTTAACAATTTAAGTACTCTGTTAGGTATCCCAAATTACCTGCTTAACTTAGATTTAACACTTGGCATCCTAGCTGCATTATGTATTTTTACCCAAATTATGGAGATAAATTTTTCGAAATATCAAGGTACCGGAAACGATTTTGTAATCATTGACAATCGCTCGTTGCAGTTTTCCAAAAATGATACCAAACTTGTCAAACAACTTTGCGACCGAAAATTTGGCATTGGTGCAGACGGGGTCATTTTGCTCGAAAATCATCCGGAAGCAGATTTCTCTATGGTTTATTACAATGCCGATGGCAGACCAGGTTCGATGTGCGGAAATGGCGGCCGCTGTATTGTCGCATTCGCGAAAAAACTTGGGATAATCAATGACAATACGACTTTTGAAGCGGTTGACGGAAAACACTTTGCGAGAATTAAGGACGGCCATGTGCATCTGCAAATGCAGGATGTAGATACGATTACAGAAAGAAACGGTCACCTATTTATGGATACTGGTTCTCCACATCACGTGGAATTTGTTGACCAATTAGACACTTACGATGTAAAAAGCAACGGTTCACGCATTCGGTATTCAGAGCTTTACGGTGAGGCAGGAAGCAATATCAATTTTGTCGAAACTCAAAATGGTTCTTTTGCCCTGCGCACTTACGAGCGTGGCGTCGAGGATGAGACCTTGAGCTGTGGGACCGGCGCGACAGCTGTAGCTTTGGGACTGCATCACTTGGGCAAGGCCAAAGAAAATTTTGTCGATCTAAAAGTAGCTGGTGGTCAATTGCAAGTGACTTTCGAAAAAATGGGAGATGGGTATCAAAACATCTTTTTGGTCGGGCCCGCCACCGAAGTCTTTAACGGAACTTGGCAGCATGCGAACTCTTAAGGGACAAAAATGCTACCTCAGGGCACTCGAGCCCACAGATATTGATCTACTCATTTCGGTGGAGAACAACGAGCGCTTCTGGCATTTGAGCAATACCCTCGCCCCATTCTCAGAGTACACCCTAAACGAATACCTGGCCAACGCCCACCGGGATATTTATGAAATCAAACAATTGCGGTTGGTAATCTGTATGCCTTCTAACGAAGCCATTGGCTTTATAGACCTTTTTGATTTCGACCCAAAAAATAAGCGTGCCGGTCTGGGAATCCTGATTGATAATGAAGAAAACCGGTCAAAAGGCTTTGGCCAAGAGGCGATCGCACTGCTTTTAAAATATTGCTTCACCTATCTGGACCTGCATCAGGTTTTTGCCAATATTCTCGAAGATAACAAGGGCAGCATCAAACTTTTTGAAAAACTGGGATTTAAAAGAACCGGAACAAAAAAAGACTGGCACAACACAGGAAAAACTTTCAAAACCGAATTCCTCTACCAATATATTGATTCATGTACATCAAGCGTATCGTCCTAATAATTGCCTTAATTGGCCTAGTAGCCGCCGCCATCTTTGCCTACGTGGTGTACGGAAAGTTCTTTGAACCCAACACAAGTTTTGAGAACAAGGAAGCTTTTATCTTTATCCCGACCAATGCTACTTTTACAGAGGTAAAAAAGGAGCTCCAGCCCTTAATTGAGGATATGGAATCTTTCGAAGCGGTCGCAGAGCGTAAGGGCTACATTGCCAATGTGAAGTCAGGTCGTTATCGCATAGCGAAAGGCAGCAATAACAACGAGATCGTAAATTCAATCCGGTCTGGGAACATTCCTATAAAGGTTTCTTTCAACAATCAAGAGCGATTGCCTAACCTTGCCGCCCGTATAGCCCAGCAAATCGAGGCAGATAGTACTTCTTTGTATCAATCCTTTATTGATACTGAATTTTTAAAAGAACAAGGTTTGACCGAAGCTACTGCGATGACGCTCTACCTTCCCAACACCTACGAACTTTACTGGAACAGTTCTGCGAAAAGCTTTAGGGACAAGATGGTCGCCGCTCACGACCGCTTTTGGAACGAAAACCGCAGGGCCAAGGCCGAAGCACTAAATTTAAATCCAGAAGAAGTGTACACACTTGCCTCGATCGTGCAGAAGGAAACTGCCAAAGTGGATGAGCGACCCCGCGTCGCAGGTGTATACCTTAACCGTTATCGCAATAACTGGAAACTTGATGCCGATCCCACAGTAATTTTTGCCAAGAAAAAGGCTGAAAATGATTTTGGTCAAATCATTAAACGGGTGCTCTACGCTGACCTGACCTTGGATTCTCCATACAATACCTATAAATATCAAGGGCTTCCGCCGGGACCTATTTTTATGCCCGATCGATCCTCTATCGAGGCTGTACTCAACCCTGAAGGTCACGATTATTATTTTTTTGTTGCTGATGTTTCCAAACCTGGGTATCACCTGTTTGCAAAAACCCTTGCCCAACATAACCGTAACCGGGTGCAATATATCAACTGGATCAATGCCCAAGGTGTAAACCGTTAATAGTGATGACGTTCATCGACTTTTCCTAAGAATTGTTACTACCCGACTGCTATAGCCAAATTCACATAAGAAAAAAACGGAATACACGACCCGTTCTAACGGTAATTTAAGTAACTTCTTGCCTATTGAATTCGCAAGTGAAGGAGCATTTCATCGAAAATAGTTCTCATATATGATCAATTTTAGGGTAATCTTTGCAAAATACACACGATTTTAACAGTGTTTGCAATTACCTAAATAAGTTTAACATTCTGCAAATCAATAGGTTGAATTCAATGATTAAATTTGCAATTGTAACAGGAAGAGAAATTGAATACTTTTTTAATGATCTTCTGAAAAACGATTTATGACAAGAAATGTAATCAAATTAGCCGCGTTACCCTCAGTTTTTGGACTGGTTGCCCTAGGTATGTCCACCAAAGAAGATGGAGTTCTAAAGCTTGATTCTACAGCAGGTCTGGATTTAAATTACACGGTAGCTCCCGAAGCTGACGACTTAGAAAACAAAGTGACCAACTATGTAAATCCTGGTAAATCGTTTGCCGGCTTTAAGGAAGCCATAGGGTTTAAGGAGTCACAAAATGATTATAGCAGGATCAATAAATTTGGCTATTTGGGTAAATATCAATTTGGTCGTTCAACGCTGCTTCTTTTAGGTGTAAATGATACTGAGGAGTTTATCAGTAATCCTGAATTACAGGAAAAAACATTTATTGCCAACGCTTCACGAAACAAATGGGTGTTGCGAAAAGATATCGAAAGGTTCAAAGGGAAAAAGATCAATGGCATCGAGATCACCGAATCCGGGATTTTAGCTGCGGCACATCTTGCAGGGCCTGGCAATGTTAAACGCTTCTTGCGTTCTGGTGGTGTCAATGGCTTTCGGGATGCATTTGGTACCAGCGTGAGCAGTTATCTCAAGAAGTTCAGTGGGTATGATGTGAGTTTTATTCAAGCCAACCGTTTGGCCAAGGTCAATCTGGACACTTAGATTTAGCAATATAGATTTTGAGATACCGGCAAGATTGCCGGTATTTTTTTGTCTAAAGTTTTTCAGCAAGGTACGGTGCCGTGACCGAATCCTTACTCATCGCAACTTCTTCGGGTGTGCCCTGAGCGACCAGATGACCGCCGTTTTCGCCTCCCTCAGGACCGAGGTCAATGATATGATCTGCACATTTGATGAGGTCTAGATTATGTTCAACTACGATCACTGAGTGGCCTTTGTCCAAGAGCGCGTTAAAGGATTTCAGCAACTTTTGAATATCGTGAAAATGTAGTCCTGTAGTGGGCTCATCAAAAATAAACAGTGCCTTATCTTTGGTTTCGCCTTTTACCAAAAAGCTGGCCAACTTGATACGCTGGGCCTCTCCACCAGACAAGGTTGACGAACTTTGCCCCAAAGTCACATACCCCAGACCTACATCCTGAAGCGGCTTTAATTTTCTTGTGATTTTATCCTGTTTATGGTCTGAGAAAAAATGCATTGCGTCGTCGATGGTCATATTCAGGACATCATCAATATTTTTATCATGGAAGGTCACTTCAAGCACTTCCCTTTTAAAACGCTTGCCATTACAAGTCTCACAGGTGAGATGCACGTCTGCCATAAACTGCATCTCGATAGTGACTTCGCCCTCGCCCTTGCAGGTCTCGCAGCGACCGCCATCTACGTTAAAGGAGAAATGCTTGGTTTTAAAATTTCTGATGTTGCTCAATTTCTGACCGGCATACAACGCTCGGATATCATCGTACGCTTTGATATAAGTCACGGGATTGGAACGCGAAGACCTCCCTATGGGATTTTGATCGATATACTCAACGTGCTTAATGTTATCGTATTTTCCGTCGAGACCGCTCATCTGACCTATTTTTTCTCCGTAACCACCAGTTTCTTTTAGCATTGCGGGATAAAGCAATTTTTTGACCAAAGTACTTTTTCCGCTTCCGCTTACTCCGGTTACGGCAGTAAATACACCTAATGGAAATGTCACGTCAAAATTTTTCAGATTGTTTTCGCGTACGCCATTTAGGGTCACAGAATATTTTGACATCCGCCGTTTTTTGGGAACGGAAATTTCCAGCTCGTGATTTAAATATTTCGCCGTTAGGCTATCTGATTTTAAAATCTCGTCAAAATTGCCCACAGCAACCACCTCGCCCCCGCCGGTTCCCGCCAAAGGACCAATGTCGATTATCTCGTCTGCAGCTTTCATAATGTCCTCATCGTGCTCGACGACTATCACCGTATTGCCCAGATTGCGCAACGACTGAAGCACGCCCACCAAACGCTCCGTATCCTTGGGATGCAGGCCAATGCTGGGCTCATCCAGAATGTACATACTTCCCACCAAACTGCTTCCCAAAGAGGTCGCCAGATTGATCCGCTGAGACTCGCCCCCAGATAAGGTATTTGATTTTCGGTTTAGGGTGAGGTAATCCAGACCGACTTTTGACAGGAAGGAAAGTCGGTTTTTGATCTCGGTGAGCAGCCTTTTTGCGATTGCAAAATCTGTTTTAGAAAGTTCCAGATTTTCAAAATACACGGTGACTTTATTCAGCGGCAATGTGACCAGGTCTGAAATGGTAGTTCCGCCCACTTTAACGTAGCTAGCCTCCTTCCGCAGGCGTTTGCCATTACAGGTGTGGCATTTGGTTTTACCGCGGTAGCGCGAAAGCATCACCCGATTCTGAATCTTATACGCTTTGGATTCCAAAAATTTAAAGAATCCGTCAATACCTTCAAAATACTGGTTGCCCTTCCAGAGCACGTTTTTCTGTTCTTCCGAAAGTTCGAAATAAGGCTTGTGTATCGGGAAGTCAAATTTATAGGCATTGTTTACCAGTTGATCGCGGTAATAGCTCATGCTGTCCCCGCGCCACGGAAAGACGGCGTTATCATACACAGATAGTCCCGTATTGGGAATTACCAGGTCTTCATCAATGCCAATAACATCGCCATAGCCCTCACAAGTGGGACAGGCCCCATAAGGATTATTAAAACTGAACAGATGCACGTTGGGCTCCAAGAAAGTGATTCCGTCCAGCTCAAAGCTGTTAGAAAAAACCCGCTGCTTATTGCCATCGAGGGTTTCGATAATAGCGGTTCCCTTTCCTTCAAAGAAAGCAGTTTGTACGGCATCGGCCAAACGGTTCAGGAAATCCTCATCTTCTGCCTTGATAATCCTATCAATTACCAAGTGCAGGTTATCCTTCTTTTGGATAGTGGGCGCTTCATCAATACGCACCACGTCATCGTTAATTTTTATTCGGGAATAGCCCTGTTGCAAGAGGATATTGAGTTTATCTTCTGCTTTTCTGCCTTTTTCGATGGTGAGCGGTGCGAGGAGTAGAAGTTTGGTACGTTCCTCAAAAGTCTTCACATACTCAACCACATCAGTAACCGTATCCTTCTTGACCTCATTCCCGGACACTGGTGAGTAGGTCCTGCCAATGCGGGCGTACAATAATTTGAGGTAGTCATAAATTTCTGTTGTTGTACCTACCGTTGATCTTGGATTGGTTGAATTGACTTTTTGCTCGATCGCGATGGCGGGGGCGATACCTTTTATGTAATCTACCTTGGGCTTATCGAGGCGACCCAGGAACTGTCTGGCATATGAAGAAAGACTTTCCACATAACGGCGCTGGCCTTCTGCATATAAGGTGTCAAATGCCAAACTGGACTTCCCAGAACCCGAAAGCCCGGTAATAACGACCAATTTGTTACGTGGGATTATGGCATTGATATTTTTTAAGTTGTGCAGTTTTGCACCCTTAATAATAATATTTTCTTTGGGATTGGCCTTCTCAACGTCAACGATCATAACAGAAATTCTAGGTTCGCAAAGATAATTTATGGCGACGAACCACGCTTTGGATATTGCTTAACGTCCTGTTAATGTTAAAATATTTTATTGATTTTAATATTTGGAACAGATGTTGTTATATTTACCTCAAATTCAAATAAGCAGCCTATAGCATAATATTACTTTCTAACATTTAACGAAACTTGGTCTTTTTGACCTCTGAATCTTTTAAAGTAATATTTATGAGTAATGTGCTAACTACTGATGCTGCTTTGGTCAAAAATTATTTACAGGGAAATGAAAACTCCCTATCCATCCTGATCGCCAGACATCAACAACGTATTTACAGTTTTATCTATTCTAAGGTCTATGACCGCGATGTGACCGAAGACGTTTTTCAGGACACCTTTATTAAAGTTATCAGAACCTTGAAGCGCGGTGGTTATAATGAGGAGGGCAAATTCCTACCTTGGGTTATGCGTATCGCCCATAATCTAGTCATCGACCATTTTAGGAAGAATAAAAGGATGCCCAAGTTTGACAATACGGGTGACTTTAATATTTTTTCTGTCTTAAGTGATTCTGACCTAAATGCCGAAAAGCAAATTATCAAAAACCAGGTAGAGAGTGATGTGCGCCGTCTCATAGAGGAACTGCCCAACGATCAAAAGGAGGTTCTAGTGATGCGTATGTATAAAGAAATGAGTTTTAAAGAAATTGCAGACAAAACTGATGTAAGCATAAATACCGCCCTAGGTAGAATGCGTTATGCCTTGATCAACCTGAGAAAGGTGATTGAAAAACATAATATAATTTTAACAAACTAGCTTGAAATAAAAAAGCAGGACGCGGCGTTAAATTTAGAACTAACGCTAATCCTAACTAAATGGCACACATTTACCCTAAAAAAAAACCACAAAACCGCGACGAACAATTGAATCCAAAAAAAGAAACAATTGATTTTTTATTGAATTATTCAAAGGCTTTAAGTGTTATAAGTTTAAAAACCGGGAAGTTTGAAGCCCTTCTCAACTAAGGACAATCCCTTGCTCGCGAACGCAAGGGATTTTTTTTTGCACGATTTTAAAATCGATATCCTATCTGAATTCCTCCCCTAAAGTAAAAATCAAAATCGGTGTAATAGTAGCTGTCCTCATTTGGCCGACTTGGTTCTGAAAAAAAGCTAAGATTTCTTCCCACACCCACGAGAGCCTCAATGACAAATCCGTTTTCACTCGCCCATTTATAACCTATACCAAACCCTGCGCCAAGGGCTGAAGCGGTATAGACATCATAGTCATCTACGCTGCTATTGTAGCTTGTGTCCTTAAAACCACCAATATTGAGGTGTACTTCAGCAAACAATCCCTGAGCTAGTTTTTCTTGCCGGTTAAAAAAATACTGTCTGTAAAAAGGAGTTATCGCATATCGTACCATGTCGTCAAAATCATCCTGCCCTTCCAGATCAAAGGTGATTGCTACCCCAGCGCCAGAGTATTTACTAAACAGGTACTCATAAGTGAATTCCGCGTTAGCCACCGCTATTAGCTCGACTGCATCAATTTTTAATTCGTGCTTTTTAAATAAGTTCTCCTCCTCCTGAGCGATGGAGGTGTATCCCAGAGAAAGAAAAGTGGCAAGAACGATGAGTGAATTTTTCATAAAAGTTTTTTGGTTGTTTAGTATAAGATGTGAGAATCGCCAAAAGGTTGCGTTTGTTTAAATTGATATTTGCGAGTAAAAAAGTTCAAGAATTCGATTAATTTTTTGCGGCAGCCAGTTCGGCGATTTTAACAATGACGGCTACCGCTTTTTGCATACTTTCCACCGGGATGTACTCATACCTTCCGTGAAAATTGTGTCCACCGGCAAAAATATTGGGACAGGGCAAACCCATAAAAGAGAGCTGGCTGCCATCTGTACCGCCTCGGATTGGTTTAATTAGCGGAGTCACACCAACGGCTTTCATGGCAGATTCGGCCAAATCCACAATGTGCATTACCGGCTCTATTTTTTCGCGCATATTAAAGTATTGGTCCTTGATCTCAATAGTAATGAGTTCCTTTTCATATTGCGTGTTGATCTCCTCGGCCAACCGATGTAAAAAATCTTTTCGTGCGTCAAAGTGCTTGCTGTCGTGATCACGTATGATATATTCTAAAGTGGTTTCTTCGACATGACCGGCTATGGTATGCAGATGAAAAAAACCTTCGCGATCCTCAGTATGCTCCGGGGTCTCCATTCTGGGCAACGAATTGATAAAATCCTGTGCCACCAGAACGCTGTTGATCATCTTGCCTTTGGCATAGCCGGGATGAACACTCTTTCCCGCCACCGTCACTACTGCCGAAGCCGCATTGAAGTTTTCATATTCCAGTTCACCGATGGTACTTCCATCCATCGTGTAGGCCCAGTCGGCAGCAAAGGCAGCGACATCAAATTTATGCGCACCACGGCCAATTTCCTCATCAGGAGTAAAACAGATTCTTAACTCGCCGTGTTTGATCTCTGGATGCTGCTTTAGATATTTTACGGCTTCCATAATTTCAGTGATGCCCGCTTTGTCATCAGCTCCCAGTAAAGTGCTTCCGTCAGTAGTAATTATGGTCTGCCCTTTGTAATTTTTTATTTCCGGAAAATCCTCTGGGTCCAGAATAAATTTCCCTTCGGTATCCAGCGTTATTTTCCCACCTTCATATTTTTCAATGATTTGCGGTTTTACACCAGTTCCGGAAAAATCTGGTGTGGTATCGTAATGGGAAACAAAACCAATGACCGGCGCTTCGACCCCTTTACTGGCCGGTAATTTGGCCATGAGATAACCGTTTTCGTCAAGCGAAATATTCACAAGCCCCATTTCCTCAACCTCCTTTTTCAGTAGCCTAACCAAGTCCCATTGTTTGGACGTGCTGGGTGTTGTATTGCTTTTGGGATCGCTTTGTGTATCGATCGTTACGTAGCTTACAAATCGTTTGATCAAGGCTTCTTTAGAGATCATGTGGTTTTGATTTTGACGCAAAACTAGCGTATTCCCAAGTATCTGTAATTGCATACAACACTTTATTACTCGCAATTTTTCGCGTAAATTTGCTCTTGCAACTTTCCTAATGTACGAGAAATTCCTTCGTCCCCTTCTATTTAAATTCGATCCCGAAAAGGTTCATCATTTCAGTTTTAAAACAATTAGAATCCTGAACCGATTGGGTTTTGGCCCACTGATTTCAAAAAGATTTCAGTTTGAACATCCTGATCTTGAACGTGAGGTATTTGGTTTAAAATTCAAGAATCCAATCGGTTTGGCAGCGGGGTTTGACAAAGATGCTTCGTTGTACAAAGAACTGTCCCGGTTTGGTTTTGGCTTCATTGAGATAGGTACCGTTACCCCAAGACCTCAAGAAGGAAATCCAAAAAAAAGGTTGTTTCGATTAAAAGAAGACAGGGCCATCATCAACCGTATGGGTTTTAACAACAAAGGTGTGGACGCCGCTGTAAAAAACCTAAAGAACAAAGGAGACGTTCTCATAGGTGGGAATATTGGCAAGAATAAAGACACGCCTAATAAGGAGGCGTTTTTGGATTATGAGTATTGCTTTAAACAGCTTTATGCGTATGTGGACTATTTCGTTGTCAACGTAAGTTCTCCCAACACGCCGGGACTAAGGGAACTTCAGGAGAAAGATGCTTTGATTAAATTGCTTTTGCCCTTACAGGAGCTTAATGAAGCACTCGCTAAAAATCACCAATCCAAAACGAAACCCATCTTGCTTAAAATTGCCCCTGACCTGACAAACGATCAATTGCTGGATATAATCACCATAGTATCTGAAACGAAAATTGATGGCGTGATAGCCACCAACACCACTATCAGCAGGACAGGTTTACAATCTGAAAATAAGAAAGAAGGCGGCGGCTTGAGTGGCAGACCCCTTGCCAAACGATCCACGGAGGTCATTCGGTTTTTGCATCAGAAAAGTGAGGGAGCATTTCCAATAATCGGTGTGGGCGGCATTAATTCTGCAGAAGACGCCGATGACAAGTTGAGAGCCGGAGCATCATTGCTTCAAATTTATACGGGATTTATTTATGAGGGTCCAAATATTGTAGGAAAAATCAACAAGGGAGTGTTAAATACAATGTCAAATAGACAATATTGAAGATTATTGCGTTACATTTTTATATTTTTCCATATTTCATAAATATTGAGGTACAACCACAAACATATTGGCACATTTAGATACCTCTACAGCAGGCTATTTCTTTGCGCGCTCCTCCTGCTTACATCTGTACCCGTAAATGCTCAGTCAGACTCTAAAATTGATTCTTTAAAAAAGGAATTGCGCCGTGTACAAGTTGACTCCGTGAAGGTTGATATACTTACAGAACTGGGCTACAATTATGTATTCAGCCAGCCGGATTCTGCAGTTTTCCATATACAGAATGCATTAAAACTTGCAAAGGGAATAAATTATACAAAAGGTATGGCCGACGCCCACAACAGGATGGCCAACTATTATTCTTATACCAGTAATTACCCCAAAGCTCTAAAACATGTCATCCAAGCAATTAGGCTTTATGAAAAAGTCAAAGATATTGAAGGCCTCTCACGGGCTTACGCAAGTACCGGCGTCCTAGAATTTTATCTGCAAGATTATGAATCCTCTGTAAAAAATTTTAAAAAAGGGGTCATTTACGCCAATAAGCTCGACAATAATTTCCTAAAAAGTATTTATTATACAAACATCAGCGGGGCTTACCGCGAAAAAGGAAATCTGGACAGTGCACTGGTCTATGGGTCAAAAGCCCTAGAACTTAATCGCGATAATCTTGAAAGTCGCCATTACCCCGTTATTCTTTTCAATATTGGATCTGCGAATTATAAGATGGGAAATATACCGGCATCACTCAAGTTGCTGGATAAAGCTATCGCCCACAAAAATATCCCAAGACAGTTTTTGCTTTTGTCAAAAATCTTTAAGGCCAAGGCGTATCTCGAATTGGGATCGATTGACAACGCCAGACAGCAAATGTTAAATCTTGAACAAGAAATTATACAGCTTGGGGATCGCTACGTTCTGAGTAATTATTATGAAACTGCCAGCTTACTTTTCGAAAAGGACGGCGAAAGCGAAAAAGCCGTGGCCGCATTAAGGAAATATATTTCAAACAATGACGAAGTTTATTCCAATTCAAAAAATGCATTGAGTCAAAAATACCGCATCCTATTTGAAATTGAACGTTCACAAATTGAAAACGGTTCTCTTAAAGAGAAGAACAAGATTACTGAAAAGCAGATTTACAAGCAGAGAATAGGTCTATGGATCATCGGGGGTCTTAGTATTGTCCTGCTTGTGACATTGATCATACTCTTCAACCTTTATCGCCACAAAAAAAGGACAAACAGCCTACTTAAAGAAAATCAGCGCGTCCTGAATAGGACAAACAAAGATCTAAAAGCCATAAATACTCAGAAAAACAGTCTTTTTTCTATAGTTGCCCACGATGTAAAAAGCCCCATCAGTAATCTGCTACAAAGCATCAACTTGTTACGCGACCATCCCGAATCTTTTCAGCCCGGTGAAATAAAAATGATGACAACCGAGCTGAGCCGGGAAATTTCAGACCTTTTTGTACTCATTCAAAGTGTGCTTACGTGGGCACGGTCCCAAATGGAGGGATATCAGTTTGAGAAATCAAATGTGTTTTTTGCAGAAGTAATCGAAGAAATTCTGCAGATCACCGAGCACGCGATTGAAAAAAAGAACCTGACCATCACCAATAAATTTAGTGAGAAATTAGTACTTCAGGGCGATCGCCAGGCCATCGAACTTATAATGCGCAACCTCGTGCAAAATGCCATCAAGTTTACACCAAACAACGGTACTATCACCATAGGTTGTGAGATGTATAACGGTCAACACCGCCTTTATGTCTCAGATACAGGAATCGGAATTGCTGAAAAGCATATCAATCAAATTTTTGTGAAAAAAGAACGGTATACCCGCCTTGGCACCAATGACGAGGCCGGCAATGGCATCGGTCTCATACTCTGTAACGAGATCGCAAAAAAAATAGGCGGCGGGATTGAAGTGGAAAGCACCGTAGGCAAAGGGTCAACTTTCTCCTTTATCGTTTGAGGTCAGAAACAGGCCGTGTACCCAGCCTTCTTAAAATCGTATCTTTATCCCTAAAAAATATTGAAGCCTTCCTTAAAACTTATCGAATGCCCGCGTGATGCGATGCAAGGGATAAGGACGTTTATCCCGACAGCGCAGAAAGTGCAGTACTTGCAAGCACTTTTGCGCTGTGGTTTTAATACGCTGGACTTTGGTAGTTTTGTTTCCCCCAAGGCCATTCCCCAACTGGTTGACACGTCCGAAGTACTCGCACAACTTGATCTTTCTGGAACGAGGACCAAATTGCTGGCAATCATCGCCAACTTACGAGGCGCACAGGACGCCGTGCAACATCCAGAAATTGATTATTTAGGTTATCCCTTCAGCATATCTGAAAATTTTCAGATGCGCAACACACATAAAACCATCACGCAATCAGTTGAAATATTAAAAGAAATCCTAAATCTTGCGGAAAAGCACGGCAAAAAAGTCGTTGTCTATATCTCCATGGGTTTTGGCAATCCTTACGGCGATCCCTGGAATGTGGATATTGTGGGCGATTGGGCCAAAAAACTGGCTGAAATGGGTATCGAGATCCTCTCACTTTCAGACACCGTGGGCACTTCAGACCCGGAGACGATCTCCTATTTGTTCAGCAACCTAATTCCAGACTATCCAAATATCGAGTTTGGAGCACATCTTCATACCACACCAAGCACCTGGTTTGAAAAGGTTGACGCCGCTTACAAAGCGGGCTGTTTTCGTTATGATGGGGCCATTCAAGGATTTGGTGGTTGCCCGATGGCCAAAGATGAACTCACCGGCAACATGCCCACCGAGAAGTTGCTTTCCTATTTTGCTTCCGCGAAAGCGGATACGAACATACGTACGATGAGCTTTGAATCTGCCTATAACGAAGCGTCTAAAATCTTTCTAAACTACCACTAAGCACGAGTAAAGAACAAACCAAAAAGTTAACCTTAATTTTATTTAGATTTATTCCGAATAAGCTTGCGAGGGAAGATTACGCATTCTATATTTGTCGGGTATTTATATTCAATCTAAATAAAAATGAGAGTTTTTTCCCTAGCCATAATAGCTATTTTCGTTGCCATATCCTGCACCGATGATGATCAAGATATGGTAATTTCATCTGTTGAAGCATCTGCTGCTTACACCTTTGAACGCAACGGTGAGAGTACCGTGAGTTTTTCAGGCCAAACTACCCGGATCGAGATGGCGACTGCCCTCAGTGACGCACTTTTGCATTTTGATGGAATGGCTGAAGCTTCACTTGTCAATATGTATTCTAATGAGAACGATCCCTTTTCTTCCACAGATTTAAACAGTTCTGACAAAAATATCAAAAGCAAGGTGGCGGCTTCCGCAGATTTTTTTGCATTGAACACCGCTGCCAGTATCGCTATCAAAAATGAGCTCGAAGAAAGTTTGAAAATTCAATCAAACGAGGTCTTTGCCAACCGAAATAATTTGGCCACCGCAGGTGCTGCCGGTCAGATCGCTGATGGTTCTTCCACCCGCTACGTGGACGCCAATGGTCTGGAGCACAATCAGGTTTTTGCAAAAAGCCTAATTGGCGCTTTGATGCTGGACCAGGCTTTGAACAACTACCTCAGTCCAACTGTACTTGATGACGGCGACAACCGGGCAAACAATGAAAACGACATTACCGAAGCTGGCAGGTCATACACGACTATGGAGCATAAATGGGACGAGGCTTACGGCTATCTATACGGTGCTTCCCAAAATCCTGCAGACCCCAACCCTACCCTGGGCGATGATCAATTTCTTAACACCTATTTGGGCCGTTTGGAGAACGATGAGGATTTTACAGGTATCGCAGATGACATTTATGATGCGTTTAAACTGGGCCGTGCTGCAATTGTGGCCGGAGACTACCAGCTTCGCGATGAGCAGGCCAACATCATTAAAGAGAAACTATCATTGGTACCTGCCGTGCGAGCCGTACACTATTTGATTGGCGGGAAGAATGCTGTGGAGAACAACAATATGGGCAGTGCATTTCACGATCTTTCTGAGGGCTACGCCTTCGTTTATAGTCTGCAGTTTACCAATAATCCAGCAACAGATGCTCCTTATTTTAGCCGGGAGGAGGTTCAAGGTTTTATAGATGAAATGATGTCTGGAGAACACGGACTTTGGAATGTTGACACTGATGGCTTACAGACCATCGCGGAAACCATCGCAAACCGCTTCAATTTTAACGTAGAAGACGCCTAGTTTCCTCTAAATTTGCACCGCTTTAAAATCGCTTTAAATTTTGCTATGAAAAATAAATATTGGTCCATACTTCCACTTACGTTACTGATGATCTTCAGCTGTACCGAGGATGAACCTGAAGTTGATGACAATGAAAGCAATAGTGACTTTGACCGTGCGGCTATTCTGACCAACTGGGCAGATAACATTATAATACCGTCTTACGGGGAATATACCCTTTCCACGGAAAATTTGAACGCTGCCGCCGTAGCCTTTTCCAATTCGGTGACTGTCGAAAATTTGGAGAGTTTGCGAGCCGCATATGCCGAAGCGTACATCAAATGGCAACACGCGGCTATTTATGAAATTGGTCCTGCGGAAACTTTACAGCTTCGCAATTTCACAAATATATACCCGATAAACGTGACGGCTGTTGAAGCCAATATTTCTGGCGAAACCTATAATCTAGAACTCCCTTCAACTTTCGATGAGCAAGGCTTTCCAGTGCTGGATTATTTGCTTTACGGGGCCGGTGACACCGCTGAAAATGTGAACGACTATTTTAAAGACAATGACGGCGCCAAGTCATATTTACTCGATTTGACCGAACGGCTCGACCAACTTTCCTCAGGGGTTTTGACATCTTGGACAACTGGATATCGCGATGATTATGTGGCAGACTCCGGTGATGCGGTCAATGCAGCATTCAGCAAAACGGTCAATCAGTTTATCAACTATTATGAACGCCATTTACGAAGCGGTAAAGTAGGAATTCCTGCCGGAGCACTTTCCGGGAACCCTTCACCGGAACGTGTGGAAGCATTTTATCAAGGAGATTTTTCCAAAGATTTACTTACCGAAGCGATTTTGGCAACCCAAAACTTTTTCAACGGAAAAGCCTATCAAACTTCGGCGACTGGTGCTTCCTTAAAATCTGCTCTGATAAGTTTGGAAAGGGCACAACTGGCTACTGACATCAATGCTCAGTTTGAGACAATTTTAAATGCGACAGATAGCTTAAACAACAATTTTTCGGAAGAAGTTGCTAACAACAATACGGCGCTTCTCAATTTACGCGACGAGCTGCAGCGCAATACCATTCTCTTTAAAACCGATATGGTTTCGGCACTAAACGTAACCATTTCCATTCAGGACAATGATGGTGATTAATTTCAGAATTAATGCTGTCGAATTTCAAAAATTACCTCCAAAATGATACAAAGGCTGCCCCTCTGGCAGTCTTTCGCATTTCATTTGGTGTTATGATGGCGGCAAGCCTCGTCCGGTTTTGGGCGAAGGGTTGGATAGAAACCCTGTACATTCAACCCCAATTTCATTTTACCTATTTTGGTTTTGAATGGGTCAAACCGCTGGGGCAGTTTACGTATTTACTTTTTCTTATTTGCGGGGTTTCTGCTTTGTTTGTGGCG
Organism: Leeuwenhoekiella sp.; assembly: GCA_049671285.1. Lineage (GTDB taxonomy): Bacteria > Bacteroidota > Bacteroidia > Flavobacteriales > Flavobacteriaceae > Leeuwenhoekiella. Next base: position 49,049 of record JBATUQ010000006.1, on the reverse strand, counting down.
CTGGGTTTCAAATACCGTTTTGCCATAATCACTTTCTTCCTGAGCTTTACCTACATCGAGCTGATGGATAAAACCACTTACCTCAACCACTATTATTTCATTTCGCTGGTTGCGTTTGTCTTGATCTTTCTACCGGCAAATGCCTGTTTTTCCATTGACCGAAGCAAAAAAGAGTTTTATCAATACATCCCACGCTGGTCAATTGATTGTATCAAACTGCTGTTGGGGATCGTTTACTTTTATGCCGGGCTCGCCAAACTAAACAGCGACTGGCTCCTTAAGGCACAACCTATGAAGATATGGTTGTCCACCCAGTATGATTTACCTATCCTTGGTCCACTTTTAAGTCAGGAATGGATGCATTATCTGCTAAGTTGGGGCGGTGCGCTTTACGATCTGAGCATTCCGTTTTTACTGTTGTACAAAGGAACAAGGCCATTTGCGTTTATTACCGTTGTAGTCTTTCACCTCTTGACCAGAATCTTTTTTCCGATCGGGATGTTTCCGTATATCATGATCGTTTCGGCATTGATATTTTTTGATGCTTCAGTTCATGAAAAAATCATTTCCGCTTTCGCGAAATTGTTTCAAATCAAAAACCTTCCGCAGAAAAAATCAGGCTCGTATACATATCCTTCACAATTCAAAAAGCCGATACTTGTTTTCTTGGGAGCTTTTTTTACCTTTCAATTAATCTTTCCCTGGCGCTATCTGGCCTATCCCGGCGAACTTTTCTGGACGGAAGAAGGCTACCGATTTTCCTGGCGCGTTATGCTCATGGAAAAAACCGCGACCGCAGATTTTAAAGTGGTTGACCAAAAAACAGGCAAACGTTTTTATGTGGACAATGCTGATTTTCTGACACCCTTCCAAGAAAAAGAAATGGCTGCTCAGGCTGATTTTATACTGGAATATGCCCATTTTCTCGAAAACCATTTTTCGGAGCAAGGCCACAAAAATTTAGCGATTTATGTGGAAAGCTACGCTACTTTAAATGGACGACGCAGCCAGCCATACGTGGATCCCGATGTAAATTTGCTGAGCAAAGAAGAATCATTCCAGCACAAAGACTGGATTTTACCACTAAATGATGAGATTAAAGGACTTTAGCCTTTTACTGATATTGTTTTTCGGTTTGCAAAATCTCGCTGCCCAATTTAGCCTTTCGGGACGGGTGACGGAAGCGGCAGATGGGCAGCCTATTGCCCAAGCCCAACTTTTTCTGATGCCTTCTGGCAAGTCTGTAAAAACCAATAATGATGGTTTTTATGAATTCGCGAATTTACAGGGCCAGACTTACGAAGTAACCGTTTTCACCTATGCGTACAAGGTTTTAAAAAAGGCAGTCTTGGTGACTGCCAACAGTTCGGTTGATTTTAGCTTAACGCCATTAGGAGAACAGCTCACCGAAGTGCTGCTTATTCAGAAAAGAAAGGAACTTTTTGCGCTCAAACAACTCAATCCGGTAGAAGGCACCGCCATCTATGCCGGGAAAAAGAGCGAAGTCGTCGTCCTTGATCAGCTTACAGCCAACCTCGCAGCAAACAATCCGCGGCAGATTTATTCGCAGGTGGTTGGGTTGAATATTTATGAAAATGGCGACGCTGGCCTGCAGCTTAACATTGGTGGTCGCGGTCTAAACCCCAACCGGACCTCCAATTTTAACACCCGTCAAAACGGTTATGACATCAGTGCGGACGTGCTGGGCTATCCCGAAAGTTACTACTCGCCCCCAGCCGAAGCACTGAGCGAGATTCAGGTGGTACGCGGTGCCGCTTCTTTACAATACGGCACTCAGTTTGGCGGGCTGATCAATTTTAAGTTCAAAGAGCCCAACCCCAACAATAATCTGGAAATCACCAGCCGGCAGACCTTGGGATCTTACGGTCTGTTTACCAGTTTTAACAGTCTGAGCGGTACCCAAGGTAAATTGAGCTACTACGCATTTTTTAACTACAAAGAAGGCGATGGCTGGCGGCCAAATTCAGGGTTTAGTTCGCGTAATTATTTTGGCCATTTGGATTACTCCTTTACTAAAAACACCAAAATTTCGGCAGAAGTCACCCTGCTCAATTACCTCGCGCAACAGCCCGGCGGCCTGACCGATGCCCAGTTTCAGGTAGATCCAGAATTTAGTAATCGCGACCGAAACTGGTTTAAAGTAAACTGGAAGCTGTACTCGCTGCGGCTGGAGCACGCTTTTTCAACTAAAACCGATTTCAGCCTCAATCTTTTTGGCCTGGATGCGTCGCGTCAGGCAGTTGGCTTTCGTGAAAATCGGGTAAGTCAAATTGATCCGGGGGACACCCCAAGGGATTTGATTTCGGGGAACTATCGCAATTGGGGGGCTGAGGCGCGCCTGTTGACCCGCTATCAATTGGGCGCTCAGGAATCGGTTTTCCTTATTGGCAGCAAATATTACCAGGCCCGCAACGCCGAGCGACAAGGTCCGGGAAGTACAGGGGCTAATGCGGATTTTAGTTTTTATTCCGAAGAATTTCCCAACTACAACCGTCAGTCTGATTTTGAATTTCCCAACCTCAATGTTGCTGTATTTGGTGAAAACATTTTTAACCTTACGGAAAACTTTTCGGTGACACCGGGTTTTCGGTTTGAATATATAAAAACCGAAAGTCAGGGAACTTTTCTTGAGGTTCAGCAGGATCTCGCCGGCAACGTGGTGCTTCGGGAGGAGCGGGAGGACAACAGAATCTTTGACCGTGCGTTTGTGCTTTTTGGCCTCGGCCTGAGTTACAAACCACTTTCGTCCATCGAGGTTTACGGCAACCTTTCGCAGAATTACCGCTCGGTGACCTTTAACGACATCCGTGTGGTGAATCCTTCCTTTCGTGTCGATCCCAACATTACTGACGAAGATGGCTTTACGGCAGACCTTGGCCTGCGTGGCCGTTTAAAAAACCTGCTGTCGTATGATGTGGGCGCCTACTTACTGTCGTACAACAACCGGCTCGGGGTCATCAACCGTAAGGTCAGCGATATTCAGGAAGAACGCTTCCGCGGAAACATTGGGGACGCGATTATTTATGGGGTCGAAACTTTTGCAGACTGGAATTTTTACGATACTTTTTTCCAAAATAACAATAATTTCAGCGGAAGCCTTTTTAGTAACCTCGCCCTTACCCAATCAGAATATTTGCGGTCTGAGGAAGAAAATGTAACCGGAAATGATGTGGAATTTGTTCCGGGCATCAACCTAAAAACCGGTTTACGGTTGGGCTATAAAAACCTTTTGGGCAGCCTGCAATACACGTATCTTTCCCAACAGTTCAGCGATGCGACCAATGCTCCACGCGATTTGAGCAGTGCAAGCGGTATCTTGGGCAGTATTCCGGGCTATGATGTTCTCGATCTGTCCTTCTCCTATTCCTATAATAAATTGATTTTGGAGACGGGTGTCAACAACCTGCTGGACAACTCCTATTTTACCCGACGCGCCACAGGGTATCCCGGACCGGGAATCCTTCCGGCGGAGCCGCGAACCTGGTATATTACTTTGGGAATTAAATTATAGATTATCCACATCGATGACCAGTTTCACACTGCGAAATTGTGAAACACTCATAAACGAGGTACGTAACCTTAAGATCGCTTCCTTGGTCTTTTTTAAGCTTTGCTTCCGCGGAATTTTAATGAGTATGTTGCGATAGTACTCGTTGCGAATTCTGGAAACGGGTGGCGGTTCGGGACCAAGTACATGGTTGCCAAAAAGATTTTTCAACCCTTCCCCAAACCAGGCCGAAGCATCCTCGATCTTCTGAAAATCGCGGTGCCGCATCGTGATCTTGATCAACCTTACAAACGGCGGATAGGCATAGATGCGCCGTTCTTCCAACTGCTCTTTGCACATCGCCGCATAATCGTTTTGCGAAACCTGCTGTAAAATCTGATGATAAGGATTGTACGATTGAATCAGCACCTTACCGCGCTTTTGCGTGCGCCCTGCCCTGCCCGACACTTGCTGAATCAGTTGAAAACTCCGCTCGTGCGCACGAAAATCTGGAATGTTCAGCATACTGTCTGCGCTCAGTATTCCGACGAGGGTGACATTCCTAAAGTCGAGACCTTTGGTCAACATTTGGGTGCCGACCAAAATATCGGTTTCGCCCTGTTCAAAAGCCGTGATTATTTTTTCAAATCCGTATTTTCCGCGTGTGGTATCAGAATCCATCCGGGCGATAATGGCTTCGGGGAACAGGACTTTTAGTTCTGCTTCGACCTGTTCGGTACCAAAACCTTTGGTATTTAAAGAGGGACTTCCGCACGCCAAACATTTCTGAAGCATCGCCATCGAGTAGCCGCAGTAATGGCAGCGCAACTGACTGCGGTGTTTGTGATAGGTCAAGCTTACGTCACAGTTGGGACATTGGGGTGCGTGGCCGCAAGTATTGCATTCCAAGATTGGAGAAAAGCCCCGCCGGTTCTGAAACAAAATAATTTGTTCGCCAGCTTGCAAGGTCAACCTTATTTCTTCGATCAGCACATCGCTAAAATGGCCGTTCATCAATTTCTTTCGGCCTTTCTCCTGAATATCGACAATATGATTTTCTGGCATCAAAATATTTCCGAAGCGGGTTTTCATCTCGACCAAACCGTATTTACCGGTGTGTGCGTTGTAATACGTACCAATGTCTGGCGTGGCACTACCTAAAATAACTTTGGCCTTTTGATAGGCCGCCAACACCACAGCAGCGTCACGGGCGTGATAACGTGGTGCCGGGTCAAACTGTTTGTAACTGGGCTCGTGCTCCTCATCGACCACGATCAATCCCAAATTCTTAAACGGAAGCAACAAAGACGATCTGGCGCCCAAAACCAATTGCGCCTTGCTTTTCTCCTGAAGTACATTCTGCCATGTTTCCGCCTGCTCGTGAATGGAATATTTAGAATGAAAAACCGCTAGCTTGTTGCCAAAATAAATCTTCAGCCGTGTCAAAAGTTGGGTGGTCAATGCAATTTCCGGAACGAGGTAAAGCACCTGTTTTCCGGCTTGTAGGTATTCTTCGATCAGGTTTACATAAACTTCGGTCTTGCCGGAAGCGGTAACGCCATGCAACAGGCAAACTTCTTTGGTCTCAAAAACCGATTTGATTTCGCGTAAAGCGGAAACCTGTTCGTCGTTAAGATTCTTTACCCCTTCCATCGGCTGCCCGGAATGATCCACCCGATCCTTCCTGATTTCATAAAGCTCGAGAATTCCCTTGTCGATCACGGCATTAAGCTGGGCGGTCGTGGCTTTCGCCCGGTCGCAGAGGTCTCTGGCTTTGATGGGTTTGGTAGTGACTGCTTCCACCTGAAAAAACGTCATCAGTATTTCCCGTTGTTTTTTGGCATTGCTCAAAACATCAAGTGCCTCGTGCATCTTTTCCTCCTTTCGGTATTCTTCGGAAAGTTTTACGTATTTGATCAGCTTGGGGCGGTAGGCTTCGTAGATTTCAGATTCGGTGGTGATGAGGCCCAGTTGTACCATTTCGTTGATAATGGGAAAAACCTTTTTCTTATCCAGAATATCGGCAATTTCCTGCACCCGCAACGTCGGGCTCTTCTCCAACGCCCGGCAGATTTGAAAGTGGTCATCCTCAAGCTCGGTGAGTTTTTCTTCGGTATAGTTTTTTCCGCGTTTGATTACCGTTTCGCTCTCAATCATAAATGCTGAAGGCAGCGCGGCACGCATTACTTCGCCCAGCGTACACATATAATATTCGGCAATCCACTTCCAGAAATTAAGTTGCTCGAGATGAACGATGGGCTTTTCATCAAGGATCTGTTCAATTTCCTTGGCCTCATAAATACGTGGTGCTACTTGGTGAATGGCAATCACAATCCCAGTATAAACTTTTGTTTTCCCAAAAGGAACCGCTAGCCGCATCCCCGGTTGCAAAAAAGCATACTCATCCTGATTTACCTTATAAGTAAACGTATTCTCTACCGGAATGGGAATGATGACGTCAACGAAATACATACAGCGAAAATACACATTGCCCTTTGGAAATGATGTGTCACTCGGAATTGTTATAACCAAAAAAGAGGCTAACTAAAAAGCACTTTAAATCTACAATTGTCATATGGAGCGCAGTCGAAATATATTGAAAATTGATAATCCAATATTCTCGACTGCGCTCGAATACACAGCAGAACTTGCTCTTTAGACAGCCTCTCTGTTATACCAGTAGGTCGCTACTATTTAACCCGATACCAGTACTGTGTGCGCCCGATCAAGGAAAAACCGATATATCCGCGAACTTTCAGTTTGTCTGCAGATTCGAGCTCGATATAGCACTTATAAACTTTACCGTTCTGTGGATCCAGGATGGTACCGTCTTCATACTCATCATCGTCCTTTTCCAGCCCACGGATGATCTCGAGACCCAAAATAGGTTGATCCGCACGGTCGCCGGGGCAATCCTGACACTTGGCATCTTTTCGGTCCTCATTCAGGATTTCTACGACTTTGCCAAAGACCTTTCCATTTTTCTTGTAGATCTCAACGATGGATTTGGCTTCTCCGGTTTCATCGTCAATGGTTTTCCATTTTCCGAAAACGTCTTGTGCAAAACTTCCGGCAACGGTGGCAAGGGTCAAAATCAGGGTAAGGGTAAACTTTTTCATAAATTATAATTTAGGAGTCGTTATTATTTTTTCGGCGAAAGTTAATCCAATAATTGAATAGATCGGAATTATTTCGGCTTATTTTAAGAATACATAAATTATGCCACACGCTTCTTGTTACGTTTTTCCCGAAGATGGTGCAAGACAGCATTCAGCTCAAAACCTAGAAGTAGCAGGTTGCTGTTGAGCCAGATATAGACCATTAGGATGAGGATCGAGGCAAGGGAAAAATAAATTTCGTTATAATTTGAAAAGTTGTTGATGTAGATTCCAAACAGATAGGTGGTAAGCAAGAAGAGCAACGTCGTCATCAGCGCTCCCGCAGAAAAAAACCGAAACTCCCGACCCTGCTTGGTACCAAAATAAAACAGGGTGCCGACAATGGTAAAGATCAAGGAGATAAAAAATATAAAAGTGCCCACTTCTGAAATCCAGTCCTTTTCCTGAAAAAACAGATCATCTACCTTGAGCCGTGCGATAGACAGCTGGTAATACACAATAATCCCAACGGCAGTCAAAAATATTAGTGCAAGAATGAGACTCACGCCCAGGGCTACAAAATATTGCTTGATCACAGACCGGTTGACGGTTATGTGATAGCTGTATTCAAAACCCGTGAATATGGCGTTGACTCCGTTTGCCATCAAGAAAATAGCAAATAGGAATGTCGTGGAAAGTAGCCCCGCCTGTTGGTTACCGGCAATGTCATACAAAATAGGCCGAAAAAAATCAGCGGTCTGAGCAGGAAGCAGGCCTTCTACAAAAGTGAGGAATTCCACCTGAAAATTATTAATGGGAACAAATGGAATGAGATTGAGCACAAAAAGAAAAAACGGGAAAATCGCCATAAAAAAGCTGAAAGCGATGGCGCTGGCACGGGTAGAAAACGTTCCCTTTACGATGCCAGCACTGTAGAGTTCCCAGAAATCAAATAGCGAAAGTCCTTCAAAACCCGGTAGCTTGATGCGTTTCATCCACCCCACCAGATCCTTGACCACCGGTAAATCAGAAAGCCATTTACCTATGTCCTTACCCATTTATACAGCTTTCAGGCTCATGTCCAGATTGGAAACCGAATGTGTGAGCGCCCCACTCGATATAAAATCAACGCCGCACTCGGCATACTGCCTCAGGTTTTCTTGGGTAATTCCACCAGAGGATTCTGTCATACAGCTATTGCCAATCATTCCCACAGCCTTATTAGTATCCTCAAAATTAAAATTATCCAGCAAGATCCGGTGCACCCTTCCGGCGGAAAGAATCTCCTCAACTTCCCCAAGATTCCTGGCCTCGACGATAATCTTCAGGTCAAGATCGTGCTCACTAAGATACTTACGGGTCTTGTCAATGGCCTGAGTGATCCCACCGGCAAAATCGATGTGGTTGTCCTTGAGCATAATCATATCGTACAGCGCAAAACGGTGGTTGTTACCGCCCCCAATGCTCACCGCCATTTTTTCGAGCGCCCGGATTCCCGGAGTGGTTTTACGCGTATCTAAGATTCTCGCTCCTGTGCCTTCAAGCATTTTGACGTATTCTGCAGTTTTGGTGGCTATGGCACTCATACGCTGCATAGCATTTAGCACTAACCGTTCGGCCTTGAGAATACTTTGCACCTTACCTTCTACATAAAAAGCAATGTCACCCGGCTTGACCTTGGCGCCGTCTTTAATATCCATCTGTACATCAAGATATGGATCTACATAATTGAATACCTGGCAGGCAAATTTCACACCAGCAATGACACCGGTATCTTTGACCAAAAGTTTGGCCTTTCCTGATGCATCCTGAGGAATACAAGCCATGGAACTGTGATCGCCAGAACCCACATCTTCATGTATGGCATCAACAATGATTCGGTCAATTTCTGCGTTTAAAAGATGGTCGGGTATCATAAGTCGTGAGTTTTTTTGCTAAGTTAGCTAAACGCCAAAGGAAATCGTACTGCCGCAATTAAAATCTTTGTCCGCAGAGCGGAAGCCCTTCTAATAGGAATAATGACCATGAAAATCAATCTGCTCTGCGTCGGGAAAACTGACGATCCCCAACTCCAGCAACTTATAGACCGCTACCAAGGCAGGTTACAACATTATGTGCCCTTTGAACTTGAAATCATCCCTGATCTAAAAAAAACCAAAAACCTTTCTACAGATCAACAAAAACAGCTTGAAGGCGAACTGATTTTGAAAATCCTCAATCCCGGCGACCAGCTGATCCTGCTCGACGAAAAGGGAAAAACCTTTAGCAGCGTGGCCTTTTCCAAATATCTTCAGAAGAAAATGAACAGTGGCTTGAAAACCCTCATTTTTGTCATTGGCGGCCCGTATGGATTTTCAGAGGAGGTTTATAGCCGTGCGCAGGGAAAAGTGAGTCTATCTTCAATGACATTTTCGCATCAAATGATACGTCTTTTTGCCACCGAACAGATTTACCGGGCGTTTACTATTTTACGGAATGAGCCGTATCATCACGAGTAGTTTGGAGTTTGAAGTATTTAACGTCGTTTTTCCAATAACACAATATATATGATGTCGAGTGTTTTTCGATCCCGAAGTACCTGGAGAGGAAAATGTACCGAGAAAACCGCGGTTGATTCAAGATTAAATCAGTGATCAAACTTTATGACGGCCAGCACTTCTGAGAAAGCAAATTTGCTCTATTGTCTGCGGTATGACCGTGAAGTTTACGAGCTATCCGTACAAGTAATTTTTTAATATTTCTTATCTTATTTATAGCATTAAAAATAATAATAGAATTAGAATTCCGACCACTGACCATTATCATCCCGTAACTTTGAGAAAATAAGAATCTTTGTCAGACAAAAAGCAAAACCATGAATAAAGGCATCTACGTCGCCACGCTTGAACCCGACAGTGGCAAATCAATAATAACGCTGGGGCTGATGCGTACGTTGTTGGGAAAGACCGCCAAAGTTGCATTTTTCCGTCCCATAATTGATGATACCAAAAACGGCGGCAGGGACAACCACATCGATACTTTACTTTCCTTTTTTCAGATTGATCAGGATTATACAGATGCCTTTGCTTTTACACGGAGCGAAGTAGTCAAAAAACGCAATCAGGGCAAGGCGGGCAGTGTGCTTGATAAAATCATTGACCAGTACAAATCGCTCGAAGAACGTTTTGATTTTGTCCTCGTGGAAGGCACAGACTTTACGGTAGATGGCAGCATCTTTGAATTTGACACCAATGTCCTGATCGCAAAAAACCTGGGCATACCCACCTTAATTGTTGGAACCGGCAAGGACAAAGAAAATGACGAACTGCTCGGCAGCCTGCAGATTGCTTATTCCTCCTATCTGGAACGGGATGTTTCGGTAGTGGGGATGATTGCCAATAAGGTCGCACCTCAAAACGTGGAAGCGGTGGTCAAAGGGCTTCGAGATTTTGTCCCCACAGAAGTGGAAACATTCGTTATTCCTTTCGCAGAAAAACTCGCCAATCCCACCATCAAGGAAATAACGGAAGCGTTGGATGGAAAAATACTTTTTGGAAAGGAGTTTTTAAACAACCAGACCGGGAATTTTGGAGTTGGGGCCATGCAGCTCAGCAATTACCTGACGCATTTAAAAGAGGATAGCCTTGTGATCACTCCCGGTGACAGGGCCGATATTATTTTAGGAGCCTTGCAGGCTAATATTTCGACCAACTATCCACGCATTTCCGGGATCATTCTTACTGGTGGCCTAATTCCAGAAAAACCCATTCTCCGTTTGATTGAGGGGCTTTCTCAGGTGGTGCCCATCATATCAGTACACGACGGAACGTTTTCGGTGACCAACAGGATTGGTGCCGTACGCTCACAGATTTATGCCGACAACCGTAAGAAAATCGAAACCTCGCTCGCACTTTTTGAACGCGAGGTAAGTTTGGAAGGCCTGGTCAAAAACCTGGTCAATTTAAACCCAAAAGGCATCACTCCCAGAATGTTTCAGTATGGATTGATGAGCCGTGCCAAAACCTCTAAAAAGCATATCGTCCTGCCAGAAGGCAACGACGAGCGCATTCTTGCGGCAGCCGCCAGATTGGTCACCGAAAATCTCGTCGACCTTACCATTCTGGGTGAAATGGCCAAAATTCAGGAAAAGGTCGCCACACACGGCATCCAATTGGATTTTGAAAAAGTCACCATAATTGATCCCGTAAATTCAGACAAATTCGAGGATTACGCCAGCACCTTTTACGAACTGCGGAAACACAAAAACGTGAATATGGACATTGCCCGCGACTGGATGGCAGACGTCTCCTATTTTGGCACGATGATGATCTATAAGGGCGATGCGGACGGGATGGTGAGTGGTGCCGCACACACCACGCAACACACCATACGGCCGGCGCTTCAGTTTATCAAGACCAAGCCGGGTGTTTCGGTGGTGTCTTCAGTATTCTTTATGTGTCTGGAGGATCGGGTTTCGGTGTTTGGTGATTGTGCCATAAATCCCAATCCCAACGCAGAACAGTTGGCGGAAATCGCAATTTCTTCCGCAGAAAGCAGCAAGGCCTTTGGTATCGAGCCAAAAATCGCAATGCTGAGCTATTCTTCGGGAACATCCGGCAAAGGCGCCGACGTTGATAAAGTACGCGAAGCCACCGAAATCGTAAAAATGAAACGACCGGATCTTAACATAGAAGGTCCCATTCAGTACGATGCGGCCGTTGATATGCGGGTGGGTAAGAGCAAATTGCCAGACTCTAAAGTTGCCGGGCAGGCCAGCGTGCTTATTTTTCCCGATCTCAATACAGGGAACAATACCTACAAAGCGGTGCAACGGGAAACCGGCGCATTGGCGATAGGCCCGATGTTGCAGGGGTTAAACAAGCCTGTAAACGACCTCAGCCGTGGCTGTACTGTTGATGATATTTTTAATACTGTAATAATAACTGCCATACAAGCACAAGGGTTATGACAAAGGTTCTGGTTCTCAATTCGGGAAGTTCGTCCATAAAATTTCAGTTGTTTCAAATGCCGGAGGAGACCATTTTGGCTTCGGGCATTATTGACCGGATTGGAGAGAAAATAAGTACATTTAACTATGAGCTAGGTGATTTCGCTTCCGCGGAAAAGATTGCCGTAGCGGATCATAAGGTAGGTTTGGAACGGGTTACCCAATTGTTGCTGGATAACGATAAAGGAGTTTTGCAATCGCCGGAAGAAGTCGCGATCATAGGCCACCGTGTAGTTCACGGCGGAAGCTTTTTCTCTGACGCCACCAAGATCGACAATGCTGTAAAGAACAAAATCAAATCCTTGTTTTCGCTTGCACCCTTGCACAATCCCGCAAATTTGCTGGGGATCGAGGTTGCTGAAGTTATTTTCCCCAAAGCCCTTCAGGTAGCTGTTTTTGACACTGCCTTTTTCCAGACGCTGCCGCAAAAGGTATATCAATTTGCCATCGATCAGAAGTTTCTGGACGAAAACGGTATCCGGGTTTACGGCGCACACGGCACCAGCCATAAATTTGTAAGCGACCAGACCGCAGAATTCTTGGGGAAAATGCCCGAAAAGCTCATCACCGCTCATCTGGGTAACGGTTGCAGTATGACCGCCATCAAAAACGGAAAAAGTGTGGATCATTCCATGGGTCTCACACCGCTTGAAGGCCTTGTGATGGGAACCCGCAGCGGAACGATCGATCCTTCGGTGATCTTTTATTTGATCGAAGAACTGGGATATTCGGCCAAAGAAGTCAATACCCTTTTGAACAAAAAAAGCGGAATGCTGGGCTTGACCGGGGCCAGTGACCTTCGTGACATTCAGCAGCGCGCCGAGGCCGGGGATGCTTCCTGCAAACTGGCGCTGGAGCTTAACATCTATCGTATCAAAAAGTATATCGGTGCTTACGCCGCAAGCCTGAATGGATTGGATACGCTGGTCTTTACTGCCGGAATTGGAGAAAATAGCGCGTTCCTTCGGAAAATGGTCTGCCAGAACATGGATTATCTAGGTATCAAATTGGATGAAATTGCCAATGATAAGCGTGACAAAGGCATACGGTCAATCGCTGCGGAAGATGCTTCGGTAGAAATATTAATCGTTCCCACTAACGAGGAACTGGAGATTGCAAGGCAGGCGTATGGGTTGACCTCATAATGTAGAAGCAGCGCTATAATAGGATGTAGTTCCGGTTATTCCATTCAATTTGAAAATGGTTATAAGTATTTCGACTCCTCAGGAAATCTACAAAGCTTATGCCTTCTTCCTAAAATAATTCACCAACGCAACCGTACAGAAAACCAGAATAAAACCACTGACGGCAATACGCCAGGTTGGCAACGTTTCACCTTGGGTTAAGGGATACAGACGGTAGAGTGAATATATGATCAGTGCAATGTTTATAACGAGATTCAATGGGGAACGTTTGGGCTTTTTGTCAATAAGCGGGCGTTCTGCTTTTTTCTGGACGGGTTTTTCCTTGTCCAGTCGACTTGCCGCAGCAGCTTTGTTGAGTTCGTCCTCTGGGATAGAATTATTTTCGAGCACATTTTCCAAAATCCGATTTGCCGGAATCATATCCTGTTTTTTCACAAACAGTTGCACCTGATCCGGAGATCCGCCAAAACCCGCGCGCAGCCCGCTTTCAAAATCATTGCGCAGCACCGAAGCAATATCGTTCTCCTCAAGTTGGTTTTTGATGTAATTGATCTCGATCTGGCTTCCGGTGTGCAGTCGCTCGTAACTGGAATCTTGGCGCATGTTCTTGATTGTCTTAAAATGGATGTGTTTCCAAATTAAGCATTTTTTTTAGTCAAAACCGTTCAAACGATTTATTATTTCGCAGCTTCCCTGAAAAGGCTATATTGGCCAATGTACCCTTACCAAGGAAGAATAATCACTGCGCCTTGTCAAACTGGCTTTTCCAAATGGCGGTATTAAAATTCTTTCCGGCAGCAAAACCATAGTAAAGCGTTACGGCAGCAATCGATTTAAACATGAAGAAAAGTACCATCACGTCCTGACTGAAACTGTCCTCGTGACTAAACATCCCGGTAGGCACGAGCAGCGTGGCCACAATACTGGCAAGGAGCACGGTAAAAATCAGGTTCTCAAAATTCTTGAACGGCCACATCATCACTCGCCGCAACGGATGCAGGTCATTGCCCCATTTGTGAATGAGGTAAAAATAGCCGTTACCTATAGGTGCAAAGAGTAAGGGGTCATCAGTCTTTCGCAGTACGAACATTTTAGAGGGTGCGATAATCTTAAACCCTTCCAACTTGGCATCATGCTCGTTTTCCAGCCTTTTGATTTCAGCTATTGCTTCATTGGGAAAGTCATTTTTAAAAAAGCGCGTATCCAGAAACCGCAACCGGTAAATGATACAGATTTTTTTAATCTGGTCTTGGTGAAAAACCCTATGGCTGTCCAAAAGATCGAGATCAAAAGGATTTTGGGTTGCACCGGAAGCAGCTTTTAACCGGTTGAGGATATTGTTTTCGGGGGTTTTGTGGTGCTTCAGTAAAAAACTTACCTGGTTTAAAATTGATTTTTTGGTATAGCACCGCTCCCGTTCAAGCAGCAGCTTTTCGTGAATATTCGTCCTTTTCAATAGCATAGTTGAATTTTTCTTTCCGTAAAATTAACCGAAAGTACGCGAAGCAACAAACCTCAAAATGCTAAAGTTTAGCGCAATTGGGCTCCCAGATCTTTCTCCAGCCGGTTCTGTATTTTGGCCATCGTACCGTCAATCTGCTTGTCAGTAAGGGTTTTCTTCTCATCGAGCAGCGTAAAGCTGACGGCGTAGCTTTTCTTTCCCTCTGGCAAATTGCCACTGGTGTAAACGTCAAAAAGGTTGATGTTTCTGAGTAGTTTTCTTTCTGAAGCTTTAGCGGTATCATACACCTGCTTAAAACTAACGGAATGGTCTAAAAGCAATGCGAAATCCCGGCGCACTTCGGGATATTTGGGAATGGGTTGAAATTTTATATGCTGCCCTTTGATCAGGGCAACCAATGCGTCCCAGTCAAAATCTGCATAAATTACCTCCTGCTCGATTTCGAAGGCACTCAAAACTTTCTTATTCACCAATCCCATTTTTACAAGATCCTTTTTTGAAGCCTCATAGGCGATGGCCTCGCTGAACAGCCCATTTTGAACGGGAATGCTGCTGGTGCTGTTTAGGCCCAACCGCTCCAGGATAAGATCGACTATACTTTTGATGAAATAAAACCCAACAGCTTCCTCTTTGCCCATCCAGTTCTCCGGGTGTCTGTTGCCTGTGGCCAAAATCATCAAATGTTTATGTTCTTCTCTTCCTCTTGGAAAATTGTGATAGGTTTTCCCAAATTCGAAAAGCTTTAGGTTTTCCTGTTTGCGATTTACATTATGCGCAATACTTTCCAGTCCAGAAAACAAAAGTGATTGCCGCATGGCCGAAAGTTCACCACTCAACGGGTTCAGGATTTCAACGGAAAATTCCTTATTAAAAGCTTCATTGATTTCGGCGTATGCCGGATTGGTCAACGAATTGTTGAGAATTTCCAAAAATCCATTGCTGACCAATAGTTCACCAATAACCTGCTGAATACGGTGATCCTCAAACTTGCTATCTACCGCAATGGAAGTATTGAATTTAGTCTTGCCCGCAATGTTGTTATACCCGTACACCCTAAGGATTTCCTCGATGACATCAACTTCGCGGGTGACATCGTTTCGATAGGCAGGTATGGTCATCCCGATGCCTGCTTCGGTGATGTTGTTGATCTTAATGTCGAGAGAAGACAGTATGGATTTGATGGTTTCCTCCGGAATTTCTTCCCCAATCAGTTTAAAAGCGCGGTCAAAATAGAGGAACACTTGATGGTTATCAATCTTTTTAGGATATACATCAACGATCTCACTGACCACTTGCCCACCGGCCAGCTCCTGAATCAAAAGGGCTGCCCGCATCAATGCATATTCGGTTATGTTGGGATCAATGCCCCGCTCAAACCTGAACGACGCGTCTGTGCTCAACCCGTGCCGTTTTGCCGTCTTGCGTATGCTTACGGAATCAAAAAAGGCGCTTTCCAGGAATATCGATTCGGTATCAGTGGTGACCCCGCTGTTCTTTCCGCCGTAAACTCCTGCGATACAGAGTGGTTTTTCGGCATCACAGATCATAAGGTCCTCGTCGTGCAGGGTGCGCTCCACGTCGTCGAGCGTGGTAAATTTGGTGCCGGCCTTTACCGTTTTGACCTGAATTTCTTCCCCGGCGATCTTGGCAAGGTTGAAGGCATGCAGCGGCTGTCCCAGTTCGTGCATCACGTAGTTGGTGACATCCACCACATTATTTTTTGGCGCAAGCCCTATGGATCTCAACCGGTTTTTTAACCAGTCTGGAGATTCTTTGACGTCAAGTCCAGAAATACTAACACCGCAATATCTGGGCGCACGGTCTAGATCTACCTGATCCACCTTGATACGTTTGGTACGGTTTTCAACCCTAAAGGCACTTGTGGACGGGGTATGAAAAGGCACATTGATCTCGTGCTGTAGCAGCCCTGCTTTAAGGTCTCGGGCAACTCCCATATGGCTCATCGCATCAGAGCGGTTTGGGGTCAGGCCGATTTCAAAAATATGATCGGTTTCAATTTTAAAAACTTTTGAAAGTGGCGTCCCGGGCTCCAAATCATCCTCCAGAATCATGATACCTTCGTGGTTCTCGCCCAGTCCCAGCTCATCTTCCGCACAAATCATCCCGTGGCTGACTTCCCCGCGTATTTTCCCTTTTTTGATCTTCCAGGGTTCGTCATTGCTATCATAAAGTACAGTGCCCACAGTAGCTACCGGTACTTTCTGACCTACCGCAACATTGGGCGCACCGCAGACAATCTGTACGGCATCCCCCTCCCCTATGTTTACCGTCGTCAGGTTAAGGCGGTCTGCATTTGGGTGTTTTTCACAAGCCAGTACGTGACCAACTACAATTCCCTTCAGGCCGCCTTTGACGCTTTCGAAGGTGGTAATGCCCTCAACCTCAAGACCTAGATCAGTTAAAAGTTCTCCTGTTTTCTCGGGTTTCCAGTCTATTTTTATGAATTGTTTCAGCCAGTTGTAGGATATCTGCATGGTGCTTTTTTGTAGGCTGCAAATATAAGGTTTACCGATTTTTTATTATTGCGCTCTGACGAAAGTTTTAATGCCGCTGCACTATTTAGTGGAGCAGCACGGCCATGCTTTCTGTTTTTCAGGTTCCCGTTTATTAACTTACTGAAAGTTCACCAACAATCATCAACCGCACCATTCTTTCGAAAACCCGGGCAGCCCTATTTTCGTAAGCACTACCATGGTTCGGTTATGTAGTTTTCTCTTGCTTTTTTTGATTTCGTGGCATACGCAGGCTCAAAAGATTGACAATTTGGTGTCGTATCGGAATATGGGCACGCAGCATTATTTTCGGTTTAATTATGAAAATGATTTTTTTGCCGCTACCGATGAAAACTACACGCAGGGATACAGTTTTGAATACGTTTCTGAAGCGTTGAAAAAGAATCCGGCAAACCAGTTATTTTTTAAGCTTAAGGGTTTTAGCTCAATTTTTGGGATTGCTTTGGAGCATATCGGCTATACTCCCAACGATTATGTAAGTAGGGAAATACAAAACGGTGACCGACCTTTTGCTTCAGCAATTTTTCTGAAGAGTTTCAGTACTGCTAATAATGAGAAACATATGTATCGATTTTCACAATCGCTGAGTTTGGGGATCATTGGTGCTGCTGCCCTTGGCAAGGAAATGCAGGTAGAAATTCACAAATGGACCGGAAACAAAATCCCAAGGGGTTGGGAGCATCAGATTAAAAACGATCTGGTGCTCAATTACCGACTGGATTGTGAAAAACAATTTTTCCGCTGGAATAATTTTCTGACCCTCAACGCAAGTTCTTCGGTACAACTGGGTACCCTATTTACCAATGCTGCAGCGGGCGCTAATATGCAATTGGGTTTGTTGGAAAATACAAGTACATCGTCAGGCAAGAAATCAAAATTCCGAATATATTTTTACGGAGAAGGCATTTCCAGATTCATAGGGTACGATGCCACACTACAGGGCGGGATGCTTAATAGGTCAAGTCCGTATGTGATTTCCTCACGTGATGTTTCCCGGATTGTAGGTCAGATTAATTATGGATTGGTTCTAAAAACGGGCCCGGTATATTTAGAGTATGCCCGGACCACTATTACCCGGGAATTTAAAACCGGAAATCCTGCAGGTTGGGGAGGCATAAAGGTAGGGGTGGGATTTTGAGAAATTCGCTTCCGCGAAAGGAAAAGGAGTGTTTTAGTAAGCGCGTCATATATTGAATCTGTAATTACGAGATATAGTTCCAGATGTTTTTATATTTCATCAATTCCCCATACATCTGCCGGGTGCCCTGATTGTCAGGATGGGCGAGCTTGGGATCGTTTTTTAATAAAGTCTGGGCGGCGGCTCTCGCAGTTTTTAAAATTGCGCCGTCTTTAACAATGTCTGCGATTTTAAGATTGAGCGCCCCACTTTGCTGCGTCCCCATAATGTCTCCCGGACCCCGAAGTTTAAGATCAACTTCGGCGATTTCGAATCCGTCATTGGTAGATGTCATGGTTTGCATACGGGTTTTGCTATCTTCCCCAAGTTTGTGGCCGGTCATAAGGATACAATAACTTTGGTCTGCACCACGCCCCACACGACCCCGCAATTGATGCAGTTGTGAGAGTCCAAAACGCTCTGCACTTTCAATAATCATTACCGAAGCATTGGGTACATTTACTCCCACTTCGATAACAGTGGTGGCTACCATAATTTGGGTTTCACCTTTTACGAAACGTTCCATCTCATAGTCCTTGTCGGCAGGTTTCATCTGGCCGTGAACGATTGAAATCTGAAACTCGGGTGCCGGAAACTCCCGGGAAATGCTTTCGTAGCCATCCATTAAATCTTTATAATCCAATGCCTCGCTCTCCTGAATTAAGGGATAGACTATATACACCTGTCTGCCCAATTTTATTTCATCTCGGATAAACCGAAAAACCTTAAGGCGGTTGGCGTCAAACCTGTGCACGGTTTTAATTGGTTTTCGCCCCGGAGGCAATTCGTCAATCACAGAAATGTCCAAATCTCCATAAACGCTCATCGCCAACGTACGCGGAATAGGCGTTGCACTCATTACCAAAATGTGCGGTGGCAGTTCATTTTTATGCCACAATCTACTGCGCTGTGCCACGCCAAAACGATGCTGCTCGTCAATAACGGCCAGCCCCAGATTTTTGAATTTGACCTTATCCTCAAGCAAAGCGTGAGTGCCAATTAGAATGTGCAGTTCGCCGCTTTCCAGATGTTCATGGATCACCCGGCGAGCTTTGGTTTTTACCGAACCGGTCAACAGCGCGATGTTGATGTCGAAGCCATTACAGAGTTCCTGCAAGCCTTGATAATGCTGCTGACTTAAAATTTCAGTGGGAGCCATCAGGCAGGCCTGAAAGCCATTATCGAGTGCCATAAGCATACTCATCAGTGCGACAATCGTTTTGCCGCTGCCCACATCGCCTTGCAGCAGCCGGTTCATCTGAGCGGGTTTGCCCAGATCGTACCGTATTTCTTTGACCACCCTTTTTTGGGCATCGGTAAGTTCAAAAGGAAGGTGATCCTTGTAAAAGGTTTGAAAATAAGCCCCAATTTCGCCGAAGGCATATCCTTTGATCTTTTGCTTGTGCAATTGATTTTTAATGATGAGCTGCAATTGAATGAAGAAAAATTCTTCAAATTTTAATCGGAATTGCGCCAATGCCAATACCTTTTGCGACTGTGGAAAATGAACGTTGAGATAGGCTTTCTTTCGGTCGATCAGTTTTAAGGGTTTTCTAATAGAAAGCGGAAGCGATTCTACAATAGCCGTATGCGCTTCGCGAAAGAGCTGCTGCACCAAAGTATTGACCACTCGGTTGGTAACGCCCTTGTTGGATAGTTTTTCGGTTGAGGGATAGACCGGCTGCATAGCGGTGCGGAGGCTTTGCTGATGTTCCGTAAGCAGTTCCAGATCAGGGTGTGCGATAGAAAACGTGCTTCCGTATTGCTGTGCTTTCCCAAAAGCAACATAGGGCTCGTTGATCTTGAGGTTTGCGCGTAACCACTTGTGGGCGCGGAACCAGACCAGCTCCATCACTCCAGTATCGTCCCGATAGGTGGCGACCAGTCTTTTGCCGCGTTTTTCTCCCACCGTTTTCAAATGAGTGATTTTACCCACCACTTGTACATCGGCCCCAGCCGGTTGCAGTTCGTTTATTTTAAAATAACGGGTTTTGTCAATATACCGGTTGGGAAAAAGATTCAAAAGATCTTGATAGGTATGAATGCCCAATTCGCTGCGCAGCAGGTCTGCACGGTTGGGGCCCACGCCTTTTAAGTAATCTATGGGTGTCTGAAGTTGACCGGACAAGGTATTGCATTTGGCTTTTGCCAAAAATAGGGGTTTTAGTTTGTTTTAAAAGGCAATCAAATCAGGAGTGATTCCTGAATTATAAACTCCTGGATTATGGTTGAAAATTTAATTATCTAGGAGTTTTTGGGCCGTAATTTTTAAATCAAAAGAAAATCTTAATCCTGACCTATGAAAATTACAATTAACTCATTATTATACTTATTTCAGCTCAATATGCAGAAATTGAATTAATTAATAACCAAAACCATAATTATGGCTGATATAAACATAGAAAAGAAAAAAACAATATGGCCTTGGATTCTTATTGGAGTCCTTATCCTGCTGGCGGTACTTTACTTTGCGCTTCTCGCAGATGATGACGATGTGGAAACTGATGATATCACTACCGAAGAGGTCATGGTCGAGGAAGAAATGGAAGAAATGGATAACACTACTACGGCAATGCAAACTGGAGCCATTGCTACTTACAGCGAATTTGTAGGAATGACCGGCGATATGGGTATCGACCATGAGTATAGCAATCAGGCATTGCTTTATTTAATTGAAGCCGTAAATGAAAAAGCTACGGCACAAAACGTGAACATTGAGGCTGATTTAGGCGTAGCCCGTGCCAATGCAAATACCATCACCAAGGATCCTATGTCTGTGGAACACGCTGATTTGCTCAAAGAGTCTTTTGAGATTATAAACAGGGCGATTAGTAAAATTCAAATGCAAAGTTTCCCTAACCTTGAGAGTCAAGTGACTTCCCTGGAGGAAGAGGTAGCTTCCATCGATCCGGCAGACCAGACGCTTAATCAAAAAGCTGCAGTGAATACTTATTTTAAAGAGGCAGCAGACGTTTTAAACAAAATGCAGTAAAATATACCATTATGACAACTGATAGCAAAAAACATTTATATAAACTCCACGAACTTTCAAAATACAAGGTATCCAGTGACGATCCCGATGTGAGGGGCTGGAAGGTAAAGGATACTGACGGTCGCACCGTAGGAAAAGTTGACAACCTCTTAGTTAATAAGAATACGGAAAAAGTGGTGTACCTCGATGTGGAGGTGGACAAAACCGTATTAGATGCATGGCATAAACCGTATGGCAACCCTGCCAAAGAAGGTGTTCACGAATTCATGAACAAAGAGGGAGAGAATCATTTGATCGTTCCTATTGGTATGGTACGCCTCGATACCGGTGCACATACCGTACATTCTGACAAAATCACCCACGATACTTTCGCTAAAACCAAACGATACCAAAAAGGTTCAGACGTTGACCGGGAATATGAGATCGTTGTGTTTGATCATTATACAAGCAGCACAGAAAATCATAAACCAGGTGATGCATTTTATGATCGCGGCAAATTCAGTAAAACTTAGGAAGTTGTTTTATTTAATACGGTACTGTCAAGTGTTGATTGGTGATGTGTGGACAGTAGATGCGAACAGAAGCAGATTTATTCGGTTAAATTTGTTTCTGTTTTTTTGTGACACCATTTTTTTGATCTTGAGCCACCTTGAATGTCGATTGAAAAATACAAGAAGTGCTATTGAAATTCAAAATCGCATCCCCAACCGCACGTTAAACACGCGGGGCGAAAGAAAATTGGGCACTGCAAATTGCCTTTGGGAAGCGGCATCACGTACAAAAGTGTTGGTGATGCTGTTCTGGCGGTCAAAAATATTGAAGATTTCCAGACCGAAGCTCAGTTCTTCAAAAGCTTTTTTCCATCCCGAGCTTATGGAATTGTCCAAATTATCAATCAGCACGTAGGAGAACCCTACGTCAGACCGAAAGTAAAACGGCAACCGCACCTGAAACCGGTAAGGATCGGCATAACTGGGCGAACCGCCGGGCAAACCGGTTTGATACACCATATTGATATACAGCTTGAGGTTGGGCATGGTGGGCACGTAATCTTGAAAGAGCGCACCGATTTTAAGCCTTTGGTCTGTAGGACGTGGGATAAATCCGCGGTCGTCAATATTTTCCTGGGTGTTGAGATACCCTAGACTCACCCAGCTTTCCGTACCCAAAACGAATTCACCATTTAGCCGCAGGTCTAGACCATAAGCAAAAGCTTCGGCATTATTGCGCGCCCGGTAGCGGATGCGCACATTTTCCAACGTATAGGGATTGACGTCCCAGAGTTTTTTATAGTACGCTTCAGAAGTCAGGGTAAACGGCCGCTCCCACAATTTGAAACTCCAATCGTTTCCAGCGACCACGTGATAGGATTTTTGCGCTTTCACCTCGGGACGTACCTGCCCCAAGGAATCCCGAAGTTCCCGGTATAAGGGCGGCTGTTGATAAATACCCGTAGCGAGCCTGAAGATCATATCGGTTTTCCAGTCGGGTTTAAGGCTGACCTGCGCCCGCGGGCTCACCGCCAACTGGGCATCCGCCTTATTCCCATCATTGGTGACCGTCCATTGTTGCGCACGAAGGCCAATGTTGTACCAAAGTTTGGCGGCATCCAACTGCTTTTTTTGGCTCCATTGTGCAAAAGCCGAAATACGGTCGATCTGTACATCATTGTTCGCCCTGACCGAAGTAAATGGAACTAACGGAGCGTCATAGGGAGTATATGGCTGGTCATTGCCAAGATTCAGGTTGGGCGGCCGCACGCTAAATCCGGCAGAGTCGATGATCTCATATTCCTGTAAACGGTCGCGGATGTCTTCCCGAGTGAACTTGAGACCAACATCCAGCTGGCCATCGTTTTTTTGATATTGCCCCTTTATCTGGGCATTGATGAAAACCGCATGCAGTTGATTACGGGCGTGCGTAAGCTGGGAGCCAATGCCTCTTGTAAATTCAACCTCGCCTATGTCCTCATCACCAATTGAGGTGTTGGGCGTGCCCAAAGCATAATTTGCAAGTATGTCAAAAAACTCCTGTTCCTGTGTTTGATATGCCGAAAAAATTCCGGTGAGAAGGAAGTGGTCGTTGACTTTGTAATTTCCCTTTAAAGCACCAAAATACGTATCATATTTATCTTGTTCCTGCCCGTTATAATTGATGATCAGCGCGATGGGATCTGCCAGGGTGCCAAAGTTCGTCTGCCGTGTCTGCGGCTCAAAATCGTACTTATTGACCGCCAGACTTCCCAAAAATCCCAGTTCAAATTTCTTCGAAAAATTATAGGTTACATAGGTTTGTATGTCTGTAAACCGGGGTTTAAAATTGGTTTCGGTCTGTTTTGCGTTGACCAGAAGGCTGTTATCGCGATAACGTGCCCCAACGATACCTGTTAGCTTTTTATCCTTGCTTGTGCCTTCCGCATAAACGCTTCCGCCCAGAAGGCTTGCTTCGATACCGGCACCAAAATCTACGGGACGGCGGTAGGTAATGTCCAGCACTGAGGAAAGCTTGTCGCCATATTTCGCCTGAAAACCTCCTGCGCTAAAATCAATATCGCGCACCAGATCGGTATTTACAAAACTCAGGCCTTCCTGTTGACCTGATCGTATGAGGAACGGTCGATACACTTCAATACCGTTTACATAAACCAGGTTTTCGTCATAATTCCCACCGCGCACCGCATACTGCGTACTGAGTTCGTTGTTTGAACTTACGCCGGGCAAGGTGGCCAAAAGATTTTCCACCCCGGGATTGGCACCTGGGATTTTTCTTACGGTTTCTGGTGAAAGCGTAGTGATCCCAAAAATTTTCTCCCGGGAATCCGCGCGCAGCACCACGGAACTGATCTGTTCCACCGAAGTTTTTAAAACAGGATTAAACTCACGTACTTGATTTGGCAAAAGCGAAAAATTCACCTCAACATTTTTGAAACCGAGATAGGAAAAAGTCAGCGTGACTTCTTCGTTGGCCGAAATGTTGATGGAATAGAAACCACTCCCATCTGTTTCCGTACCTGTCGAACCGGCTGAAATATTCACTCCTCCCAGCGGCGTGTTGTTTTCATCAAAAACGATCCCCAGCACCGTAGCATTCTGGGAAAAACCGAAAATGGTAAAAAGGAAAAATAAAGGGAATAACCGCGCCAAAGATTTTTATAAAAGGAGTTATTTTCTAAAGAAAGTTGCCGTAAAAGTAGTACTATTTCCTACGTTATCGGTAACGATCAGTTTGAAGTCATTTTCAGTTTCCGTGCTTACGCCATTTTCAAAGTTATAGACCAGCTTTTTGGTTTTATAGTCGTATTCCATCAAAACGAATTTCCCGTTGATGGTCGCTCGATAACTATCTATACCCGACCCGGAATCAGAAATCGTAAAGTCCAATGTTTTGTAATTGGACATCCATTTACCTTCGGTCAATGCAGCTGGGTTAATCTTTGGCGGATCGTTATCTGATGCGATGGTGTAGTTGCCCAAACTTCTGGTATAAGCGATGAGTTTGTTGCCGTCCAGTTTTGCCCCTTCAAAGTTGGTCGCACCGGGATACGGTTGTGAGGCGATGTAGAGTTTTTCACGATCTACTTCGGCATACGTGCTTGCGTCAAAGGAAATGGTCATATTTTTCTGTACCGGAATGACATCCTTGTGCAGCTTTAAATTTTCGCCGTCGGCGGAAATATCCAGATAGTAGTCGTCATAAAAAGCACCTTTGGGAACGTAAACATCAAACTTCCCTACGGAAAAATTAGCGGCACCATCAGCCATCACGTAATAGGGTGTTTTCTTTTCTTCGGAAGGTATTACGGTAGAATCGGCCTTGATCGTGATAGGTACCGTGATGGTAGTAGTATTGCCCGCAAAATCCTGAAGCGATATGTCATAAATCGCAGAAGCACCTTCTTCCTCCAGCTGTAGCACGCCCCTATCGCGCACCTTGCTATATATACTCAGCGGATTGTTTCGCTCTAAAAACAGTTTCTGAACCCGGCTTCGGTTTCGTTGATAAAGCTCGTAGTCAATCATCCTGTTGATATAACGGGTTTCAGCAAAGGAAAACCTGTCCATCGTGACATTTAGGTTATCGGCACCGTTTAATTTTGTTTTCACGGCGTACAGACCGTTCTGATTGTACGCGGCATCCTGCTGATCGATCGCACCCACTGCAAAACCAATTTTTCCGAAAGCGGTAATATTTTCAGACTTATAGCTTTTGTCAGGCTGCTGGTATATCCGCAATTTTTTGGGCTGGTTGCTTCCTTCTATATGGGTTTCGGGTGATAGCGGATAAACGTAAAGGTTTTTTACCACCGGCGGTTTTGAATCTTTGATGTCAATCCCAAAAAGCATCGGGTTCATAGGCCGTGCATTCGCATCGCGTATTTCAAAATGCAGGTGCGGGCCGCCGCTTCCACCGCTGTTTCCGCTGTAAGCAATCAACTCGCCCTGCTCAACGCGCAGGTCTGTAGGATTGGGGAACAGCTGAATTTCATAAGATTCGTTTTCATACTGATGCTTTTTAACGTAAGCTTCTATTTCTGGCGAAAACTTTTCCAAATGCGCATAGACCGAAGTATAACCGTTCCCGTGGTCGATGTACAGCGCCTTGCCATAGCCGTAGCGTTCTATCTTTATCCGGTTTACAGTCCCGGAAGCAGTTGCCAGCACATTGAGACCAGTGCGCTGCTGCGTCTTGATATCGAGGCCGCTGTGAAAATGATTGCTGCGCAGTTCACCAAAGGTCCCTGAAAGTACAAGGGGAACTTCCAGCGGACTGATGAAGGATCCTTTGGGCAGCTCGTTTTGGGCAAATGCCGAAAAGCAAAAAATAAACGTAAAAACTAAAGTAAAATATCGCATTGATGGCAATATATGCAAAACCCAAAAAACGCGGACGATGAAAAATTGTTGTTTTGTGCCAAAGATTTTGTGAGGAGTGCACTTAGATAGCGCAGTCACTAAAATTAATGCAACATTCGCTTGCAAATAGGGGGTCGAATGTTAACTTTGTGTGACCAAGTATTGCGAACCGGTTTTATGAGCGAACTTTTAGAACGTGTTGATTCTTTACAAAATACCATAAGTAAACTGCTTCATAGGCATAAACTTTTAAAGCAAAAACACGAGGCGCTCAAGCATAAATATGCCGACCTTGAGGAGCAGCACGATGAAGTGCTTGCAGAAATAAACCAATGGGAAGCGCGTTACAGCTCATTAAAAACGGCAAATGCAATGCTGGGCAGTAAAGAATACAAAACGGAAACGAAGCTCAAGATAAACGCAATGATCCGCGAGATTGATCAATGCATCGCACAATTAGCAGAATAGTAAAGCAATGGCAGACAGTTTGAAGATCAAGGTTTCCATTGCAGACCGGGTCTATCCATTGACGATACGGCCGGAACAGGAAGAAGGATTGAGGAAGGCTGCTAAGGAAATCGAGGAAATGATCAAAAAATTTGAGCAGAGTTATGCCGTGCGCGATAAACAGGATGTGCTGGCAATGTGCGCCTTACAGTTTGCTTCAAAGTCGATACAGAGCAAGTTGAATGAGGATGCAGATGTCAACAAGGCCACAGAACAACTTAAAGATCTGGAGGTTTTATTAAAAGCACAGCTATCCTAACGTTCTTTAAAATATAATTGTTACTGCCTACATTGGTTACTTTTTGATAAACTCAACATGTATTCATTATGAAGGGTGAGTTTAGGTTGTAAAAGCGAGCCGTCCTTGAGCGGATGCTTGATCAGCCTGTTAGCCCTATAATTTTATTAATGGAGTTTATACAGAACAACAACTGGTGTAGGCTTTTTTTTATTCAATAATGAAGCTTTGACCGTTTTGAAATTTTCTTTGAAACCTAAAGGCATTTATCAATGTTGACCTCTTGATGATTGAGGTTGTACATAAATCCCAAACAAACCAAATGGACAGTTATTTCTATATGATTTTATTTATTGTGGGTGTGATCGCACTCGCCATCGGCTTTCTGATAGCCAAGATGCTGGAACGAAACAATGCCTCTACTGTTGTACAAAGTGCAAAACAAGAAGCTGAAAAAATCCTCAAAGATGCCAACGCACAGGGCGAAAGCATTAAGAAGGACAAGATTCTACAAGCGAAAGAAAAATTCATTGAACTCAAAGCAGAACACGAAAAGGTTATTCTTTCCCGCGATAAAAAAGTTAGCGATGCCGAAAAACGGGTACGCGACAAAGAATCACAATTGGGCAGTGAGATCGCAAAGACCAAAAAACTCAATAAATCTGTAGAGAACAAGCTTCAGGATTATAACGAACGGGTAGAATACCTCGACAAGAAGAAAACTGAAATCGATAAGTCTCAACGAAGTATCATCCAACAGTTAGAAGTCATTTCGGGCCTTCCTGCAGAAGATGCCAAGGAGCAGTTGATGGAATCACTGAAAGAACAGGCCAAATCTGATGCTATGGCTTACATACAAGGTTCAGTTGAAGAAGCAAAAATGACCGCTGAACAGGAAGCCAAGAAAATCATTATCAATACCATACAGCGCATCGGTACCGAGGAAGCGGTAGAAAACTGTGTCTCAGTCTTTAATCTGGAAAGTGACGATGTAAAGGGTCGAATCATAGGCCGCGAGGGCCGAAACATACGTGCCATTGAAGCAGCCACTGGTGTCGAGATTATCGTTGACGACACGCCGGAAGCGATAATTTTATCGTGTTTTGACAGTGTGCGCCGGGAGATCGCCAGACTTTCGTTACATAAACTGGTCACTGACGGCCGCATTCATCCTGCGCGGATTGAAGAGGTAGTCAATAAAACCACAAAACAAATAGAACAGGAGATTGTTGAGGTAGGAAAACGCACGGTCATTGATCTGGGTATTCATGGATTGCATCCAGAACTCATCAAGGCCGTTGGCCGTATGAAATACCGTTCCTCCTATGGACAAAACCTTTTGCAGCACAGTAGGGAGGTTGCCAAATTGTGTGCGGTGATGGCTTCTGAAATGGGATTGAACCCAAAACTGGCCAAACGCGCCGGTCTGCTTCACGATATTGGTAAAGTACCGGAAACAGATAGCGAGACCCCACACGCCCTATTGGGTATGGAGTGGGCAGAGAAGCACGGTGAGAAACCCGAAGTATGCAATGCCATAGGCGCTCACCACGACGAGATCGAGATGACTGGTCTCCTCTCCCCTATTGTTCAGGTTTGTGATGCGATTAGCGGGGCGCGTCCCGGAGCACGTCGTCAAGTTCTGGACAGCTACATACAGCGGTTGAAGGATCTCGAGGATATTGCCTTTGGCTTCCAAGGGGTTCAGAAAGCTTATGCCATCCAAGCGGGTCGCGAACTGCGTGTTATTGTAGAAAGCGAGAAAGTTAGTGACGAGAAAGCAGCAGCCCTTTCGTTTGAAATTTCGCAGAAAATACAAACCGATATGACCTATCCCGGGCAGGTTAAGATTACCGTTATCCGGGAAACCCGTGCGGTGAATGTGGCGAAGTAAGAGACCGAAGAAATAATGATAGAAGTCCTTTCCAGAAGTTTTGGAAAGGATTTTTACTTTTGGCTAATGTCGTTTTAGTCGGGTTAATAGATTTTCTAAGTAATCTGCTGAAAATTCCTTAGCTACAGTCTCCAGGTTTTCTTCCCTTCCCAAAGTGTACCACACCGTTTCCCGGTTTAGTTCGTTAAAACAAACCACCAAGTCTGACAGGACATTGTAAGCACCCCGGGTTTTTCCGTTGGCAAGACCGCCATAGGATATGGAAGCATAATCGGTGCAATCAATCATTTTGTCATCAGGGGCGATATAACTTTTCCCGGCAATAACCTGGCAGCCAGCAGAAAAATTGGTGCGCCCATCGCCGGACCAATGGATGTTGATCGTGGTATTGGGAACATCCAGCCCTGCCTTTATATCTTCATTGGTCAAGGCGTTGGTATCATCCCGATCCCGGTAAACCAACACTCCTTTTGAGTAAGGACGGAGTGCTTTATACACCTTTTTACTACTACTGACTTTGTGCCAGCTCATCCGGTACTTATGCTGGCCTTCTACCAAAAATGCCTCATCCGGCCGGCCGGCCATGGAAGCACTGGGATCTGTACTGCCCCAAAATTTGAAAACCATACCGCATATCAGCAGTATGAATAAATCGTCATTGGGACGTTTTATGCTCATTTTGTCCTGAGCCCGGCGAATACCCAAAAGATGAACTTCTTTTGAATCTGTATTCCAATTTTCGGGCAAAAAGGTATCTGATTTCTCTGGGTAATTACGTACCTGACTCAAGATGGTATTTTCATCTTGGGTGTAATGCCCTTTGGCATCTTTCAGAATTTTATGCCATTTTAGGAATTCTTGTGAAGGCGTTTCCGCATTTTCCGTGCTCCACAGATTATTAATTTTATCCCGCTCCCAGCGATCCACGTGGTACCAGGTTTTTGAGCCAACTACCCCGTCTGGGGTACCTATAGACTTTTCGCCTTCGACGTTCAGAACGTACTCTTGAAAAAGCCGGGTCGCAGCTTGTGTTCCGTAGCCAAATATTCCACTTAACTGCGCATTTGGGAAAAAACCATTTTTTTTGAGGAAACCCTGTAATCGCCTGATGTCATCACCCGTCTCCTCCTTAAAGGACCGCCATGAGAAATTGGCCTCATCACGAAACTGCAATTTATTGCGGAGGGCGGTTGCCATCCCTCGATGATACGGCTTTAAAAACTCGGCAATCGCTAATGGTTTTTTACCTCTATCGTAACTTCCAAGTCGTAAAACAGCCATATCTTTTCATTTTCAGTTGATTACGAAAGTTAGTTAAAATAGATATATTATAGAGACCGAATAAAAATAAAGGGCAAAACCCCTTGTTATTTGCGGGTAATGCCCTTTTAAGTGCAATGCCAAACTCTAAATTAGGATTGTATTTACTGCTTTTTGTGTTTCAGCGTAAATAGATCTGTTCTTCGATCCCGTAAGTTTTTTACAGCCCCAAACTGGTTCAGCTCCCGCAACAGATCAATATCAACATCTGCGATGAGGATCATCTCGGTATTGGGGGTGGCTTCTGCTTTGACTCCGTTTGCCGGAAAGGAAAAATCACAGGGTGTCAGCACAGCAGACTGGGCAAATTGAATGTCCATGTTATGTACCTTTGGGAGATTCCCTACGCTGCCGGCGATTGCCACATAACATTCGTTCTCAATGGCACGTGCCTGAGCGCAAAGGCGTACCCGGGAATAACCGTTTTGCGTATCGGTAAGGAAGGGAACAAAGAGAATGTCCATGCCTTCGTCAGCAAGTAAGCGGCTCAACTCTGGAAATTCTGAATCGTAGCAGATCAGGACGCCTATTTTCCCACAATCGGTATCAAAGGTTTTGAGCTTGGTTCCGCCCTGCATTCCCCAGACCTTGGCTTCGTCTGGCGTCACGTGCAATTTCTCATAGCGTTCAGTAGAACCGTCGCGACGACAGAGATATCCCACATTGAACAGCAGGTCGTCCTTGATCTCGGGCATACTTCCCGTGATGACATTTATGTTGTAAGAAATGGCCAGTTCTGAAAACTTTTGTACGATCGCTTCGGTGTGTTTTGACAGTTCCCGGATCGCTTCAGATTCTGGCAGGTGGTTGTTTTCTGCCATCAAAGGCGCGTTAAAAAACTCTGGAAACAAAGCAAAATCAGACCGGTACCCAGAAACCGCGTCGATAAAATATTCCGCCTGCTGCATGAGTTCGGTGAGATTCGCATACGGCCGCATCTGCCACTGTATCAAACCCAAACGGATCACCTTTTTTTTGGTGACAACCTCATTGCTTTTCCTTTCGTGGTAAATATTGTCCCACTTCAATAGGACCGCATATTCACTTGAAGCCGCATCGCCCTCAAGATACCCCTTTAAAACTTTAGTTGGATAAAAGTCATTGCTGATCTGAAAACTGAGCACAGGATCGTGAATTTCCTTACGCCTCACCTTTTCAATGTACTCTTTTGGGGTTACGTCAGCTGCGTGCAGATGGTAATTGGGAATCCTTCCGCCAAAGGCGATTCCCCTTAAATTGAGACGTTCACTAAGTTCTTTTCTATAATCATAAAGCCTTCGGCCCAATCGTAATCCACGGTACTCCGGCTTGATGAAAATATCAATGCCATAAAGCATATCGCCGTTGTTGCTATGGGTATCAAAAGTATATTCACCCGTGATTTCCGTGTAGGTATGGTGATTCTCGAACCTGGTGTAATCCACGATAATTGAAAGCGCACAGCCCGCAAGCTGCCCATTTACTTTGAGCACCACCTGACCTTCCGGAAACTTCTTGATCAACCTTTTGATATCCTGCAACCGCCAGGAAGCATCGGGTATGTTGAGATATACCTCGATCATCGCAGCCTTGAGCTCCTGATAATCATCTAGCGTAAGGTAATGCAGTTCTATATTCTCAATATCTTCAATCATTGCCAAAAGATTAGGATCGCTTCCGCGAAAAAAATTCAGTTAATAAAAAATAATATGTAGGTTAGGAAAGGCTACCGCTCCTTATTGAGCACCCGGTATTCCTCATAGCAACCGCTTATCGCGTCCAGGATCTGCAGGTCATTGGCGGTTTTTACGAAGTTTTGGGAATATTCGCACCGTCTGAGAATCTCGTCAATATCTTGCGTAGTGACCTGTAAAAGGGCAGCAAGGGTTTCGCGGTCAAATTTAGTACTCAGCAGCTCCCGGATATTTTCATCTTCCTTCATCTGCCGAAGTTTACGCATCTGCCTGGGTTTCTTTCCGAAGATATTATAAAGAAAATCTGCCGGATTGAATACCGAGCTTAGGATTTTGTTGATTGACCCGGGAGCGCCCTGGCCAGCTTCATAACCACTGGGAAGACCGGAGATGCTGTATCGCTTGTCCTTATAAACGGGAACATTGACGGCATCTATTTCCAGATAGCCCGTGAGTTCTACTTCTTTCACCAAAACTTCCTCAAGGGCAATACCCGTCTCGGTCATCTTAACCTTGACTGACCCAAATTTCTTCCAGTCATTGGTCACCCGTACCTGTAAAGTCTTAAAACCTAAATAGGAAAAGAACAAGGTGTCGTTAACGGCTGCCCGAATATTAAAATTACCTTCTTCCCCAGTGATAACCCCTTGCACCGTATTGAGATTAATAATATTTACACCGCCCAGCACCTCATCGGTACTCGAGTTGACGACCTGCCCGGAAATTACCTCCCGTTGTGCATTGTCCTCCGCAGTGGCTGTTGTGCTATCAGTAATGGCTTGAGCATTTCCAGCTAAAAAAAGCGGTAAGAATATAAGGGTGAAAAAGAGTTTCATTTAGACTGCCAATTTAGAAAAATAGATGGGAAAACCGTACCAAACGTTGCAATTTCCCCATAACTTTTACTATTTCCTGTCCCTGCGCCTGCGCTTCCCAGAAAAGGGACTTTTGTTTGCCGGGGCAGTATCGTCGTTGTTTCTACGTTCGCGCTTTTTATCGCCACCTTTTAAACCTGAGTCACTTCGGCGTGCGCTTCTGTTTTTCCCGCCGCCAAAATCATTACCTCCTTTGCGTTTTTTCTTGCCACCGCTGCGTTTACCACCGCCACCGCCACCACGGGTATCCTTTGTGATCTCCACGTGAATCTGGCGTCCCTGAAGTTTAAAATCCTCAAAGATTGCCATTATGGTATCCTTGTGCTCGGTATCGGTGTTAAAAAAGGAGAAACTGTCTTTACAATCCACTTTATAGATACCATCGCCCAAACCGGTTACTTCCTTAAGGAAATCCTTTAGGGACATCCAGTCAAAATTGTCCTTGCCGCCTACATTGATAAAGTACCGGGTGCTCTCACCGCTGGCTTCCTTGATGTCAGCAGCTGCTGCTACGTTAAGGTCTTTCGATTTTTTGTAGTGGTTGAAGAAACGTGTAAATTCTACAGAAAAAACCTTCTTGATCAATTCTTCACGATCCAAACCATCAAGTACTTCTTTGATTCCATAAAGGTAAGGATCAATCTCATCGTTGATCTGGGTCGTTTTTATGTCGTTGGCAAGGTGCATCAACTGTACCTCACAGATTTCCATTCCGCTGGGGATTTCTTTCTGTTCAAACTTCTTGTTGATGATCTTCTCGACCTGCTTGATCTTCCGCAGTTCACTCTTAGCCACAATCACCATGGAAATCCCCGTTTTTCCGGCACGGCCGGTACGGCCGCTTCGGTGGGTATAGGTTTCTATTTCGTCGGGCAATTGGTAATTGATTACGTGGGTAATGTCGTCCACATCAATACCACGGGCGGCAACATCTGTCGCGACAAGCATTTGTATTTGCCTTTTTCTGAAGCTGGTCATTACAAGATCGCGCTGATTCTGGCTCAGATCACCGTGGATCGCAGCGGCGTTATAACCATCTTCTACAAGATTTTCAGCCACTTTCTGAGTATCTCGTTTGGTACGGCAGAAAACCACTGAAAATATCGCCGGATTGGCATCGGCCAGTCGTCGAAGTGCTTGATAGCGGTCGCGACCATTCACCACATAAAACTCGTGGGAAACGTTGGTCGCTCCCATATTTTTGGTCCCAACAGTAATTTCGATAGGAGCATTCATGAATTTTTTAGCGATGCGCGCTACCTCTTTGGGCATCGTTGCCGAAAACAACCAGGTTTTCTTGTGTTCTGGCGTGTCTGCAAGAATCGTCGTGATGTCCTCATAAAAACCCATGTTGAGCATTTCATCGGCCTCATCCAAAACGCAATACCCAATTTCAGAAATATCGACCATCTTGCGGCGCATCATATCCATCATTCGGCCGGGAGTGGCTACAATAATCTGCGCGCCCCTTGAGATTTGCCTGGCCTGTTCCTGTATATTGGCCCCGCCATAAACCGCAACTGTGTTGAGACCCTTGACGTGCTTGGCGTAAAGTTTAAGTTCGTTGGTGATCTGCAGGCAAAGTTCACGAGTGGGAGAAAGAATTAATCCCTGGGTGGTCTTGCTGCTTGCATTTATTTTTTGAATAAGTGGGAATCCGAATGCGGCGGTCTTGCCGGTTCCTGTCTGCGCTAGGGCGACGATATCGGTTTCTTTTTCCAAAAGGACGGGAATGGCCTCTTCCTGCACAGCCGAAGGTTCTGTAAAACCCATATCATTGACGGCTTGCAAGAGGTCTGCGTTAAGGCCTAACGCTTCAAATTTGTTCATTCGTAAGAAATTATCTCAACCGGTAGTGGTTAAGAGCGCGCAAAGATACTGTTATTTAAAGACTTACGATCGTGCTTTAGAATATGTTAACTTATTGTTTCACAACGAATTAATCCAGTTATAAAGAGACTCAAAATCTTAAGTTCAGCATAAACTGCTTTTATTCTGAAATATCCGATAAAAAATGGATAAGTTTTTTGATGGCAAGCCCCCGGTGACTGATAGCCCCTTTTTCTGAAATACTCATCTCTGCGAAAGTGACATCATAACCATAAGGTTTAAAAATTGGGTCGTAACCAAAACCCTTATCGCCGGAAGGCTTTTCAGTAATTTCCCCCTGACATAGTCCATCAAAGAGGTATTCGTTTCCGTCGATGATTAGGGCGACAACGGTTTTAAAATGAGCGCTTCGGCTGGGTCTTCCTTTCAGATTTTTCAGCAATTTTGCCATATTCTTTTCAGAATCTCCATTTGGTCCCGCATACCGCGCGCTATAAACGCCAGGTTCTCCATTTAGCGCCGAGACCAAAAGTCCGGTATCATCGGCAAAACAATTTTTACCATAATTCTGAAAAACGTGACGTGCCTTGATCAGTGCGTTGCCTTCAATGGTGGGTGCGTCTTCTACAATGTCCTCGGTACAACCAATGCTCTTGAGATCGCTTAGTTGAATGGTCAAGGGAAGTTGTGCTTGTACTTCGAGGAGCTTGTTGGGATTGTTTGTGGCAAAAACAAGGTTCATATTTACGTTCAGATTTTATGGCGCATGCCATCATATTAAAAAACCTCAATTTATTTCTTCGGAATGTCTGCCAAAACGGCTTTGAGAAATTTCCAAAACTTTTCCACAGAACGGATTTCTGCACGTTCATCCGGTGAATGCGCGCTGCGAATGGTCGGGCCAAAGGAAATCATATCCATATCCGGATAGTGCTGACCAATGATCCCACATTCCAGACCAGCGTGACAAGCCGCTACCTGAGGTTGTGACTGGAAAAGTTCAACGTATTTTTCCGTAAGGGTTTGCAAGATCGGGCTGTCCATATCTGGCGCCCAACCGGGGTACTCGCCAGAGAATTCCACCGAAAATCCATTGGATTCAAAAACACTTTGCAATGCGCTGGCCAGGTCCACCCGTGTGGAAAGCACTGACGATCGTGTTAAACATAGCACGGTAATTTGACCTTCTTTGGCAACCACTTTGGCGAGATTGTTTGAGGTTTCCACCAGATTATCAAATTCGGGACTCATCCGGTAAACACCATTGTTAACGGCACGCAATGTATGCACCAAGGCTTCTGCCACCGCATTTGGGAGGATTTCTTTTACTGGTTCTGCGGGCGCTAGCTCAAGTTTGATGTTGGGTTCGAGGCTTTTGTATTCAGTCTGGATAGCATTTCGCAATTGCGAAAAATAGTCCGTAAAATCGTCATGCTTATTAGAAGGAATGACGACAACCGCTTTGGCCTCCCGCGGAATAGCATTGCGTAGCCCACCACCGTCAACGCTTCTCAGGGACACGCCGTGCTCCAAAACAAGACCGCTTAAAAAACGGTTCAGGATTTTATTGGCATTGCCCAGCCCGCGATGAATGTCCATCCCACTGTGTCCGCCCTGCAGCCCGCTCACAGAAATCTGGAAACATTCACTACCTGCTGGAGAAATTTCAGGCGAATAGGATTTTGTGGCAGTCACATCTACCCCACCGGCACAGCCAATGCCGATCTCGTCGTCTTCTTCGGTGTCGAGGTTGAGCAGAATTCGGCCGTTCAAGGTCGCCGGCGAAAGTTTCATCGCACCGGTCATTCCAGTTTCCTCGTCAATGGTGAACAGCGCTTCCAGATCGGGATGCGCGAGATCGTCAGCGCTAAGCACAGCCATCATCGCCGCGACACCCAGACCGTTATCTGCCCCTAAAGTGGTTCCCCGGGCGCGCACCCAACCCTCGTCCACATACATCTCGATGCCTTGATTGTCAAAATCAAAATCGGTATTATCGTTTTTTTGATGCACCATATCCAAATGCGACTGTAGGACAACAGCGCGACGATCTTCCATACCGGTCGTTGCCGGTTTCTTGATGATCACATTGCCAATCGCGTCTACAAGGGTCTCCAGATTGTGGCGTTCGCCAAAAGATTTCATAAAAGCAATCACCCGCTCCTCCTTTTTGGATGGTCGGGGTACCGCGTTGAGTGCCATAAAATGTTGCCAGATGGCCTGTGGTTTTATTGTGGACAAAAGTTCGTTGGTCATTTTCTGCAATTTTTCCGTAAAAATAAAACTTAAAGAATGGAAAGGCTTGGCAGCAGTTAAAAGTTTACGGGCAAAGCATGTTAAGGAACGTTAATGACAGCACTTTCGCGGAAGCGATTCTTTAAATTTAGAAATGGTTAACGGGAAGAGAATAAAGAATAAAGAGAAAAGAAGAGAGATTACAGCATTTTTAAATTTGAAATGCAGGAATTCTATGGATGCTAATTTTAAAAATCAACAACCTCTCCTTTACACCGATCAACAGTTTCACAAAATAATGAATATTCAATGGAAAAATTAGATCAAGCCACCATAGACAAGAAACTGGAAAAACTGGATGGCTGGGAATATGCCGAAGATGCCATCCACACCACGCTCGAATTTGAAAATTTTAAGGAAGCCTTTGCCACGATGACGCGCATCGCCTTTGAAGCCGAAGCCCAACAGCACCACCCGGAATGGACAAATGTCTTTAATGAACTGAGTATTTCCCTATCCACCCACGATGCTGGCGGAATTACAGAAAAGGATTTTAAACTGGCCGAAACAATCGAGGGAATTGTGGGAGGATAAATTAAAGTAGATATCGTGCTTTATTTCTGAAAAACGGTTGGCACTGGTCACCTTTACTTTATTTCTGACGCACACTTCTGAATTCTCAACGCCAGATCATTGAGCGCCTCCTTAAGCTGTCCTTTTTCAATTTCTGAAAAATCACCTACACCTCCATTGCTATCTAAACCATTCAATTTTTGGCTTAGCCAAGATCGGGATTTCCCAAAGTATTTTTTGGATAAGTGCGCCCAAGAAATATCCAATAAGATGTCATTTATTTTACTCTAACCGAAGTTTCCGTAGTGGTTTGCATAATTTTCATTTCCTCTATAGCGCTATTTATCGTCAAGCAATTCGTCCAGAACATTCATTATGAACCATTCCAGCTCTTTTGCACCATTAGGATATGCACTTTTATAGTTGCGAAAGCGCTAATTAATTCTTCCTCCTTTTCAGATAGTTGCATTCCTAAAAAGCCTCTTGACCAAATAAAGGTAATAAACATATGTTTATTACTATAGTGAGCGTTAGACTTTTACAACCCACTTATGAAGCTTCCGTACATATCCTTAAAGCGCATCCCTTCAGACATACGGTATTTGCTAAGTTTTTTATATTCTACCAAGGCCCAGAGGACAAATTCCTTGAGAAAATAATTGTCCTTCTCAGAGATGTCCGGCTGATATTTGTTCACAAGTTCCTGTAGCGGTTCAATATTATCGAGTTCTTGTTTGTATTGAGCGTCTGTAAGTTCGTCGAGCAACTGAAAATCACTTTGATCAAAAAACCAAGATATAACCCCGTCATATGGACTTTTGGCATCTTGCTTTTCTAATTTCTTGATCTCTGGAAATAGATCCCGAAACAGGGTTTTAACTGCATCACCCAGTAGGGTCTGCGCAACACTGCTGGCGCCCTCTTGTTCACCTTCGTAAACGAGTTCGACCTTTCCGGTAATGGCAGGAACAGTTCCCATAAAATCACCCAATCGGACAGTGGTACTTTCTTCACCGGCCAGCAGTGCACGTCGTTCTGCGGTGCTTATAAGGTTTTCATAGGCCGTGATACTCATCCGGGCACTTACCCCACTTTTGGCATCGATCAGCGAACTTTCACGAGCCTCAAATCCTATTTGTTCGAGCAGGTCTTTGGCGAGTTCGGGGACGTGTATTTTATTTTCCTGTCGGCCTCCGCGCGATACTTCTTGCTCGGTAATGGTTCTGGCAATCTCCAACGAATCTGGGTAATGCGTTAAAATCTGAGAACCAATACGGTCTTTTAGCGGGGTAACGATGCTTCCACGGTTGGTATAATCTTCGGGATTGGCGGTGAATACAAACTGCATATCAAGCGCCAATCGCAATTTGAAACCACGAATCTGAATATCACCCTCCTGCAAAATATTGAACAGCGCCACCTGAATACGCGCCTGAAGGTCTGGCAGTTCGTTGATGACAAAAATGCTCCGGTTGGCGCGTGGGATCATCCCAAAGTGTATCACGCGGTCATCGGCGTAGCTAAGTTTTAAATTGGCTGCTTTGATGGGATCGACGTCGCCAATGAGATCAGCGACCGTAACATCTGGTGTTGCGAGTTTTTCAAAAAATCGATCATCTCGGTGTACCCAATCGATTGGAGTTTCGTCACCTTTTTCATCTAAAAGTTCTTTGGCGAAACGGGAAAGCGGTGCCAAGGGATCATCATTAATTTCTGAGCCGGCGACGATGGGCATCCACTCGTCCAAGAGGCCAGTCATTAAGCGGGCCAATCTGGTCTTGGCCTGACCGCGCAAACCAAGCAAATTAATGTTGTGTTTGGAAAGAATGGCGCGCTCCAGTTCTGGGATCACGGTATATTCATAACCATGAATTCCTGTAAAACTGGTTTTGCCTTCTTTTATATTGCTCAGCAAATTGTCGCGGAGTTCATCTTTAATGCTTCGGTTGCTGTAACCGGATTCTTGTAGTTGTGCTAAGGTATTTATCTGTGGCTTGCTCATTTGATATTTTTCTGTTTTCAATTTTTTTTAATCCTTATCTGAAAACCTGGAAGGTTCTGGAAACCTTGCAGGTCAGCATTTGTTTTTTTTGGAAACCGCACAGGTCAAGCTGAGATGAAGGAGTTCAGCTTTCGCGGAAGCGAACCTAATTCTTTCCCTATCGAATGCGACGTTTACGGTTGGACTCATAGTCTTCAAAAATCATTTCGCCCAGACCTTGCAGCCCGGTATAAAATGCCTTGCCCTGATTGGCCTGGGTAAACTCCTGAATGAATTTCATCAGATACGGGTCCTGTGCAATCATGAATGTGGTGATGGGGATTTTAAGTTTTCGTGCCTGCGCCGCCATCGAGTAACATTTATTGACGATATAGGGATCAAGGCCCACGCTGTTTTTATAATAGTAACCATCCGGCTCGCGGACACAGCTGGGCTTCCCATCGGTTATCATGAAGATCTGTTTGTTGGTATTACGCTTGCGCCTTAATATGTCCATAGCGAGTTGCATACCGGCAACGGTATTGGTGTGGTATGGCCCTACTTGCAGGTAGGGCAAATCCTTGATTTTTATGGGCCAGGAATCGTTGCCAAAAACGATGATGTCCAAAGTGTCTTTAGGGTAGCGGGTAGTGATGAGTTCGGCGAGTGCCATCGCGACTTTCTTGGCCGGAGTGATGCGGTCTTCTCCATAGAGGATCATACTGTGACTGATGTCTATCATCAGGACAGTACTCATCTGGGCCTTGAACTGGGTTTCTTCAACAACCAGGTCATTTTCCGTCAGGTTAAAACCGTTCATCCCGTGATTGATCTGGGCGTTTTTGAGACTTTCGGTCATACTAACCCGTTCTAGCGCATCGCCAAAACGGTATTCCCGATATTCCCCGGCATGCTCGTCCCCGCTTCCCAAACGGTTCTTCCGGTGGTTTCCGTTGCCGCTGCGTTTTAGCTTTCCGAAGATTTGATCAAGGGCACGCTTTCTAAGTTCGTGTTCCAGTTTTCCGGTAAGCGAAATGCTTCCGCCCTCGCCATCGCCCTGCCCGTCACCATTGGGATCAAATTCCTCCTGAATGTATCCTTTTGCCTTTAGGTCTTCTATAAAATCGTCGATGGTATATTCTGGCGTGGTCAGCGCGTATTCTTTGTCGAGCTCGCGCAACCAGTCAATGGCTTCGTCAAAATCCCCCGAAGTGTGAGTGATCAGTTCCTTAAAAATCTCAAAAAGTTTCTCAAACGGAGATTCATTTGGAGCCTCGTAGTTTTTAAATACAAAACCTCTGCGTGTGTCCTTTTTCATAGCGACCTAAAATTACGGCTTTCCTTAAAAATTCTAAAGCGGAACCATCACTTTTAAACTTTATCATTATTGGTAAAATTGATAATAACAGTCGTTATAGCTTACGAGCTACCATAATATAGACGGTTAAGGCATTGCAAAACATTCAAATTTTATCAATCCGTCAAATAATCATTAGTATTCCCTTAACCTACCAAGTGCTTACATTTAATAATGTACCTTTGCCCGCAATTAAATTTTAATTGCCATGGTTGCACACGAATCCAAGATTCTGGGAGAAGGACTCACCTACGACGACGTCCTGCTAGTTCCCGCCTACTCTGAAGTACTTCCGCGCGAAGTGCAGATCACATCAAAATTTTCTAGGAATATCTCTCTAAATGTCCCCATCGTTTCGGCAGCCATGGACACCGTGACCGAATCCCAGATGGCCATCGCCATCGCCCGGGAAGGTGGTATAGGCGTGCTTCACAAGAATATGACCATCG
Source organism: Leeuwenhoekiella sp. (assembly GCA_049671285.1). GTDB lineage: Bacteria > Bacteroidota > Bacteroidia > Flavobacteriales > Flavobacteriaceae > Leeuwenhoekiella. Next base: position 8,361 of record JBATUQ010000006.1, on the reverse strand, counting down.
AACAGCAAGCCGTGAAAGTACGGCGGGTTAAACGTGCAGAAAGCGGGATGATTCTCGATCCGGTGACACTTCCGCTAAAAAGTACCGTTGGCGATGCCAAGCAAAACATGGCAGAACACAGCATTGGCGGTATCCCAATTATCGATGAGGATCATAAACTTATTGGTATCGTGACCAACCGGGACTTGCGCTTTGAGAAAGACAATACCCGCCCGCTTGAAGAAGTGATGACCAGTGAGAATCTGGTGACTACTTCGGAAGGAACTTCCCTAGGCGAGGCCGAGGTCATCTTACAGAAAAACAAGATTGAGAAACTGCCCGTCGTTAAAGACGACAATACACTGATAGGGCTGATTACCTTTCGTGACATTACCAAACTAACCCAAAAGCCCATTGCCAATAAAGACCAGTATGGCCGCTTGCGGGTAGCCGCTGCCGTGGGTGTTACGCCAGATGCTGTGGATCGGGTAAGTGCTTTGGTCAATTCAGGCGTGGATGCGGTGGTGATTGATACGGCACATGGTCATACAAAAGGTGTGGTCGCCGTACTCAAAAAAGTAAAAAGTAAATTCCCGGAGCTGGATGTTGTAGTAGGTAATATTGCCACGGCCGAGGCTGCGCTGTATCTCGTAGATGCTGGCGCAGATGCCGTAAAAGTGGGTATTGGTCCGGGTAGTATCTGTACCACAAGGGTGGTTGCTGGAGTAGGTTTCCCACAGTTCAGTGCAGTGCTTGAGGTTGCCGCGGCACTTAAGGGCACCGGCGTTCCCGTTATCGCCGATGGTGGAATACGCTATACAGGTGATATCCCCAAAGCCATTGCGGCAGGAGCAGATTGTGTGATGCTGGGTTCACTCCTTGCAGGAACTAAAGAATCCCCGGGCGAAACCATCATTTATGAAGGCCGAAAATATAAGACCTACCGCGGTATGGGCTCTGTGGAAGCGATGAAAACTGGATCGAAAGACCGCTATTTTCAAGATGTGGAAGACGATATTAAAAAGCTTGTGCCCGAAGGAATTGTGGGCCGCGTACCTTACAAGGGCGAACTTTTTGAAAGTGTTCACCAATTTATTGGTGGTCTGCGGGCAGGAATGGGCTACTGTGGCGCCAAGGATGTAGAGGCGTTAAAAACCAATGCCCGTTTTGTAAAAATTACTTCCAGTGGAATTCACGAGAGCCATCCTCACGATGTGACCATCACAAAAGAAGCACCCAACTATAGCAGGTAATCCTCATAAATTATAACAAAAAAGCTCAGTGATTTTGTATCACCGAGCTTTTTTGTTGCGAAGAAGTAATATCAAGCTTAGTTGCTCTGAAGTGTTACCCCCAATTTTTCTGCAACGGCCTTGGTCAAATCTTGATTCTCATCATAATAGGCAACGCTATTCATAGTGAGGACCTGTGTATAACCCTGTTCTTTGGCCACTGATTCGAGGGCGACCCCTACTTTTTGAAACAGGGGACGCATCAGTTCATTCTGCTTTAGTTGAATAAGGTTTTGGGAATTCTGCTGAAACTTGCGTAAATCCTGCTCCAATTTTACAATTTCATCTTCCATCCGTATTCGGGAAGCTTCAAGAGCCGTTTCCTGTTTCTCTTCGTAAATTTTTATCTTATCCTGATATTGAGTCAACATCAGGTTGTATTCCTTATCCAAGGAGGCGCCATAATCTTTCATATCCTTTTGAAGCTGGCTTACTTCAGGTAGGCTTGCCACTAAAAGGTCGCTATTTACCGTTCCTACTTTTGACTGGGCAAAACTGCTAAGGCTTATCAGGCCGATAGCCACAAGTACTAAAAAATTTTTCATCATTTTCTTGATTTAGCGGTTGTCTTACTTTCTAAACAACCTGAATATTTAGGATTTATAAAATTTGCGCAAAGATAAAAAAGCATTTCTGTCTTCCAACTAAAATTAGTAGTTCCATAAAAACTGAAACCTAAACGTCCTGAGCCAAAGTACCACGGTGTGGTTTTAGGCGATCCCGAACTGCTACCATCTGAGATTCTGGCACGGTGACATGGGCAATTGCGTGCACCGGGCTCAATTTTTCTGACCCTGTAGGAGTTTGTGGGTTTTCAGAAGCTGCAAAAAATTCTTTAAGATGGATCGCGTGGTGGGCGGCCGTATGCTCACAACCTTCTCCACGAAAATCCCAGATCAGCTTAATTTTTCTTTCCATAGCTGCTCGAAGCCAAAAGCCGTGCCAAAAAGTATTAACCAATGTTTTTATTTGTATCTACCATCAACTATGGGCAGCACGCTTATCACTTTCGGCGAAAGCCTTAATTGCCAGCATATACTTTAATGGCTGTTTCTTAACATATATTGTCGATGATGATTTCCAGTTCGAACTTAAAAACCAAAAGATATTAAGTATGTTGCACACCGGTAGGCAGGAGTAGTTGTAGGTTAATACAATTTCCCGCTAAACCGTTGCGTTGTTTATACTTCAAAAAATAAGTATTCAATCTTAAAATGTTATTTTTGCTCACTTTTTTAGTCTTATGAAAACATTACGATCCCTACTTTTACTTGTCTTGGTGGGTGCGAGCCCCGTGATTGCTGCACAGGAAGATGATTCACAAACCTTGTTGACCATTGGCGCCAAACCCATTACGGCCAAAGACTTTAAACAGGTCTACCTCAAAAATCTGGACTTGGTAGAGGACGAAAACCAAAAGGGCATCGATTATTATCTGGACCTTTTTACCAACTTCAAGCTAAAATTGCGTGAAGCCTACGAGCAGCAAATCGATCAGCGGACAGCCTTTACACGTGAACTTAATGGCTACAAGGACCAGCTTGCCGAAAATTACATGGCTGACGCCCCTGTTGAGGAGGCATTGATCGAGGAGGCTTATGCCCATACCAAGGATGAGGTTCGTGCCAGTCACATTATGATAAGCCTTCAGGGAAAAAGTGCTCCCCAAGACACTTTAAAAGCCTACCGGCAAATCGAAGAAATACGCAAAAAACTGATTAATGGTGCAGACTTTGTCACCTTGGCAAAAGCGGAAAGTGAAGATCCATCAGTCGCCAATAACAATGGTGACCTGGGTTGGTTTGATGCCTTTTCCATGGTTTACCCATTTGAAAAAGCTGCCTACGACACCCCAGTGGGAGAATACTCTAATATTATTAAGTCACGTTTTGGCTATCATGTCCTAACCACCACAGACCGAAGAAAATCGAATGGTGAGGTCGAAGTCGCCCATATTATGATTGTCAAGAACCAAAACGACACTATTGATGATAACCAGCGCATCGATGAAATTCATCAACTGTACAAACAAGGCAAATCATTTGAAGAACTTGCCGAACAGTACAGCGACGACAGTGCTTCTGCACGCAATGGCGGCAAACTCAAACCTTTTAAAGCTGGTAAATTGAACTTTCCCGCTTTTGAAGAAGTAGCCTTCGCGCTGCCGCAACCGGGATCCGTCTCAGATCCTGTGGAAACCGAAAAAGGCTGGCACCTCATCAAGCTGATAGCGAAGCGCCCGGTGGGCACATTAGACGACCTGCGCCCTGCCCTTCTACGGCAGATTAAAAATGACAGCCGCGGGGAGCTTCTTGAAAAAGCCGTGATCGAAAAACTTCAGAACCTATATAACGTAAGCCGGAACGATAAGGTGGTGAGTGCGTTTGTAAACTATGCCGGAGACAGTATCGCTTCGGGAAGCTACAATGGGAATCCCAACAAAACCTGGCCCACAAAACCAGTTCTTACGATCGCTGATAAAGAATATACTTACGCTGATTTTGAAGGTTATGTAAAACAGAACCAGCGTGGCAATCCATTTGGCGCTCCACAGCCCGAGAAGTTGCTCGGCCAACTTTATGACGACTTTATCATCGCAAGCCTTAAAAATTACCACAAGGACAACCTCGTAAATATTAATGAAGAATACGCAGCCATTGTCAAGGAATATGAAGAAGGCATCCTGCTTTTTACTTTGATGGAAGAAGAAATCTGGGACAAGGCCAAAAATGATACGACTGGCCTGCAGCAATTTTATGATACGCACGCAAAAGATTACATCGTTCCACAACAGTATGAAGTAATTCTGGCAAATGCCGAAAAGAAACGGAATATCAAAAAAGCACGGAAGATGCTTCAAATAGGTATGGGACCGGACGAAATTAAAACCGAACTCAATAAGCCGGACGATATTGCGGTTTTTTTCACAAGGAAAACTTCTGACCTAAAAGAAGAGCTGCCCAAAGGGTACGTACCAGAACTTGGCGTTTCTGAAGTTTTAAAAGACGATGACTATACCGTAGTGCAGGTTTTAAAAATAATCCCAGAACAAAAACGCACCTTGAGTGAAGCCCGGGGAAGGGTGACCAGTGACTATCAGGAATACCTGGAGAAGCAATGGCTGAAAACCTTAAAACAGAAGTATCCCGTCAAGGTTCACGACAAAGTTTTCGCAGAAATAAAAAATGAACTGTCACGCTAGATGCATAAACCCGTCCTTTGTACAATACTGATTTTGGGATTATTCGTTTCCTGTGATTTTTTTGCCCCAAAGAGAAAAGGGGATGCAGTGGCAAGGGTAGGTGATAAATTCCTGTATCAGGAAAATCTTGATTTTTTGGAGACCTCCGGTTTGAGTGCAGAAGATAGTGCACTGGTGACCTCCGGATATATTAATAAGTGGGCAACGCAGCAGTTGATGCTCAACGGCGCCAAGCGAAATATCACCACCGAAGAACAGCAGCGGCTCAATGACCTGGTTGATCAGTATCGTACGGATTTGTATGCCCAGTCTTACAAAGATGCCCTGCTGTCCAAAGAACTGGACAGCACCATAGATATGGCCGTGGCAGAAGAATTTTATGAGGCGAACAAGAAAAACTTTAAACTTAACGAGCAGTTGTTCAAACTTCGTTATATTAGGATGGGTCAGGTGGATTACAACGCCATCGAAATAAAGAAGCGGTTTAAAAGGTTTAATGAGGACGATAGAAAGTACCTAGATTCCATTGCCGTGCAGTTTCCTGCAAAATCATTGAACGATTCCATTTGGGTAAGCCAGTTGGAGATCATCAAGAACGTACCGGCCGTGACCACGGAGAATGTGGACAAGCTGCTGCGAAAGACAGACTTTTTAGAGCTGAAGGATTCTTTGGGTCTATATTTGATAGTGGTCAAAGACCGGTTGGAACGCAATGCAGAAGCACCGTTAAGCTATGTAGAACAGACCGTAAGGCAGATTATATTAAACAAGCGCAAACTGTCGCTGTTGAAGCAAATTGAAAAGGATATTACGAGTGATGCAATTAAAAATAAGCGATTTGAAATTTATAAATAAGGGATTATTACTTCTTGCAATGGTTTTGGCAGGAAATCTACAGGGGCAGGAAAATGATGTGCTGGAGGTAGGTGAAACCGCAAGTATTGAAACAAAAAAAGATACCGTGAGCTCACAAACTGCTAAGCCCGCGCGTTTTAAAGTAGACGGAGTGGCCGCTGTCATCGGTGACTTTGTGATCTTGGATAGCGATATTTTTCAGGCTCGCGAAGGTTTGAAAAGCCAAAATGTCGAGGAATCTGAACTGGGAAGCTGCCGCCTGCTCAACAATTTGATGGAAACCAAACTATACGCACACCACGCCATTGTGGACAGTTTGCCCTTTTCGGAAACCGAAATACGGTCGTACACCAATCAACAGATCGAATACTTTAAGCAGCAGCTGGGCAGCGAAGAACAACTCCTAAAATTTTACCGGAAAGAAAGTGTGGCCGATCTTGAGAAATCCCTGATGGACATAAACAAGAACAATTCACTTGCACAAGCCATGCAACAATCCATTGTTCAGGATATAGAGCTTACGCCAGAGGAAATAAGGGAATACTTTAAAAACACCCTGCAGAGCGACCTTCCGGTATTTGGGGTCGAACTCGAAATTTCAAAAATCCTGATCGAACCTGAGGTGCCAGAGAATGAGAAACAAAAGGTTATTGACGAGCTTAATAGCTACCGCACCGATATATTGGAAAACGGAAGCAGTTTTGCAACCAAGGCCGTACTTTGGTCCCAGGATGAAGGATCGCGAGGCAACGGCGGACTGATCCCAAATGTGGACCGCAAGGCAAATTTTGTGAAGGAATTCAGGGATGTGGCCTTCAGTCTTCAGGAAGGTGAAATCAGCGAACCGTTTGAGACAGAATTTGGTTACCATATCATTATGGTCGAAAAAATCAAAGGGACCAAAATCGATCTGCGACACATTCTCCGCGTACCAAAGATCACCCGCGAGGCCGAGCAAAATGCAAAAGACAAGATCGAAAAGATCAAGCAGCGCATTGAAGACGGCGAGCTCACTTTCGCGCAAGCGGCCAAAGAATTTTCAGACGAAAAGGAAACCGCATCAGACGGAGGAATCCTGATCAACCCCACCACCCAGGACCGCATGTTTGAACTGAAGAACCTGCCCACTGAAATTTACCCACGTGTTAGGGACTTAAAAGAGAGCGAGATTTCGCAGGTATTCAATAATCCCACTCGTACCGGGAATACCCGCTGGGAAATCTACACGGTTTCTGACAGAGTGGAAGAACATGAGGCCGACTTTGCGCAGGACTACGTGAAGATCAAAAACCTGGCACTTCAGGCAAAACGAATCCAGGCCATCAAGGACTGGAAAAAAGATAAAATTAACGAAACCTACATCAAGATCAACGGCGATTACCGCGATTGCACCTGGGACGGTAACTGGATCAAATAAAACACTTCTGTATGTCTGATGTGACCGCACTCAATGGTCTTGTAGCAAAATACGACCTGCTCAAAAAAGAAATTGGCAAGGTAATCATTGGTCAGCACGACGTTGTTGACCAAATCATTATTTCCATATTCAGTGGTGGCCATGCGCTTTTGATCGGTGTTCCCGGTCTTGCAAAAACGTTAATGGTAAACACCATCGCCCAGACCTTGGGGCTGGACTTTAAGCGTATTCAGTTTACACCAGACCTTATGCCCAGCGACATAATGGGTGCAGAAATATTGGATGAAAACCGGAATTTCAAATTTCTCAAAGGACCCATTTTTGCCAACATCATCCTGGCAGACGAAATTAACCGGACACCACCCAAAACACAGGCAGCCCTTCTTGAAGCGATGCAGGAAAAAGCAGTGACCGTCGCCGGAAAACAGTACGATTTGGGCAGTCCCTATTTTGTACTTGCCACCCAGAATCCCATTGAGCAAGAAGGCACCTATCCCCTTCCGGAAGCCCAGTTGGACCGCTTTATGTTTGCGATCAACCTTACCTATCCTTCATACGAAGAAGAAGTGGCCATCGTTAAAGCGACCACCACCGAAAAGAAAGCTTCGGTAGAAAAGCTCTTCAATGCCGAGGAAATTTCAGGTTTTCAGCAACTGATCAGAAAAATTCCAGTGGCAGACAATGTTGTGGAATACACAGTGAAGCTGGTAGGCAAAACAAGGCCCTTCGAGACCACTGCACCGGACATTGTCAAAGAATTTGTGGATTGGGGAGCGGGTCCCCGCGCTTCCCAGAATCTCATTTTGGCAGCTAAGACCTATTCCGCTTTAAAAGGAAAATATTCGCCGGATATTGAAGATGTAAAAGCAGTGGCGGTCGGCATACTTAGGCACCGTTTGGTCAAAAATTATAAGGCAGAAGCAGAAGGCCTTACCCTGGATACCATCATAGAAAAACTACTATAACGAGCTCGTGTAATCCTTCCTACGGAGCGCATTGTTAAGTTTTATTAAAAACTGGTCTAAATACGCAGTTATGCAGGATTCCTAACTAAATTACGATCACATTTTTCGTATTTTCGTGCAGTTAAAAGAAGATTTATAAATTTCAACCAAAATATCTACAATTATGGCATTTGACATCGATATGATCAAATCTGTATATGCGAATATGGCAGAACGCGTGGACGCTGCCCGTAAGCTTACAGGCAAACCGCTAACGCTTTCAGAAAAAATACTCTATTCACACCTTTGGGACGGCAAGACTGAACAAGCCTTCACCCGGGGTAAGGATTATGTCGATTTTGCACCAGACCGCATTGCTTGCCAAGATGCAACCGCTCAAATGGCGCTTTTGCAATTCATGCAGGCAGGAAAGAAAAATGTGGCCGTGCCCACCACTGTACACTGTGATCACCTGATCCAGGCAAAACAGGGTGCTAAAAAAGATTTGAAAAGGGCCAACGAGACCAGTAACGAGGTGTTTGACTTTCTGGAATCGGTTTCCAACAAATATGGAATTGGTTTCTGGAAGCCGGGCGCGGGTATCATTCACCAAGTGGTACTTGAAAATTACGCATTCCCTGGCGGAATGATGATTGGTACGGACAGTCATAC
>JBATUQ010000005.1:0-6798 GCA_049671285.1 Leeuwenhoekiella sp. | reverse complement strand
CCACTTCTTTTATGCGTTTGTGCGGTACTTTCCTCAGGTCCGTTTTCTTGGGGAAGAACCTCCTTATGACCCCTATCCTGTTTTCCACTGTTCCCTTGTCCTGGGAGGTGTAGGGTCTTGTGAAATAGGTTTTAACCTTTAGGTCCCTTGCTATTTTATGATGCTGGGCAAACTCCTTTCCGTTGTCGAAGGTAATGGTCTTGATCCAAGAGTGATCAAATCCGGTAAGCCTTTTTTTCATTTTTTCATAAACTTCATCCGCGCCCTTGCCCTCGAGCTTCTCCAGCATTGTTACAAGTGTGGCCCTGTCGGTCATCACAAGAAGTGCGGATTTGTGGTTGCTGCCCATCATAAGGTCAACCTCGACATCCCCTATCCTTGATCTCTGTGCAACAACATCGGGACGGTCCTCTATCCCTACCCTATGCTTGATCGCGCCCCTGTTGTCCCGGACATTGCCCCGCTTTTGCCTGCGTCCGGTATGGCGCAGGTGCCGGTAGGGCTTTTTATAGCTTTTATGGTCTCGGTGGTTACTGTGCTTTGCCATCCATATCCATTTATAGATGGTCTCGTGGCTCACGCAGGGCTCCGATTCCTTGGACAGGCGCTTGGCGATCAGTTCTGGGCTCCACTTCTCGTATACCAGAAGGCCGGCTATCCGACGTTTGAGCGCTTCATCGAAAAGGACCTGTTTGGGCTTGGCCGAGTGGCGGCCATCGGTCTTGTCCTGGGCGTGATGGGCGATGTAGCGCCCCGCGGTCCTTCCACGCCCGGGTATGTTGCGCTTCAGCTCACGGCTTACCGTGCTCCTGTGGACACCGATCTGCACGGCTATCTGTATTTGGGAAAGTCCTGCCCCCAAAAGCGATTGAATTTGATACCTTTGACCAAGGCTCAGTTGCTTGTATTTTTTCATCCAAAACGAATATAGGAATTGAGCCCAAAACAGATGGGGCTAGCCCCATCTGTTTTAAATATTCGTGTTGCACTTATTAATTGAACTTACAAAGCATTGCTTATGGCAACTACTGAAGAATTAATAAAGGAGATTAATGGCTTTAGTCTGGATCAAAGGCTTAAAATCATTGAAGAAATATTACGAAGTATTAGAAACGAAAAAGGCACATCACAGGAAGAACCACAAAAGGTTGTTAAAAAGTCATCAGATATTTTAGATTTACCCGGTATGCTTAGTAAGGAAGAAGCGGCGATTTACAAGGAAGCGGTCAAAGAATCCCGGAAAATTGATCATGATGAATGGTGAATTAGACCAATTATAATTGCAAATTCAAGATGTTAGGATCAACGTCTTTCCCTAGATTGAAATTACTTCGAAAACATTAAAGTTTTGAACTAGGATTTATCAGGTAATGAAACTTTCAGTTTGTCAACGGTATTTGATATATTCCGTTTTAGAGATTCGCTATTCCCACAAAAAAACCACCCAAAACTAAATTTCAGGTGGTTCTTAAATTTTTCGCGAAAGCGAAATAACTACTGATCCACTCTTGGGATACGTAGCATTTGTCCCGGATAAATCTTGTCTGGATCTATGAGCATCGGTTTGTTGGCTTCAAAAATTACTGGATATTTCATTGCGTTGCCGTAATAAGTTTTGGCGATTTTGCTCAGCGTATCCCCGGAAACCACCGTATGAAACTGTGCTTCGGGCGTGGTATCATCCACGCTCATCTGGTCGTCCACTTGGGCGATACCGCTGGTGTTCCCTACCACAAGCACCGTTTTTTCCTTAGTACTTTGATCTTTGGCTTTTCCGGTAACGGTGGCGAGTTCGCCTTTAATTTTGATGTTGAGGTTTTCGACCTCCAGGCCTAGATCACCAATGGTTTCTTCCAGCGAATTGGCCGCTTTCGCGTTTGCTTTTGCGCGTTCTTCGGCGGCCTCGGCAGCTTCTTCTTTATCGGTTTTACCAATACCAAAAACTTTGGCACCTGCGTTTTTTATAAATGAAAATAATCCCATAATCTAATTTTAAGTTTGTTTTTGTTGAATTCCGAAATTACAAAAACTCCTTTCACGTATTGCCAAAACTGTTTTAAAATTGTGAACCCGGAATATTTAAGCCATATCGTGTATATTTATCGCTAATATTGAGAATATTATAAGAATATGTCCAACCTTAAAACCTGCTTGGAATGCGGTGAAGAAATACGGGGTCGCGCCGATAAAAGGTTTTGTGGTGACTCCTGTAGAAACACCTACAACAACCGTCAAAACAGTGACCGGCGCAGTCTGGTGCGCAACGTGAACAACAAGCTCCGTAAAAATCACCGTATTTTAAGGGCCTTGAATCCCGGCGAAAAAACAAAAACCACCAAAGCTAAACTTGTTGCCAAGGGTTTTGATTTTGATCTTTTTACGAGTATCTACACCACCAAGGCCGGCACCATTTATTACTTTGTTTACGATCAGGGCTATCTTCCGCTTGACGGTGATTATTATGCTTTGGTGAGGCGTACCTGATTATTTCCAGGTACGGCCTTTGAGTTCGAGCGCGGCCTTCATCACATCTTTCTGACTGATCTGCCCTACCAATTTACCGTTTTGAGTGATAGGAAAACGGCGGTGTTTCTTTTCAATAAATAATTTGGCAGCATCAAAAACATTCATATCGCCATCTATGGTTTCCACATTATGCACCATATTCTTTTCTACGGTGGCATCGTCAATGGGCATATTATAATACCGGCTGTCGCTTATTTGTTTCATACAATCCCCTTCAGAGATGATGCCCATCAGTTCATTGTTTTCATTGACCACCGGCCCACCAGAGATGTTGTGCTTGATCAATTTTTCCATCACTTCCATAACAGATTGTTCAGGTCTAAAAGTGACCAGCTTTGTGGTCATATAATTAGATACCCTGATATTGACGACATCTGCAACGGCTTTTGAGCGTTTGCCCATAAAACTTTTGATTCCCATAACGTATGCTTTAATTGGTTGGCAATTTGGTCTCCAATAGACAGGAAGCCTTACGCACTGTCATTGAGTTTCCACGAAATATAAAATTGAAGACTTAAAAGATACATATTTATCTCAAACGATTGCGATCCTCCTGCTGATTTTTAGCAATGCAGGTACCGATTTGGTTTTTAAAGGCATTGCAAGTATTTTTAGGCATAGCTTTTTACGATGAAAAAATACGCCTCGCTGTTTTCCTTCCTGCTCCTCCTGGGTTTTGTTTACCTCACATTTTTCCTTTTAAAGCCTAGCGGCGAAATAAATTCAGATGTTCCGTTGGAAGATTTTTCGACAGCAAGAGCGATGCAACATGTAGAAGCTATTGCACAAGTTCCGCATTCCGTAGGCACCGAAGGGCATCAACAGGTCCAGGATTACATCATTGAGCAGCTGAAAACCGTGGGATTGGAGCCACAAATTCAAGAAGGTTTTGCTTACGAGCCCGGTTGGGGCAAGCTCAGCAAAGCAGAGAACATCCTCTGCCGTATTCCCGGTAGCGGCGATGGTCGCGCTTTGCTTCTGCTTTCGCATTACGACAGCTCGCCACAGACCGGATCGTTTGGGGCTTCAGATGCGGGTAGTGGCGTGGCCACAGTATTGGAAGGAATCCGTGCTTTTCTGAAAAAGGGAACCACACCTAAAAATGACATCATCATCCTCTTCACCGATGCCGAAGAACTCGGTCTGAATGGCGCCAAACTCTTTACCACAGAACACCGCTGGGCGAAAGATGTGGACCTCGCGCTCAACTTTGAAGCCCGCGGAAGCGGCGGCCCGGCGATGATGGTGGTCGAGACCAACGGCGGCAACGGCGGACTTATAAAAGCATTTTCTGAAGCGGGCGCTCAATTTCCCTATGCCAATTCGTTGATTTATAGCATTTATAAAATTCTACCCAACGATACTGATTCTACCGTACTGCGCAGCAAGGAAGATATTGACGGCTACTTTTTTGCCTTTATCGGCGATCACTTCGATTACCACACCGCGATGGATACACCCGAGCGGTTGGACTTAGCTTCGCTGGCACACCAAGGTTCCTACTTGATGCCGCTGCTGGAACATTTCGCGGACGCACCACTGCAGGTGAAAAGCGACACTGACTTTGTCTATTTTAATTTTCCGTTGGTAAAAATGCTGTACTATCCCTTTTATCTGGTCTGGCCGTTGGTTCTTTTGGGATGGATCGCTTTTGTGGCAATTTTGATATATGGCTTCCGCCGAAAAAAATGGAATGGAAAACAGTTATCCAAAGGATTTCTTCCCCTCTTCTTTAGCTTGATTGCCGCTTACATTATCAGTTTGCTTTGGCAATTGACACTTGTCCTTAAACCGGAATTTAGGGACATACTTCACGGTTTTCCATACAACGGCTACGAGCTGCTGGCAGGAGCAGTGGCGCTTACCTTAGCTGTGATTTTTGCTATCTATCATCTTTTTCTTCGAAAGGGACAATCGGCCGGGTTGAGTATGGCGCCCATTTTCTTATGGATGGTCATCAATACCGGGATCGCCTGGCAACTTCCCGGAGCATCCTTTTTTATGATCCCTGTATTATTTGCGATGGTTCAGGTTTTCTTACAGCTTAAAAACATCAGGCCGCATCTTTTTTTGATCACCCTGTTGAGTGCGCCTGTGGTATTTATCATTTCGGCTTACATCAAGGATTTTCCGGTGGCGCTGGGACTTAAGATTTTAATTGCTTCTACGATGCTCACGGTTTTGTTGTTTGGGCTGTTGCTTCCGGTGCTGGGTAAATACCGGTTCATGCCGCAGCTTTCCGTGCTGTTTTTGGCCGTTGCTACAGGTGCGTTTATTTCGGCCTATGCCAAATCAGATTTCAATATAGAAAGGCCTTTCCCCACAAGTTTGAGTTATGTTTACGACGTTGCCGAAAACCAGGCATACTACGCCACCTACAATAAAAACCCCGATGCTTGGGTCAAAACCGTTTTGGGCGAAAATCCACAACCCGCTTCAGAAGTAATTCCTGATTCACGGATCGGTAAATATGGGCTCAACTATACATTTGCTTCGGGAGCTCCACTCAAACCCGTTGCGCCGTCCAGCATTTACACCTCGCAGGATTCCGTGGTTGACGGGCAGCGCGAACTCTCTTTTGGTGTTTTTCCGCAGCGCGCTGTACAGGATATGATGGTTGTAGCTGCCAACGATATGGCCTTTAGTTATTTAGAAATTAATGGTCAGGAGGTTTTTGACATTCAAAAAAATTCCAGTGATCCGTTGACTTTCAGAAAAGGTCGACGGTTTATTGGGTATCGGGTGAGCAACAGGGAACCTTTGGAAATCACCTTCCGTACTGCAGACACCACCCAAATCAATTTTGAACTTTGGGACTACAGTTACGACCTGCTGGAGCACCCGGAGTTTACAATAGAATCCCGCCCGGAAGCGACGGTCCCGATGCCTTTTGTCTTTACAGACGCCATTATTACCAGGCAAGCTGTTACTTTTGATCGTAATTAAAATTTGATTTATGAGTACGATCGCAATCGCCGGCCTGGGCTGGTTGGGGCTTCCTTTGGCACAACGCCTGCATCAAAAGGGGTACAAGGTAAAGGGAAGTTCGACCACTTTAGATAAGGTGAAAAAGCTTAGCGACGCTGGGCTTGAGACTTACGAACTGATTTTTACAGAAACCGAGATCAAGGGCCCTATTGAGAATTTTTTGGCTTACGCCGAAATACTCATTATACTCATCCCACCAGGACTTCGGAAGAACAGTGGCCACGACCATGTCAAGAAAATGCGTCATTTGCTGGAAGCGATCTCGCAAAGCGGAATTAAAAAATGCATTTTGGTAAGCAGTACCGGTGTTTATGGAGACGATCAAGGCAAGGTGGACGAGACTGATTATCCCAAACCGGAAACCAATGCTGGCCGGCAATTGTTGGAAGTCGAAAAGCTTTTTGCCACTTCTACAGCGATAGATACAACGATTGTACGTTTTGGAGGCCTATTTGGCGGAAACCGCAATCCCGTAAAGTTTTTAGCTGGAAGAAAAGATCTTAACGGTGGAAGCGCTCCGGTTAACTTGATACACCGCGATGACTGCCTAGGTATTCTAGAAGCCATCCTTGCACAGGATGCCTTTGGGAACTTGTTTAACGCCGTGCATCCAGACCATCCCAAAAAATCGGAATACTATACCGTGAAAGCAAAATCTTTGGGGCTGGAGCCACCTCAATACGCCGATGATGCGGGCGAAATGTACAAAGAAGTAAATTCGGTTAGAGTAAAGGAAATTTTGGGGTATGCGTTTAAGGTGGGGTTGTGAGATTTGCAACCACACCACAAAAAACAAAAAAGCCCAACCTAATTAAAGATTGGACTTGCTTTGCTCCCCCTCTTGGGCTCCCTTCGGCTCGTACCTCGCTCAGGGTAAACTTCTCGCCACTTGAAACTATAACAAAACAAAAAAGCCCGTAAACTAAGTGTTTACAGGCTTGCTTTGCTCCCCCTCTTATGCTCGAACCAACCCCGAAAGCTTTCGGGGCTTTGATCAACAGGGGTATTTATTTTTAAGTTTGTCAATTATTTCTGGATACTTCAGCAGGTTTCTGATATAGGTTTTACTTTTCATCTTCTTGATGTGGCCCTCGATCTGTAAAGCCTGTGGTTTGCAATCACATTGGAATTTCAGGAACAGCTCCCAGTCCTTCGCCTTAGCCGTAAACTTATGTGCAGGTGCCTCACGATGAAATTTCAGCCGCGTATTAAAATCTGCAGTTTCACCGGTGTAAAATCGGTCAAGTTTTTTTGAGAACAAGATGTATACGGTATGCTCCATAA